>DATGYC010000417.1:0-6591 GCA_035298385.1 Symbiobacteriaceae bacterium | reverse complement strand
GGTCGATGGGGCGGTGCCGGTCAAGTGGGCGAAGAATGAGGGGTCGTGCCTGGTGCCGTTTGGGCCGATGCTGGCGAAGCATGAGCATCTGAAGGTAAGCCTTGGGCAGATCCGGATGCTGCCGTTTGCGGTGGAGGATGGCCGATTGATCCTGGATTTGCAGCACTGGAAGCTGGATGATTCGGTGCCGCGGAAGCGGCTGCAGGCGGCGCGGGCCCGGTGGGCGCGGCTGAGTACGGAGCAGAAGCAGGCGGCGATCGATCGGGCGAGGGCGAAGATGCTGCGGGCGCAACGGCGGTTCTTTGAGGCGCTGGTGAAGAAGAAGAGGTAAAGAGGAGACCCCCGTGGGGCTGGCGCCTTACGGGGGTGTTGATGTCGCTATCGTTGTTCGGGGCCGAGTGGCACGATCTGCCGGCATTTGGGGAAGCCCGAGCAGCCCCAGAACTTGCCGCGTGCGCTCTCACGCAGGACCATCGGGCGCCCGCAGCGCTCACAGGTTAGCGCCGACGAGGGGGTGGCAGCGATCGGGGTGGGTTTGGGGGACGACGCGTGCGGTTGCGTGGCCAGGACGACCTCGACCAGTTTGGACCGACCCCACAATTCGACTTGGCTCGACGCGGCCAGCTCCCGGGCGGCCTTCGTGAACTCTTGGTTTGCGACCACCATTGCTCTGGTGCAGCGGTAGTGCGGCCGTGCCGCGGCTGCTACTGTGGTTCGGGATGGCCGCTGTCATAGCCTCTTGGATTGGTACCCGCATCCGGATCACTCTCTTGCTCTCCGTGGCCTACCAAGCTCTTCCACGGGGGCTGAAGCCCCTTCTCACCCCATACCTGCGTCAGCCACAGGGTTGGTTCACCGTCTGGTCCATCGACGATTCCTCGGAAGTTGAACCCCCAAGCAGCGCGCTCGCAGGCGTGCGCGATGGCGTACTCCAGTGCTTTGGCGTCACCAGACCAGCCGGAGATGAATGCCTCTCGCTCATCGACGTCTTCGATCTGCCTCACTCGAATTCGGATCCTTTCCGCCGCACCCTTTGGTGAACCCTTTCCCATGCGATCGCCCACTTCCTGTGACCATTCTCCTTTGATATAGTTGTGTTACTAGCTGGTCTCTAATGAATTGATGAACGGAGGCCCCCTCTTCATGTTAGATGCCCTGACGATTCATCGATATGCCGGGCTACGCAACTTTCATCTCGAACTGCCAAATGGCACACACCCAGAGTTCGGCAATCTCCGGATCTGTCTCATTGTCGGAGAGAACGGCACCGGCAAAACGACGCTCCTCCGTGCGATGACCATGGCATTCACCTACGCTGGAAGACCCCACCCGAGATTTCATATCACCTATGAGCATGGCTATGCACCGCAGGGTAAGCCCCGAATCATTACGTCAACCTATGCAGTCGTCGATGGCTTCGCTCGTTTACCCGATAGGGGACCTGAACCGGTTGTTGATCACATCCATCTTTCTCCGACCAGAATCGGGTCTGTGCGCCGACTTGAAGCCAGCATTCTAGAGAATATCAACAGCAACGAGCCCCAGCGGCGTAAGGCCGCGAACGAGATCCTATCTCACATAGGTCTCTCTGAACCCACTCACTATCAATTTGAATGGCGCTTTGGATCCGATCCACGGTTGATATCTGAGCGGCAACTTCATGCTGAAAAGGTCCATAACCTATTAACTGCAGCCGGGGCCAAGTGGGAGATTCATGAAACGCCGTTTCGAGCGTCCGTACGGCGTACAGTTAAGGGCACCATCTCGGTCCGAGACGTTAATGAGGCTTTCCCCGATGGAATCGAGACGGTCTATTCCCTCCTAAGAGGACTCCGGGACGGTGGTTCTCAATGGTACTCGTTACCAGGGCTGGTCTTCCCTCGTCAAGATGAATCCATTTCGATCAATGACCTCAGTTCGGGCGAACGGACCATGCTCTACCGCTTCTTCCCGTTGCTCGACGCTGTTCAGGACGAAGCTGTCATCCTGATCGATGAGCCCGAGACCCATCTGCATCCCAAGTGGATCCAAGAGTTCGTTGCGATGCTCGTCTCCGTGTTCAAGTCCTACCATGCCCAGTTTATCCTCGCGTCCCACTCCCCCCTGATTGCAGCCGATCTGCCCGCAGATTGCATTGTCGGACTCAAGCGCGTGAAAGGCACCATTCAGTCTGCCCCGATCACAGTTCGCTCCCTCGGTGGGAATCCGGCAGAGATCCTGGAGTCTGTGTTCGGTGTCGATGACTACCGCGGGGTCTTCACCCAGTCCGTTATGAAGAAGCTGAAGCAGGCCATTAAGAAGCAGAACCTGCCAGAAGCCGAGCGGCTCTATGCGCTCTTCGCTCAGTCCGAAGAGAAGCTGGAGCTCTTCCGCGAGCTTCGTCGACTCCGCGAGGAGCAGGAGTCCTAGCCATGTGGCAACTGCCCAACCACTCCTCCATCACCTCTCTCTGGGCGGGCGCCGACCGGTGCTTCGGTGAACTCCTTACGCGGGCAAGCCAACTGCAACAGGCGAACCTCGGCCCTCAAGCACTGGGGAAAGCGATCTCAGCCACTCCCTCACCGCTCGGTGATCTCCTAAAAGGCGATACCGAGTTCACCAAGAAGGTGCGGGACCTCCTACGCTCCTTCAGCCGATGCGCCGATCTTCCAGCCATCCTGGCTGCCTACCAGCGTATGACCGGCGGTAACTATCAACCCTTCTTCGCTGGCGGAGCCAACGCCTACAGACCGACCGCTGAGAGTACCAAGCGCCTGCTTTCGACAGCAGCGGACTTTTTCTACGCCGAGATCCATAAGAGCCCCATCTTCCAAGCCGCGTATGGGGGGACACCCGACCTGCCTGAGCGGTATCGCAAGGCATGGACGAAACTGCGCCCAATGTGCCCGTACTGCGATATCTCTCTGATCAACTTCCCTGGAAGTAGGGAGATTGATCATCTCCTGGCAAAACGCTATTTCCCACTACTGGCTGCTCACGGGACAAACCTAGTCGTCTGTTGCAAGGTCTGCAACCAATCAGGGATAAAGGGTCAACGCCGCGTCGGCACGATCGACGGTAAGACCCACCTAATGCCTATGCTTCATCCCTTCTTTGACGATGCCGATTCCGTTATTCGGTGGCAACTGGATTTTGATCTGAAGACGCTCAAACTGGGATTCCGGCCCCGTGCGACAGCCGTCCAGAAGGAGCAAGGGAAAAACTTCAATGACCTCTTCAGGCTGGAAGGCCGGTACCGCACAAGACTCGGTTCACTCCAAGATCTGCGACACGACCTTCGTGGTCGAGTGATGACCCGGTTCAAGGATAGGGGTTGCACGACCCGGGCTCAACTCGAGGCGCTCTACGACGAAGAGGTGCAAACCGCTGTCCAGAAGCGTCTCCCTGCTGCAGGGCATGAGGAATGGAAGAAACTAGAGCTGGACCTCCTAGAGCACCTTGCGCATGATCATCGCACCGACCACCTGGACTACGTCCAAGAAGAGCTCGAAACGGAGCTCAAGGCGAAACTCCTCTGAATAACCGTAAAGCCCTCGGATTCGCCGGTCAGCGTCTCCGAGGGCTCTATATTTAGCAAGACTCGTCGATTACGCGCTCGCCGTCCACTCCGCCGACAGCGCCTCCGCCTGCTGCAGGACCGTCTGGATCGCCGCATCCTGCTTATCCGGCGGGTACTTGTGCAGCTTCAGCAGCGTCTTGACCATGATCCGGAGTTTGGCTCTCACCGAATCCCGGACCGCCCAGTCGACCGTCACCGAGGCCCGCAGTTTCTTCGTCAGTGCAATGGCGATCAGCCGCAGGGGCTCATCCCCCATCTCCCGCACCGCCGACTCGTTCGCCGCCAGGGCATCATAGAAGGCCATCTCATCCGCCCGCAGGTTCAGACGCTCGCCGGCCTGCGCCGCCTCCTTGAACTTCTTGGCCATCTCGATCAGTTCTTCGATGACTTGGGCCGTCTCGATCGCCCGGTTCCGATAGCGAGTGAGCGCCGCCTTTAGGAGTGCCGAGAACTTCTCGCTCTGGACCACGTTCGTCTTGAAGCGTGACTTGATCTCATCCCGCAGGAGCCGCTCCAGCACTTCCACCGCTAGGTTGCGCTCCTTCATGTGACGCACGTCCTCCAGGAACTCCTCGGAGAGAATGCCGATGTTCGGCTTGTCCAGGCCGGCGACGGCGAAGATGTCGATCACGTCGGCCGAGACGACCGCCTTAGCGATGATCTGGCGGAGGGCGTGCTCCTTCTGCTCATCAGTCAGCTTCTTGTCCGGGGCGCCGTGCTTAGTGAGGGCCGACTTGACTGCCTGGTGGAAAGCGAGCTCATCCCGGTAGGCGAGGGCCTCCTTCAGTCCACCGCAGAGTGCGAAGGCCTTGGTGGCGGCTAGGACGTTATCGGCGAAGCGCTTCTTGCCATCATCCTGCCCGAGGACGTGGTTGGCGGCGCCGGGGAGGAGCTGCCAAGCCTTGGTCCGGAAGGCGCTGTAGTCGAAGCCGTGCATCAGCCCACGCAGGATATCGATCTTCTCCTGCAGGACGACGAGGGCCTCCTCGGCCTTGTGGGTGGGCTTGCCCTTCCCCTTCGCCTGGGTGTACTCCTTGAGCGCATGCTTCAGTTCGTTCGCAATGCCGATGTAGTCGACGACGAGCCCACCGGGCTTATCCTTAAAGACCCGGTTGACGCGGGCGATGGCCTGCATCAGGTTGTGGCCGCGCATCGGCTTATCGACGTACATGGTGTGCATACAGGGGGCGTCGAAGCCCGTGAGCCACATGTCGCGCACGATCACGATCTTGAACGGATCGGCTGCGTCCTTATAGCGCTTCTCTAGGCGCTTCTTGACATCCTTGGAGTAAATATGTGGTTTCAGGAGCGGCTTATCCGAGGCAGAGCCGGTCATGACGATCTTGACGGCGCCCTTCTCGGGGTCGGGGTCGTGCCACTCGGGGCGGAGCGCCACGATGGCGTTGTAGAGGTGGACGCAGATCTCCCGGCTCATGCAGACGACCATCGCCTTGCCATCCATCACGGATAGGCGGTTCTCCATGTGGGCGACGAGATCTGCCGCTACCTTGGCGACGCGGGGTGGGGCGCCGACGATCTTCTCCAGCGCCGCCCACCGCCGCAGTTGGGCGGCCTTGGCGGCGTCATCCTCCTCATCCTCCGCCAGTTCCTCGACGGCATCATCGATCTCGGGGGTCTCCTCCTCCCGCAGCTCCAGGCTAGCGAGGCGGGACTCGTAGTAGATCGGGACGGTGGCGCCGTCGGTGACGGCCTGCTGGACGTCGTAGATGTGGACGTAGTCGCCAAAGACCGCCCGGGTATCCCGGTCCTCCATGGAGACGGGGGTGCCGGTGAAGGCGACGAAGGTGGCGTTCGGCAGACCATCGCGCAGGTGCTGGGCGTAGCCGTAGCGGATCCCGGCACTGCCGTAGGTCTCGGGCGTCTCCGCCGCCTCGCTGGGCCACTTCTCGGCTGGCGTAGGCTTCTCGGCCGACGTAGCCTTGGGCTTGCCCGTCAGCTTGGCGCTAAAGCCGTACTGGCTGCGGTGGGCCTCATCGCAGATGACGACGATATTTGAACGCGCCGAAAGAACGGGGAAGGCGTCCTCGTCCTCACCCGGCATGAACTTTTGGATCGTGGTGAAGATGATGCCGCCGGAGGGGCGGTTAGAGAGGAGCTCCCGCAGCTTCGGCCGGGTATCAGCCTTGACGGGCGTCTCCCGCAGGAGCTCGGCGGCGCCGGCGAAGACGCCGAAGAGCTGGTTGTCCAGGTCGTTGCGATCGGTGACGATCACGAGCGTGGGATTGCCCATCTGCGGATGGCCCATTAGCTTGCCACCGAGGCAGGTCATCTCGATCGACTTGCCCGCTCCTTGCGTATGCCAGACGACGCCGCCCTTACGGGAGCCGCCGGGGGCAGAGGCCTTCAGGACGGAGTCGACGACGGCGCGCACGGCGTGGAACTGGTGGTAGCCGGAGACCTTCTTGACCAGCTTGCCTTCATCCTCAAAGAGGATGAAGTGCTGGAGGTAGTCGAGGAGCAGGTCACGGCGGAAGGCGCCGTGGATCATGGTCTCGAGCTCTCGCATCATGCCGAGGGGATCGGTCTCGTGGCCGTCGATCGTGCGCCAGGCCATGAAGCGCTCTTGATCGGCGGTCAGCGAGCCCATGCGGGCGTTGATGCCGTCGGAGATGACGAGGAGCTCGTTATAGATGAAGAGGTCGGGGATGTCGTCCTTGTAGGCCTGGAGCTGGTTGAAGGCGGCCCAGATGTCGGCGTTCTCGTCGCCGGGGTTCTTGAGCTCGATGACGATGAGGGGCAGGCCGTTGATGAAGAGGATGATATCAGGGCGCCGGATCTGCTTGGGGCCCTGGATGGTGAACTGGTTGACGGCGAGCCAGTCGTTGGGCTTCGTCTTGGTGAAGTCGATCAGCTTCACCCTGTCGCCGCGGGTCTCGCCATCCTTCTGGTAGGTGACGGGGACGCCCTCGAGCAGGTAGCGGTGGAAGTGCCGGTTGGCCTGGAGTTGGGCGGGGATATTGGGGTTCAGGACGAGGCCTTCACGACGAACACCTGGGACGAGACGCACCCCA
>DATGYC010000416.1:0-1638 GCA_035298385.1 Symbiobacteriaceae bacterium | reverse complement strand
CCCTCCCCGGAGACCCGTGCCCTCCAGTACCCGCACGAGTTCTCGGGCGGCATGCGCCAGCGGGCGATGATCGCCGTCGCCTTGGCCTGCAACCCGAAGCTCCTAATCGCGGACGAGCCGACCACGGCGCTCGACGTAACGATTCAGGCGCAGGTCCTCGACCTGCTGCGGGCGCTCCGCAAGGAGCTGGATATGTCGATCATCCTGATCACCCACGACATGGGCGTCGCCTCCGAGATGGCCGACCGCATCGTCGTCATGTACGCCGGCAAGATCGTCGAAGAGGCGAAGACCGATGACCTCTTCGACGCCCCCCTCCACCCCTACACCAAGGGCCTTCTCGCCTCAATCCCGGGCTATGACGAGGGGCATTCGGATCGGCTGCATACGATCAAGGGCACGATTCCGAACATCCACAATATGCCGAACGGCTGCCGTTTCCACCCGCGTTGCCCCTTCGCCACGGATGAGTGTAAGGCCGCCGAGCCGCCGCTGGAGAACCGTGGTGGGCACAAGATCGCCTGCTTCCACGTGGATAAGTTGTTGGCGGCTGATGCGGAAGGGAAGGTGACCGCCTCGTGAGCGCTCTGATCGATGAGAAGAAGCAGGCGGCCAACCAGCCGCTCGTCGAAGTTAAGAACCTGAAGAAGTACTTCCCGATCAAGACCGGCCTCTTCAGCCGGGTGATCGGCAACGTCAAGGCCGTCGATGACGTCTCGTTTGCGATCGACGCTGGTGAGACCTTCGGTCTGGTCGGTGAGTCCGGTTGCGGTAAGTCGACACTCGGCCGTGTGATGCTCCGCCTGCAGGATGCGACGGCCGGCGAGGTCAACTTCGAGGGCCGCAACCTGCTGGCGATGAAGCACAACGACCTGCAGAAGGTTCGCCGTGAGATGCAGGTGATCTTCCAGGATCCGTTCGGCTCGCTCAACCCCCGCTTCACCGTTGGCGACATCATCGCTGAGCCCCTCCGGGTGCACGGCGTCGCCTCCGGCAAGGCGAAGGATGACCGGGTGGCGGAGCTCCTCGGCCTGGTCGGCCTGGAGCCCTCCTGGCGGAACCGCTACCCGCACGAGTTCTCGGGCGGCCAGCGGCAGCGCATCGGCATCGCCCGGGCGCTGGCGCTCAACCCGAAGTTCATCGTGTGTGACGAGGCGGTCTCGGCGCTCGACGTCTCGGTCCAGTCGCAGGTGATCAACCTGCTCTCGGACCTGCAGGATCAGTTGGGCCTGACCTACCTCTTCATCGCCCACGGCCTGAACGTCGTCCGCCACATCTCGACCCGCATCGGCGTCATGTACCTGGGCAAGATGGTGGAGATCGCCGCTGCGGAGGAGCTCTTCCAGCGTCCGGCCCACCCGTACACCGCTGCGCTGCTCTCGGCGGCACCGACCCCGAACCGGCACCGGCGCCGGGAGCGGATCGTTCTGACTGGCGAGGTCCCCTCCCCCGCCAACCCGCCCTCGGGCTGCCGCTTCCACACCCGCTGCCCGCTGGTGCAGCCGGTCTGCAAGGAGCAGGCACCGGTTTCGACGCAGGTCGCCTCGAACCACTGGGTGGCTTGCCACTTCCCGCTCAACGTATAAGAAGAACCCCGGACGCCGCAGGGCGCCCGGGGTCTTTCTCTTTGTGTGGGTG
>DATGYC010000415.1:0-1940 GCA_035298385.1 Symbiobacteriaceae bacterium | reverse complement strand
ACATCCTTGAACTTTAGGAGGTGCTAACTGGGAGGGATCTACCGATGCAAGGCCGCCCGATTGTGGTTCTGGACTTTGAAACGACCGGTCTCTCCGCGAAGGACCGGGTGATCGAGATCGCGGCCATCCGGGTGGAGGAGTCACGGGAGACGGTCTTCCATCGGCTCTGCGATCCGGGCTTCTCCCTGCCCTGGCGGATTACCGAGATCACCGGCCTCACCAATGGTGACCTGGCGGGCCAGCCGGCGCCGCACGTGGCGATTCAGGAACTCCAGGAGGCGGTGCTCTATGATGAGCCCCTCCTCGTCGCCCATAATGCCTCCTTTGACCTGCGCTTTCTGAACCAGGAGTACCGGCAGGCCGGGTTGCCGCTCTATGGCGGGCCGGTCATCTGTACCCGGAACCTGGCGCGCGGGCTCTTTCCGACCTTGGGCACCTACAAGCTCGCGGATCTGATCGCCTACCTCGGGATCGTCAACGATCGGGCCCACCGGGCGCTCGATGATGTGCGCGCCACCCATGCCGCCCTCCAGCAGATGCTGGCGGTGGCCGATGCGCGCCAGCTCGATCCGCTCCTCTTTGGCGCCCTGCGGGGGACCCGCTTTGACGGCACCCTCCGTGATGTGCCCCTCGCGAGCACGGGCAAGGCGAAGGCCGAGACAGCGGCCACCAAGACGCCGAAGCCCGCCAAGCCGGAGCCGTACATCCCCCGGGCGCTCCAGCGCTTCCTGCAGATGGCGGATCGCAAGGGGAAGCAGCGCTAATCATGGCGAGCGTGGTGGCAAGGGCTACCACGCTCCCTGCTTTTTGGGCATACTAGAGGAACCTATACCAACGTGGCGAAGTCCAACTGGTAGATCTTCGCGGGGAGGAACATCTTCGTAATGCGGCTCTCTTCACAGCTACTGCTCACCCTCAACAAGCTCTTCCCGGTGCCGGTCCATCCCTTCAATCTGGCGAACCAGGGCAAGATGTCCTACGCCGAGTGGCAGTTCCAGAAGGGCGCCCTGACGATTCAGCACTATAAGCCGTTCATCGATCCCGCCGCGATGTTCAAGGGCAAGAAGGTCCTGGACATCGGCTCGGGGGCGGGCGGTAAGACGCTCTACTACGCGAGCTTGGGCGCCGAGAAGATCTGGGGCGTCGACATCGTCCCGCACTACCAGGCGGAGGCGACGGCCCTCGCAGAGGCGAAGGGCATGAGCGAGATCGCCGAGTTCCTGACCGGCGATGCGACCAAGCTCCCCTTCCCGGATAACTTCTTCGATGTGATCATCGCCAACGATGTGATGGAGCACGTCGATGATCCGGAGGGGACCTTGATTGAGGCGCATCGGGTCCTGCGGCCGGGCGGACGGTTCTACACGAACTTCCCGCCGTACTACCATCCGCATGGAGCGCATCTCTCCGATGTGATCGGCATGCCGTGGGTGCACGCCGTCTGGTCGGAGCCGGCCCTGATTGAGGCTTATGCGGATCTGGTCAAGGATCTGCCAGATGCCGAGATGCGGCTGAAGCTGCGCCTGGGCGATCCGGCGACGAACCGGGAGCGGATTACGTACATCAACAAGATGACGATCGCTCGGTTTGACCGGATCATCCAGAAGTCGCCGTTGAAGATCGCCTACTACCGGCGGGTGCCGCTGCGGGGGTTCTTGAGCCCGGCGGCGAAGGCGGTGCCGGAGTTCTTCAATAAGGCTGTCGTCTGCGTGCTGGAGAAGTAACGAGTGGGAGCCCTGAGACCGACGTTTGGTCTCAGGGCTCTTTGTGTCTTATGTCATCCCGCGGCCTCGCTTCATAGAGTAGGTCGCAGGGGGTGATCCGGTGCGGAAGCCAAAGCGCGATCAGCAAAACGGGTACGGGACAAGCGGTGAGACGCCGTGGGCGATCGTGAGCTGGAGTGAGCCGGAGGACGAGGCGGGGTGGGTGAAGTGCGCCCC
>DATGYC010000414.1:0-2486 GCA_035298385.1 Symbiobacteriaceae bacterium | reverse complement strand
GCCGGTGCCGGTCTCCGTCAAGGGACTAGGTCTGGCCTACTGCTTCAGCTTTGCCGGTGTGCGAGCCACCAAGCGGCCGCGTACCCCTGAGCTAGAGGGCGCCCCCTCTGAGGAGAAGGCCCCCGAGCAGAAGCCCATGGCTGAGACGAAGGTCGCAACCGACGTCGCAGCCAAGTCCGCCAAGGCTAAGGCTGCAAAGGGTGGCCCTGATCCCACCAGCGCCGTCTAGTCGGTATCGCCACAAGCACCGGAGGGCTCATCCCCTCCGGTGCTTCGTCTGAAACTGCGGCACTATGCGCCATCGTCTAAGTAGTAAACACTTTCCACTGGAGGCCTACCCATGCGGCGTCAGATCGTGACCCTCGGCGCCCTGCTCCTCTCACTTCTGGTCGGGTGCAGCAGCCCCCAGCAGCCGGCGCCACCAGAACCGGCCCCAGCGCCCACACCGGCCCCGGAGCCCTCCCCGGCGATCTTCACCCCGAAGGTCAGTCGCCGAGATGGTGCCCCAGAGGCAGAAGCCCAGATCGGGACCTTCGCCTTCGCCGACCCCCAGCACGGCTGGATCGCCATCGACGACCAGATCCTGGCTACCGCTGACAGCGGCACCACCTGGACCGACCTCGGCCACGTGGGCGCCAAGGTCGTCGCCCTTGACCTCGTCACACCCACCACGGGCTGGGTCGGAACGGAGAAGGGCATCTACGTGCCGGCCAAAGTGAGTAGTGGCTGGGAACAGATCGACACCGGGATCGTCGCCGACCTCGACTTCATCGACGCCACCCATGGCTGGGCCTTGATGAACTACAGGCTGTGGCAGACGACCGACGGCGGGCGCCACTGGGCGCCCATGCCCAGCTCCTGCGGCAGTGCCATGACGGCACGACTCAGCTTCACCAACGCCGCCTCTGGCTGGCTGCTCTGTGGCGGACAAGGCGGCACGGGGAAGCAGGGAAAGAGCCTCCTGCACTCGACCGATGGCGGCGAGAGTTGGCAAGTGGTCGCTTCGGCGTGCGGCCCTTGCGAGCCATCTCGCTCGTCCAACCTGCCCAGTGGCGGCTACGTCAGCGATCTCTACTTCCTGGATGACCAACATGGCTGGATCAGCCTCGCCCGCGGCTCCGTCCTGGCGACGAAGGACGGCGGCCAGACCTGGACCGCCACTGGCGGAATCGAGGTCGAGGCCGTCACCCCCTTCACCCTGCGCTTCTTAACCCCCAGCGACGGTCTTCTCCTCCTGCGCGGTGGTGGCATTCACACCACCGGGGATGGCGGCAGAACCTGGTCTCCCCTCTACCCCAGCCTGGGCCCTCGCTCCCGCCTCCCCCTGCAGATGCTCTCCCCCACACACTGGGTATCGGGCGAACGAATGAACGATGCTGGCGCCATCCTCTGGACCACAAACCAAGGCCAAACCTGGCAGCAAGTAGCCTCCCTCGGCAGCGACCTTCGATCGCTCAGCTTCATCAACCCCACCTTCGGCTGGGCGCTCGACGGTGAAGGCCGCGTCCACGCTACCACCGACGGCGGGGTGACCTGGCAGGCCCTCGCCTCATCTCCCCCCGGTGGGGAGGAGCGGTTCTTCCGGCTACAATTCTTCACCCAGGAGCGTGGCTACGCCATCAGCGGCTGGGGCCACATCTACGAGACGACCGATGGCGGCAAGCGCTTCATACCGGTCGACTTGGAGAACTGGACGAGCGAGACCAGCTTTGCGACACCCGAGATCGGCTGGCGCACAAAGGATTTCACCATCTACGCCAGTACAGACGGCGGCAAGAACTGGCAGCCCCTAGGGCTAGAGACCCGGGTAGTCGATTTCGCCCTCACCTCCCCGCAGACCGGTTGGGTGATCGGCGGTGCGATCAAGGATGGGACCCACCAGCCCGTCCTCTTCGGCACTCAGGATGGCGGCAAGCACTGGACGCAGTACGACCTGCCGGGCATCAAGGCGGCCGCCCTCCGCTTCGCCGATCCGGATCATGGCCTGCTGCTAGATCAGGAGAACCGACTCTTCGCCACCGCCGATGGCGGCCAAAGCTGGACAGAGCTGCCCTAAACGAGGCGTGGCGCCCTCGAGCCAACAATCAAAGGCGCATCCAAGGCAGGCCCCAACGAAGGCAGCACCCCCTATACGAGAGGCGGAGTCCCCAACAAGGGGGCTCCGCCTCTATGATCACACTTGACATACACCAAACGCAGACCTACTATGTCTACAGAAGGCTAGACGAAACGAGTGATTGTCTAATGACCGATATCGACCGACTGACAAACGCCTCTCTCGAGGAGCTAAAGCAAGGCTACGTCGAGGCGGCTGATCGCTTCACCTGCCTCTGCTGCGGCGAGCCGTTCGAGAAGGGGATCATCTACCCGGCAGACGGGCGCCTCTACGAGGCGGGCCGCTTTACCCGCCACCATATCGAGACCGAGCACGGCTCCGTCTTCGACTACCTCCTCTCGCTCGACAAGAGCGCCACCGGCCTGACCGA
>DATGYC010000413.1:0-12671 GCA_035298385.1 Symbiobacteriaceae bacterium | reverse complement strand
CGCATCGCGCAGATCGAGCAGTTGGGCCCACGTGTCGGCCAACTCCTGATCGAGCCACTCGGTCTCGACCTGCGCCATCGGCAGGAGCTGAACCGTCGGCGGCGCATCCGCCGCCTTCGGCAGGTACTTGTAGACCTCCTCCGAGGTGAAGGCCAGGATCGGCGCGACCAGCCGGACCAGGGCGTCAGCGATCTTGTAGAGCGCCGTCTGGGCCGAACGCCGCTCGATCGACTTCGGCGCCGAGGTGTAGAGCCGGTCCTTCAGGACGTCCAGGTAGACGGCCGAGAGGTCGGTGGTGCAGTACTGGTTGACGGCGTGGTAGACGACGTGGAACTCGTAGGCGTCGTAGCCCGCCACGCACTTCTCGACCAGCTTCTGCAGGCCATGCAGGGCGAAGCGATCGATCTCCAGCATCTGCGCCTTGCCCAGCGAGTCCGTCGCCGGGTTGAAGTCGGCGAGGTTACCGAGCAGGTAGCGCATGGTGTTACGGATCTTGCGATAGGTCTCGCCGGTCTGCTTCAGGATGTTCTTGGAGAGGGCGATATCCGAGCGATAGTCGGCCGAGGAGACCCAGAGGCGGACGATGTCGGCACCGAACTCCTTGATCGCATCCGTCAGCTCGATGCCGTTGCCGATTGACTTCGACATCTTGCGGCCCTTCTCATCGACGATGAAGCCGTGGGTGAGCAGCGCCTTGTAGGGCGCCTTACCATCACGGGCGACGACGGAGGTGAGCAGCGAGGACTTGAACCAGCCGCGATGCTGATCCGAGCCCTCCAGGTAGAGGTCGGCCGGCCAGCGCAGCTCCGGCCGGGTCTCCAGCACGCCGACGTGCGACGAACCGGAGTCGAACCAGACGTCCAGGATATCCTTCTCCTTGCGGTAGGTCTTGCCGTTACCCTTGAGCTCCTCGGGCAGGAAGTCCTCTGCCGGGCGGACCCACCAGGCGTCCGAGCCCTCCTGGGCGAAGATCTCGGCCACCTTGCTGAAGACCCGCTCATCGATGAGCGGCTCGTCGGTCGCCTCGTCGATCAGGATCGGGATCGGATGGCCCCAGGAGCGCTGGCGGGAGATGCACCAGTCCGAGAGGCCCTCGATCATCGCCTGCAGGCGGTTGCGGCCCCAGTCCGGCACGAACTGGATCGTATCAAGGGCCTTCAGCGCCTCACCCATGAAGCCACCAACCTTGGCGAACCACTGGGTGGTCGCCCGGTAGATGACCGGGTTCTTGCAGCGCCAGCAATGGGCGTACTGGTGGCGGATCTTGCCCTGCGCGAGCAACTGGCCGCTCTCGGTCAGCGCCGCGATGATCAGTGGATTCGCCTTCTCGTAGAACTGGCCCGCAAACTGACCGGCCTGCTCGGTGAAGACGCCCTTGTCGTTGACGGGGTTGAGCGGCTCGATGCCGTAGACCTGCCCGACGAGGAAGTCCTCGTGGCCGTGGCCCGGAGCGGTGTGGACGAGGCCGGTGCCGTCCTCGGTCGTGACGTGGGAGCCGAGGATGACGGGCGAGGTGCGGCCAAAGAGGGTGTGCTCGTAGGTGACGCCCTCGAGTTCGGCGCCGGTGAAGGTCGCCGTGGCTTCGACAACATCGACCTCGATCGCACCAAAGACCTTGCCTGCCAGCGCCGTGGCGAGGACGAGGTCGCCCTTGCTGGTCGGATAGAGGCCGTACTCGATCTCCGGGTTTGCGCAGACGGCGAGGTTGGCGGGCATCGTCCAGGGGGTGGTGGTCCAGATGACCAGCTTGGCGCCCGCAGGCAGGTTACCCTTGCCATCCTTGACCGGGAAGGCGACGTAGATCGAGAAGGAGGTCTTCTCGGCGTACTCGATCTCGGCCTCAGCGAGAGCGGTCTCGTCGTGCGGGCACCAGTAGACCGGCTTCAGGCCGCGGTAGATGTGGCCGCCAAGGGCCATCTTGGCGAAGACCCCGACCTCCTTCGCCTCGAACTCGGGCTGGAGGGTCAGGTAGGGGTGCGTAAAGTCGCCGCGGACACCCAAACGCTGGAACTGCTCGGACTGGATGCCGGCCCAGTGGCGAGCGTACTCCGCACACTTCTTGCGTAGCTCGACGGGGTCGACGGCGCCCTTGTTGATGCCGAGTTCCTTGAGCGCCTTCAGCTCGATCGGCAGGCCGTGGGTATCCCAGCCAGGGATGTACGGCGAGTCGAAGCCAGCCATCGTCTTGTACTTGACGACCATATCCTTCAGGGTCTTGTTCAGCGCGTGGCCGAGGTGCAGGTCGCCGTTGGCGTAGGGGGGGCCGTCGTGCAGAATGAACTGCGGGCGCCCCTTGGTCTCGGCCTGGACGGTCTCATAGAGGCCCATCGCCTGCCACTGCGCGACCTGCTCGGGCTCGCGGGTGGTCAGGGAGGCCTTCATCGGGAAATCGGTCACGGGCATGTTGAGTGTCGCCTTATAATTCGGCTTCTCGGACATGGCTGAATCCCTCCTGCATCTACAAATAAAAAAAGCCCGCCCCAACAAAGGGGCGAGCCTTGGACTCGCGGTACCACCCTTCTTGACCAGCATGCCCGAGTGGGCAGGTGGTCAACTCAAGACCCTCTGTAACGGGAGGACCCGGCCCCGCCTAGGCCCAAAGGGCGGTCGGAGGGCGGCTCTGGGGTGATCTTCACCTAGCTGTGCGGTACCGGCCTTTCAGCGCAAGGGCCGGCTCTCTGAACCGCCAGGGCCGGGTTACTCTTCCCTTCATGGCGTTTACCTTTGGAATATGCTAGCACCCCTTGGAAGGTGTTGTCAAGCAAACCGAGGCGCAAGCGTTGGAATCGATCCCTCCGTGGGCGCCAACGCCCGGGTCTCCATTTACCGAACGATCAGATGGACCAGCCAGTAGCAACCGGCGCCCACGAGGCCAGAGGCCGGAATCGTGAAGAGCATCGCCAGCACGATGTTCTTGATCACCGTCCAGTTGACCGCCTTCGGCCCCCGGGTCAGACCGACCGAGAGGATCGTCGACGAGATCACGTGGGTGGTCGAGACCGGCATCGCCAGGTGCGTGGCCGTCTCAATGACGATCGCACCGGCCGCCTCTGCCGCGAAGCCATGTACCGGCTCCAGCTTCACCATCTTGTGCCCCATCGTCTTGATGATCCGCCAGCCGCCCATCGAGGTGCCCAGACCCATCGCTACGGCAGCGATCAGTTTGGTCCACGCCGGGACATGCAGTTCGGGGATCAGGTGCGCCGTGTAGAGGGTGATGGCGATGATGCCCATCGACTTCTGGGCGTCGTTACCACCATGCGAGTAGGCCATGGCCGCTGCCGAGAGGATCTGCAGCTTGCCAAAGACCTTGGTGACCATCGAACGCGTCCAGTTGCGCAGGAGCAGGTTCAGGAGCGACATCACCAGGAAGCCAATCACCACACCGGCGAAGGGGGAGAGGAAGAAGGAGAGCAGGATCTTCTTGAACCCTGCCAATTGGATCGCACCCAGACCAGCACCGGCAATCGCGGCACCGGCGAAGCCACCGACGAGGGCGTGGGAGGACGAGGAGGGAATCCCGTAGTACCAGGTAAAGAGGTTCCAGACGATCGCGCCGACCAAGCCACCCAGGATGACGGGCAGGGAGACGACCTCGGGCCGGACGATGCCCTTGGCGATCGCCTCCGCGACGCCGGCAGAGACAAGGGCGCCCACTACGTTCAGACCCGCTGCCATGATGATCGCCGCCCGGGGCGAGAGCACCCGAGTCGAGACGACCGTAGCGATGGCGTTTGCCGTGTCATGGAAACCGTTGATGAAGTCGAAGATAACAGCCAGAGCGACGATGATTACGGCGAGAATGATAACACTATTCACGACGTTACGCCCCGCCCTAGCTGTGCTTCATGACGACGCTCTCGACCAGGTTGGCGACATCTTCCGCCACATCCGTGATCTCTTCGAGCGTCTCATAGATCTCTTTGTACTTGATGATGCGAATCGCATCGGTCTCGTTGTCAAAGAGCTGCTCCAGGGCTTCGCGTAGGACGGTATCGGCCTCGTTCTCGAGCAGGTTGATCTGCACGCAGTGGGGACGGGCGTCCGAGAGCGACTTGCCGGACATCTGCTCGATCGCCTTGACCATCTGGGCGACCTGCGCCTCGATCAGACGGCTGAACTCACGCATGAAGCGGTCGCCAGCGGCGATCTTGTAGAGCTTCATCCGGGCGCCAGCGGCCTCTAGGCCATCGATCACGTCATCGATCCGAACGGCCAGGGAGAGGATATCCTCCCGATCGATCGGCGTGGTGAACGCCTTGTTCAGCATGGCGATCGCCTCATGGGTCATCTTATCGCCCTTGGTCTCAAGCTCCTTCAGCTCGACAACCTTGGCGTAATCGGCCGTCTCAACCAGGGTGCTGAAGAGACGGGCGCCCGCTACCACGTTCAGGGCTGCATTATGGAGCAGAGTAAAGAACTGCTTGTCCTTCGAACCACCAAATAGCAAGATGGTCACCTCAATAGCAGACTATGTTTCTGGGCACTAGACTCATGATAGCATACCCCATCAGTCGTTTTGTTAAGGGTTCATTAAGCTACCCAATTAACGGTAGCGAATCCCCGAAAAACAAGAGCCCTGGCACGAATTCTGTGCCAGGGCTACCCCATTCTCTTTGGCTAAAGCTAGAACTCCTTCTTCTCCGTGAACCGGCTAGACGCCGCCTGGCCGAAGGGGTCATTCAACTCGGCAAGCGACTTTAGTTGGGCCTCCAGGAGGGTGCGCACCTGCGTCCGCAGCGTGGAGACGACCCGCGCAAGGTCAGAGTTCTCCTCCATGATCTTGCGGGACTTCGCCTGCCCCGATTCGAGCACACGCTCCGCCTGCAGCTTGGCCTCTTCCAAGATGTTCTCCGCCTGCTTCTTGGCGTTGAGTTCCATCTTCTCAGCTGCATCCTGGGCCGCCGTGATCGCCTTGTTGATCGAGTCCTCCATGTGGCGATACTTCTCCAGACGCTCGGTCAGCGACTCCACCGAATCCTTTAGGCGGTTCACCTCGCGCGTCAGGTTCTCGAACTCGCCCACCACTTCGTCCAGGAACTCGTCTACGGCATCCGGGTCGTAGCCCCCCATCATCTTCCGGGGGAACTCCTTGTTGTGGATCTCTAGCGGCGTGAGCGGCATGCGTGCCCCTCCTCTCGGTTATTTCTTTATCTGAAGATACTCAGAACGAGGCTTTGTAGGACACGCAATAGGAAGAAGAGGATGAGCGGCGCGAAATCGATCATCCCAGATTGGGGCAAGATGCGGCGGATCGGGGCCAGCATGGGCTCCGTCGCTCGCCAGGTCAGTTCCTCCAGGGAGAAGAACCAGCCGTTGCGGCTCGTCTTGTACCGGGGGCGGAACCAGGAGATCAGCACCCGGGCCAAGAGGAGGACGTACAGGACGGTCAAAAAGAGGCTGATTGTCTGTCCAATCAGACCCATGGCGCCCCCTCCTCTGCTTAGCGGTCAGTCTTAGGAGTTCCGCCAGTCAAAGCGGTTCGTCTCCTTGGCGGTGCGGTCACGTCCGGTCGCCCGGGCGATCAGGCCGGGATCGAAGGAGCGCTCCTCGGGGGCGCCCTCCAGGCGGCGATCGCTGCCCGGCTTCGCCTCGGACGGCCCAAGCAGTGCGTCACGCTCCGTGACACCGGTCAGTCGCTCGAGTACGGCGCTGGGCAGGTCGACCGAGCCACCACCGATCGCCTGGCCGGTCAGGCCACGACCCATCGTAGAGATATCTACGCCCTGCGGGGCGAAGAAGAAGATCCCCTGCGCAACTCGCTGCGTCTCCCCGCCCAAGGCGTAGATCGCCCCGTTCAGGAAGTTCAGGATCTTCTGCGCCAGGTCCTTGTCCAGCGCCTCCAGGTTCAGGATGATCGGGCGGCGAGCCCGCATCTGATCGACGATGGTCTGGACCTCTTCAAAGGAGCGGGGCTCGACGACGAGGACCTTGAAGGGCGCCTGCTTGGGCGGGATCGCCGTGATCGGCACGACGTTCTTGCGCTCGGTGGGGCGCTTGATCTCCGCCTGCCACTCCTCTTCTGCCGCAGCCTCTTGGCCTGCGGAATCCTCGAAATACTCCTCTTCCTCGGGGCCAAAGCCGAGATAATCGGCCAACTTTGCCCAGAGCCCTGGCCGGTTCGCCATGCTGGTGCTCTCCTCTCATGCTTTACGTATAGTCTCGTGCACCAAAGAGGGCGGTGCCGACGCGAACGAAGGTCGCCCCTTCCTCAATCGCTACCTCAAAGTCTCCGGACATGCCCATGGAGAGCTCTCTCATCTGGACGTGCGGGATCGTTCGTTCCCCCACGGCCTGAGCCAGTTCCCGCAGCCGCCGGAAGTGGGGCCGAGCTGTTTGCGCATCGGCATCGGCCGGGGCCATCGTCATCAGGCCTTCGATCTCCACCCAGCCGGTCGCACTTACTCGCCGTAGAAACGGGATGAGGTCCGCCGGGTCGATCCCGTGCTTGGACTGCTCACCCGAGACGTTGACCTGCACGAGCGCCCGTACCGGCACCCCACGCCGCTCCGCCTCCCTTGCCAGCGCCTCCAGGAGGGAGTCACGATCGAGGGAGTGAATCAGATCGGCTAGGGGGAGCGCCGTCTTCACCTTGTTGGTCTGAAGGGAACCGATCAGGTGCCAGACCAGTCCGTCGTGCCCGAGGGCCTCGACCTTGGTCGCGAGCTCCTGCACCTTGTTCTCTCCCAGGTGAACGACACCCGCTTGGATTGCGTCCTGAACCTCTGCCGGCGTGCGGGTCTTGGTGACGCCGATGAGGGTGACGGAGGCTGGGTCCCGGCCCGCCCGTTCAGCGGCGGCCCGCACCCTTTCCTGTACCGACTGGACACTTCTCGAAATCTTCGACACCAATTCCCATCTTCCCTTCCAGCGGAAGCATAGAATTTCCATTTTCTCTGATGTTGGCGCCCCGTGCCTAATCCAGGTGCGACGGTGCCACCTTCAAGACCCGGGCGCCCGACTCGACCGTCAGCTTCATGGCGACGGCGGTACCGTCGCCGCCGATGACGGCACCGGGAACAAAGGATGGTTCGCCGCCCTTGGTCACCCAGACCCCCTGCCTGCCGCCTCGAACATCGACCGCGGTACGGGGGACGATCGTCCCCTTGTAGGAGGCGAAGGTCAGATCCAGCCGGACCTTGCGGACCGTTCCGAGGGATTCGGGCAGCTCACGGTCCCGGAGGATCAGGAGACGTTCTGCCCCCTCCCCCTTCCACTCGACCTCGGCACCTGATCCCGTCCAGTTCTGCGACGGAATCGCCACCTTTAGCTGATCCGGGTCCCACTGGGCCGGGATGGTCGCCTTCGGCACCACAGCGACCAGGGCCCGGTCGGAACCGATCACCAAGCGACCAACAGGATCGCCAGCCTGGACGGTGGCGCCATCGGCGATCTGGCGGGGTTGCGGCTGGGGCAGGGTGGTGAACCAGGCCGGGGTGGCCTCCTTCAGGGCGCCCACCGTCACGCCCTCCAGCCCGTCCACCGCCCAGGCGACGTTGCCCGGAACATCCGGAGCCAGATTCGCGCCCCCGACCTTGGCAACCGGGGTCCCGCTGCGCACGCGCTTGCCGTCGGCGATCAGTTGCGTCAGGCTTCCGCTGGCCGGAGCGGTCAGGAGGATCTCCTCGCGCAGGACGACCGCATCGACGGTGGTAGCGAGGCGAATCTCGCCCGGCTCTGCAGCGACCGTCTCGATGGCGAGGCTTGGTTCCAGGTAGACGTACCAGGCACCGGCCCCACCGGCGCCCAGGAGCACGAGGAGTAGCAAGAGCCAGACCCAGCGGAAACGGCGGGGCCTGGGCTCATTCGAGACGAGGCGCAAGTACCGTCGACCCCCACGCTTTCCCACGACCATGGCTCGATCTCCTTCCTAGATCAGGGCGATAATCGCCGCTCCACGCCCCGCGGCGCCCTTCTCAGCCCGGTGCGAGAAGAGGGCGTCGACGTGACAACTTGTACAGGTGCCGTGAATCTGGGCCGAGCGAACCCCAGCCCGGCGTAGGTCATGCTGATTGGCGGCCCAGAGGTCCAGGTGGAACTTGCCGGGCAGCAATCTCCGAGGACCATGCGAGTTCAGCCCCGCAGGAGATTGCTGCTCGGAGGGCGGCAATCTCCGAGGACCATGCGAATTCAGCCCCGCAGGGGAGTGCCGCCCGGAGGAGGGCGCCCCTTTATCCCCGAATGGGGGCTCCGGGCGGAGGAAGCTCGCTGCCGCCTCACCGAACTGGGCGCGCACGGGACCGGCCACCGCCTCGTCGACCTCATAGCAGCAGGAGCCGATCGAGGGTCCGACCTCCGCTAAGATGTCGGCGGGGTTGCAGCCGTAGGTCTGGACCATCGCCTGCACGGCCTTGCCGGCGATGCCCAGGACCGTGCCACGCCAACCAGCGTGTACCGCCCCAACGGCCCGCCGAACGGGATCATAGAGCAGGACGGGCACGCAGTCTGCAGCCGTCACGACCAGGGCCAAGCCCGGCTGGTCTGAAATGATCGCATCACAGTCAGCAATCAGGCGGATACCGTCTGGCGTCAGCGGCTCCTCGCCGGTCACAGCAACCACCCGGTCCCCATGTACCAGGCCAGCGATCACCGTTCGTTCAAGAGTTAGACCGATCCGTTCGAGCGAACGTTCCCGGTTTTTACGCACATTTGAAGGATCATCACCGATCGAGATCGACCAGTTGAGCCCACCATTCCATTGGGGCGAGAGACCACCGGACCGGCCCGTAAAGTAGGCCCGCACGCCGCCAGCCGCCTCGAGACTGGCCAGCGGAAAGAAGCTGGGTGTTGCGTCCATGGGTGCCAATCGCCTCCTGATCCTATCATACCAAAAATTGTATAGGAACGGTAAGACCCGGTACGACTGTACCGGGTCCAATCATGAACGAATCAGGGCCCCTGATTCACTTGGACCAAGATACAGTCCGGACCGATCTTGCGGATCTGGGCCCAGGGGATGACCACGTCACCTGCCCCACTGATCAGGCCGAAGAGCTTGCTCTCGCCGGGGACGACGATCGCTGTGATCCTGCCCGTATCCTCGTCGATCTCGACATCGATCAGCTCGCCCAGGCGTCGGCCGCTCTCGATGTCAATGACCTCTTTGCGCAGTTCGGATGCCTTGGTTGCGCCCACTGAACTCCCTCCCCACTACTCTCCTTTGCGGGGAATCCTATGCAGGGAGTAGGGAGGGCTTGCCCGTGGACGAGCTTGGATGGGGTCTCGGCTGGCCGGCCGCTTTCGGCTGAGCTAGGTAAGCAGCCATTCCATCAGCTTAGAACGCATCTGTGGGCGGGGCTTCGTGACGGTCTGGGCGCCCCCGGTGCCCGGCTTCGCCTCGCGCACGACGCCGTGGGTCCAATCGTTGAAGCAGAGCGGCGGGAAGAGGACGCACCACCAGTTGGCGCCCTTGGCCTCGCCAATCTCCAGGCGCAGGGCCTCGTAGGGGCCAGCGGGCAGGGTGACGTCGCCATAGGTCCGGTTGGGGAAGTCGAAGATGCCGACAGAGGCCTTGACGGGGTAGGTGTAACCAGCCTTGGTCACGATCTGCTTGGCGAGTCGCTCGAGGGCGGGCAGGTTACGCTTGACGACCTGAAGCGCTTCGGCTTGTGTGGTCGCCTTGGTAAAGAGGGAGGGCATCTCGGCAAGGACGGCATCGCGGACTTGGAGCTTCAGTGCTTGGTCGGCCTCAGAGTCGGAATTAGCCAGGACATGGAGCCGGACCACCTGCTCGGCCCACTCTGCTTGGGTCTGGGTGGTGGGGAGGACTGCGGCTGTGGGGCGTTCTTGGAGGCGGGGGATGATGGCTAGGAGGCCGAGGAGCACTAGAAAGAGTAAGGCGAAGAGTCGCCGGTTCATGCTTTGGGATCTTCCTTTCAAGGAGGGAGTGTGGTTGGGGGTTAGGGTGCGTTCTTTTTTAGGGGGATTGGGGGGATTGAGGGGATACCGGGTGTGGGGGAGTAGCTTTTGATGCGGGGATTGGGGGATACCGGGTATGGGGGTCTTTCTTTCAGCGGGTGGGAGTGGGGTTGAGGTTGAGGTACGGTCCTTCTTATGGGGATTATGGGGATTGAGGGGATGCCTGGTATGGGGGAGTAGCTTTTGATACGGGGATTGGGGGTTGGTGCACTTCGGTCACGGTCGTACGGCACCACCTCTACAAACCGTCAATGAAAAGCTCATCCCCCATACCAAGTCATCCCCCTAATCCCCATAATCCCCCTAATCCCCGTAACCCCCGAACAAAGGGCGCTAAACCACCGCTACTACCCTAATCCTAGACAATCCCCACGGAGTCTAAACATAAAAAGGGCGCCCCACTCGGGAGCACCCTTACACGCATCAAACAAACCGCTTCATATGCGACAGCGCTGCCTTCTCCAAGCGGCTGACCTGCGCCTGCGAGATCCCGATCTCCTCCGCCACCTCCATCTGGGTCTTCCCCTCGAAGAAGCGCAAGGACAGAATCAGTCTCTCGCGGTCGTTCAGGAAGGAGAGCGCCTGGCGGATCGAGATGCCCTCCAGCCAGAGCTTGTCATGATCCTTGTCATCGCTGACCTGATCCATCACGTAGATCGGATCGCCACCGTCGTGGTAGAGCGGCTCGAAGAGTGAGACCGGCTCCTGGATCGCATCCAGGGCGAAGACGATCTCGGAGAGCGGCTGCCCAAGTTCATCGGCGATCTCCTGCACGGAGGGCTCCCGGCCGAGGCGACTGACGAGGCCATCCCGCACCTGGAGCGCCTTGTAGGCGATATCCCGCAGGGAGCGGCTGACCCGGATGGGGTTGTTATCACGCAGATAGCGCCGGATCTCACCGATGATCATCGGCACGGCGTAGGTCGAGAACTTGACGTTCTGCCCCAGGTCGAAGTTGTCGATCGCCTTCATCAGCCCGATGCAACCGACTTGGAAGAGGTCGTCGACGTACTCGCCGCGGTTATTGAAGCGTTGCATCACCGAGAGGACGAGTCGCAGGTTCCCCGTGATCAATTGGTCACGAGCCGTACACTCGCCTTCGTGCATCCGACCAAAGAGTTCCCGCATCTGGGCGTTGGTCAGAACCGGCAGCTTGGATGTGTTGACCCCGCAGATCTCAACTTTATTGATCATCATCAGGGACTGAGCCTCCCCATCAAACCGTGCCGATAGGTACAAAGGGGAGTATCTCCGGTTGTGGCTTTCGGTATTCGGCTGTGGTTGTGGCTGTGGTTGTGGCTGTGGCTGTGGTTGTGGTTGTGGCTGTGGCTGTGGTTGTGGTTGTGGCTGTGGTTTGTGCTGTCGGGCACTGGTCTGCGGCGCCGCGTTCCGGGCGCCGGGTACCCCGCTCCCTCCCGCAGGTCTTAGCTTCTCCAGTCGGGTGAAGGCGGTGACCTGAAGGTCGGTCGGAGGTACCCGGACCCTCCGGCGGCGAGCTACGTGGTCGAACCCCCCCTTGACTGTTAGCGATGCGCCCTGGGCGCCCATCGAGGGCGCCCAGGGCGTTATGGTTTAGGGACCTACTGATTTCGGCACCCACTGCGGCGTGGTCTCAACCCACTGCGTGCCCTAGCGTGACGGTTTGGGGCTTTCGGTCGACCAAAGAGCGCGTAGTTTGACTTCTGAAAGGGCGGGTTCCCTGTGAGCGATCCTCGGCTTCAACAGTATGCCAAGCTTCTGGTCGAGCGCTGCATCGATGTGCAGCCCGGCCAACAGATCCTGATCCGCTCCACGCCTCTGGCTGAGCCGCTGATCGCTGAGGTGGTCCGCGGGATCGCTCGGCGGGGCGCCTTCCCGTTTGTTCGGCTGAACATGGCCTCGATCAGTGAAGCCTACCTTGAGGAGGCCTCGGAGGAGCAGCTGGCCAAGGTGGCGCCGTTTGATCGGATGCTCTACGAGCAGTGCGACGCCCAGATCGTGATCGGGGCGCCGGAGAACCTGCGCGATGATGTGGCGCCGGCGCGGAAGATGATCGCTCGGAAGGCGGCCCAGCCGCTCTCGAAGCGGATGATGAACGACGAGATCCCCTGGGTCTACTGCGAGTATCCGACGAATGCGCTCGCCCAGGAGGCGGGGATCTCCCTGCGGGGCTTTACCGAGTTCGTCTACGGCGCCTGCCTGATCGACTGGGATGAGGAAGGGCGCAAGATGGCGCGGATCAAGGAGCGGTTCGACCGGACCGATAAGGTGCGGATCGAGGGCGCCGGGACGGACCTGAGCTTCTCGATCAAGGGGCGCCCGGGGATCATCGACGCTGGGCATAAGAACATGCCGGGCGGGGAGGTCTTCTATGCGCCGATCGATGGGACGGCGGAGGGCGTGATCGATTACAGCGAGTTCCCGCTGGTCTGGTCGGGGCAGGAGGTCCAGGGCGCCCGGCTGGTCTTCAAGGAGGGCCGGGTGGTGGAGTCCTCGGCCCGGTCTGGTGGTGCCTTCCTGGAGAGCGTGTTGAACACGGACTTCGGGGCGCGAGCGATCGGGGAGTTTGGCATCGGCTGCAACCCGGGGATCCAGCGCTACATGAAGTCAATTCTGTATGATGAGAAGATCGCGGGGACGATTCATCTGGCGCTGGGGGATGCTTATCCGGTCTGCCAGGGAACGAATCAGTCGGCGATTCACTGGGATATGGTGAAGGACCTCCGGTCTGGTGGGCGGTTGTGGTGTGATGGCTCGTTGGTGCAGGAGAATGG
>DATGYC010000412.1:0-1577 GCA_035298385.1 Symbiobacteriaceae bacterium | reverse complement strand
TCATCCCCCCAGCGGGGGCCGACGAGCTGGACGCCGAAGGGGAGGCCCTGCTCATCCTGGCCGAGCGGGATGACGACCGAGGGGTTGCCGGTCAGGTTGAAGAGGCGGCAGAAGTTGTGGGCGTACTTGTACCGAAGCGGTTCCCCATCGACGAGGAGCTGGCGGGGCGTGCCGCCACCGTGCTCGAAGGCGGTCGTCGAGGTGACCGGGCAGAGGAGGAGGTCGAAGTCGCCGAAGAAGCGCTCCCAGGCCGTGATGAAGCGGTCCCGGGCGGCGACGGCGTGCAGGTACTCTTCAGCGGTGCCCGGGTTGTTCTGCCAGACGTAGCCGATCAGGTGGGCGAAGGCCCGCTCATAGGCGGCCCACTCCGCCTGCTGGGCCTGGGCCTTGACCGGATCTAGCCAGGTTTGGCGGGGGTTCTGGCCGGTCGATAGGTTGGGCAGGGCCGCTTCGACGAGGGCGCCCTGGCGGAGCAGCTCATCCGCCAGCTTCGCGATGCCGCGGCGAATCGGGGCTGCGGCAGGGGTGCCGGGGAAGGAGGGCGCCCAGGCGACGCGCAGACCGCCAAAGTGGACCCGCTCGATCTCGCCGAAGGGGACCGGCGGGATCTCGGTATCGCCAGGCTCAGGGCCGGCCAGGAGCTTGTAGCCGACGATCAGATCCGAGGCGGAGCGGGCGATCGGGCCGACGCAGTTCATCAGCCGGACCGTCCGGGGCGTGCCCGGCAGGGGCGGGATGTGGCCGAGGCCGGAGACGCGGCCCTCGGTCGGCTTGAAGCCGTAGAGGCCGCAGTAGGTGGCGGGGACCCGGATCGAGCCACCGATGTCCGACCCGATATCGAGAGTAGAGAGGCCCGCAGCGACAGCGGCAGCGGCACCGCCGGAGGAGCCGCCTGGGGTGCGGGAGGGGTCCCAGGGGTTGAGGGTCCGGCCGAAGACGGGGTTGTCGGACTGCCAGTCATCGCAGAGTTCGGGGACGTTGGTCTTGCCGATCAGGATCGCCCCGACGGCCTTGAGGCGCCTGGCGGGGGCGGAGTCGGTCTCGGGGATGAAGTCGGCCAGGGGCGGGTGCCCGCAGGTGGTGCGCATGCCGGCGGTGGTGAAGGCGTCCTTCAGGGTGACGGGGAGGCCGTGCAGGGCGCCCCAGAGCTCGCCGCGGGCGAGGGCCTCGTCGGCTGCCTTGGCGTGGGCGAGGGCGCCCTCCCGGTCGAGGGTGACGATGGCGTTAAGCCGGGGGTTGACCCGGTCGATCTGATCGAGGAGGGCGGTGAGGAGCTCGAGGGCGGAGAACTCCTTCAGGCGGATCCCGGCGGCGAGTTGGTGGGCGGGGGCGAAGAGGTCCATCGGCTGGCCTTCTCTCTGGGGTTGTTGGGTATCTCTTCGCCTGTGGGGGTGTCTCTCCCTGCTTGCGGGGGGACTGGCGCCCTTGCTCTGTGTGAAAGATCACATAGGGCTTAGGCCGGGAGGGGCGAATATGAAAGGCGGGGTGATTCACATGATTCAGGAGATCCTAGGGCCCGCCCAACAACTCCTCGCCCTCCTCCACGACGGCATCGCCGCGATCGATCACCACGGCAC
>DATGYC010000411.1:0-2375 GCA_035298385.1 Symbiobacteriaceae bacterium | reverse complement strand
GTCTCGAACGAGTGGACCCCGTGGTAGCCGCCCATCCCCGACTCCCCGACCCCGCCGAACGGGATCGCCATGTTCCCCAGGTGGACCAGGCAGTCGTTGACGCAGCCACCGCCGAACGGGACCGTCTGGATCAGCCGCTCCGCCGTCACATCATCCGCCGTGAAGACGTAGAAGGCCAGCGGGTTCGGCAGCGCCTTCAGGACCGCCAGCGCCTCCTCCCACTTCCGCCAGGTGAGCACCGGTAGGATTGGGCCGAAGATCTCCTCGCCCATCGTCGGGTGCGCCAGCGTCACGTTCTCGATGATCGTCGGGGCGATGAACTTGGCCGCCCGGTCGACCTGACCGCCAACCACGATATCCCCGGTGATCATCTGCGCCAGCCGGTCCACGTGCCGCTCGGACACGATCCGGCCCAGGTCCGGCGACTGCTGCGGGTCGGGACCGAAGAAGGAGGCCAGGGCGCCCTTCAGCTCCTCGCGCAGCGCCGGCCAGGCCCGCTCCTCCACCAGCAGGTAGTCCGGGGCGACGCAGGTCTGGCCCACGTTCGTCCACTTGCCCCAAGCGATCCGGCGCGCCGCCACCTTCAGGTCAGCCGAGGCATCGATGATGGCGGGCGACTTGCCGCCCAACTCCAGCGTCACCGGCGTCAGGTGCTCCGCCGCCGCCTTGGCCACGATCCGCCCCACCGCCGTCGAGCCGGTGAAGAAGATGTAGTCCCAGCGGCGCGCCAGCAGCGCCTGACTCACCGCCGGACCACCCTCAACGACCGTGACATGCTCCGGCCGGAAGGTCTCCGCCAGCAACTGCCGGACCACGGCGCCCGTCGCCGGCGCGAACTCGGACGGCTTGATCACGGCGACGTTCCCGGCCGCAATCGCCCCAATCAGGGGTGCGATCGGCATCTGCAGCGGGTAGTTCCACGGGCTGAGGATCAGGACCTGGCCGCGCGGCACCCGATAGATGTAGGAGCGCGAGCCAAAGAGCATCAGCGGGGTCCCCTGCCGCTCCGGCTTCAGCCAGCGCCTTAGGTGCTTGAGCGTGTGGCCGATCTCCTGGTAGCAGAAGCCGATCTCGGAGAAGTAGGCCTCGGTCTCGCTCTTGCCGAGGTCCTGGTGCATCGCCTGCAGGAGCTGCGGCTCCCACTTCTGGAGCGCCGACTTCAGGCGCTGCAGGGCGCCCGCCCGGAAGGCGTAGGACTGGGTCGCTCCGCTCGCAAAGTAGGCCCGCTGCTTCGCCATCAGCTCGTCAACGTTCGGCATCGCCATCGCTTCCATCCCTGCTACCTCCCGTTTGCCGCAATCGCTGCCCAAGCGCAGGCCCCGGCTGCTGCCAGGGTCCCTTCATCTAACCGGATCTCGCCCGCCTCCGCGGCCTTCACCAGACCGACGAAGGCGCCAAAGACGATCGCCGCCAGGACCGGCGCCGGCAGCGGCTTTAACTCCCCCGCCCCCGCTGCCACGAACTCCGCGACGAGTTGGTTCACCTCGGCTACGACCGCTTGTGATGCATCATCAAGGTAGGCCCCGTGGTAGTGCATCTCCAGGAAGGCGAAGGCGGCGGGGTTCGCCCGCTGGAACTCGACCAAGGCCGCCCAGATCGCGTCAAAGCGCGCCCGCACCCCGCCATCGCCCGCGAGGGCGCCCCGCAGCGCCGCCAGGAGCTGCCCCTTCCAGGTCCGGAAGAGCTCGTTGACCAGGACCTCCTTGGCGGCGAAGTAGCGGTAGATCGTCCCGACCCCCACCCCCGCGGCTGTGGCGATCTGGGGGACCGAGGTCGCCTCGTAGCCCCGTTCGGTGAAGAGCCGTAGTGCCGCCGCCAGGACGGCCTCTGCCCGTGACTGTTCCATGCTTGCATCCCTCTGCTCGGTCGAGAATGAACGTTCATTCCGGTTATAACAGGCGGACAACCCTCCTGTCAAGAAGCGAGGCGCCACCCATCGATCGGGTGACGCCTCATCCTTATTCGGCCATCTGGGCGCCCCGGCAGACCGGGAAATCCTCACAGACCCAGATCTTCTTCTCCTTGAAGATGCGCATCTCCATGCGGGAGCCACAGGTCGGGCAGGTGGGTAGCAGATGCAACTCCTGGATCGCTTGCGAGGCCGCCGCCAGCGTCGCCACTGACTCTCGGCTGATCGGCTCTAGCGGCTCCACCCCGGGGGCGTCCTCAAACAACGAGGGGACGATCGCCGTGGGGCCGCTCGTCTTCGGTCTCTCGATCTCCATGACCGAGCGGGCGCGACGCAACCACCAGCCAAGCCCAAACCCGGCCAGGCCCACCAGCGCCAAGACCAGCAACTCGAATGGAACGGATAGACCGATCATGACCTGGACCCTCCCGGCTTCAACTGTCAGGGATATACAATTCGTCATGGC
>DATGYC010000410.1:0-2218 GCA_035298385.1 Symbiobacteriaceae bacterium | reverse complement strand
GCGTAGGTGCGGAGCGTCTCGAGGAGCTTGAAGCGGGCCGGGAAGGAGTCCAGATCGGCGACGACGAGCGATTTATCGACCAGGCTGTGCAAGAGATCGATCACCTGCGCCGGCTCCAGCTCCGGCCCAGAGCAGATCGACTCGGCCGCTTCCAGGCCGAAGGAGCCGGCGAAGAGCCCGAGGCGGCGGAAGAGGATGCGCTCCGGTTCCGCCAGCAGTTCATAGGACCAGTCGAGCGCGGCGCGTAAGGAGTGATGGCGGGCGCCGAGGGCGGGCAGGCCGTAGGAGAGGAAACGGAAGCGATCCCGGAGCCGCTGAGCGATCTCCCGGACCGGCAGCAGCCGGACGCGCGCCGCCGCCAGCTCGATCGCCAGCGGGATGCCGTCGAGGCAGCGGCAGATCTGCTCGATGTAGCGGGCGTTCTCCGGCGTGGCGACGAAGCGCGGGAGGGCGCTGACGGCTCGGTCGATGAAGAGTTGGACACCGAGGGGTTGTGGCAGCGGCATCACCGGCCAGATCACCTCGCCCATCAGGCCGAGCGACTGCCGGCTGGTGGCGAGGAGCTGCAGGTGTGGGGCGGCGTGGAGCAACTGCTCGACGAGTCCGGCCACCGCCTTCAGGAGATGCTCGCAGTTGTCGAGGATCAAGAGGAGCCGCTTGGCGCCGAGGTAGGATCTGAGCAGATCAAGCGGTGACTGGCTGGGGGCGCCCTGCAGCTCGAGGGCCGCCGCTACCGTCTTGGCGAGGAGGGAGCCGTCGCGCAGCTCCGCCAGCTCGACCAAGCAGATGCCGTCCGGGAAGCGGCTGGCGAGGGCCCGGGCCACCTCCAGGGCGAGCCTCGTCTTTCCAGAGCCGCCGGGGCCGCTCAGCGTCACCAGACGGTGCGGCGTCTCGCCTGTGAGGAGGGCGGCGAGCTCCTCAAGGTCCGCCTCCCGGCCGACGAAACTGGAGAGGTTCGTGGGTAGGTTTGAGCGGTGTGCAGCCCGTGGTGGCTCCGGCTCAGCCATCAGGGCGCCCACCGCCACCTCCTCCCGCAGGAGCTGGGTATGTAACGTGATCAACTCCGGGGTCGGGTCGAGGCCGAGCTCCTCGGCCAGCGCCGTGCTGCACTGGTGGAAGAGGGCGAGGGCGGCCGCCCGGTCGCCGAGATCCGCTGCGAGGTGCATCGCCTTCAGCGCCACCGACTCCCGGGTGGGCTCCCGCTGTAGGACGTAGCGGAGGTCGGCGAGGGCGCCCTGGTAGCGCTTCGCCTGCGTGCGCAGGTCCGCGCGCAGCAGGTAGAGGGCGCTCAGTTCGGCTTGTGCCTGCTTGCGGGTGGCCTCGGCCCAGTCGGCGTAGGGATGCTCGGGCAAGAGATCCGCCGCATCGGGGAGATCGATCAGCTCGAGCTTGACCAGGGTGGCGGCTGGCTCCGGGATGGCGAGCTGCCGCAGTTGTGGCCCCTGCTGGTAGAGATCGAGCAGGTCGATGCTGGTGGACTCCAACTGGTAGCCGGTGCCGGTGAAGCGGACGAAGGAGTCCGGGGTCCCGAGTGGCAGGGCGGAGCGAAGGATGGACCGGAGGCGGCTGACGGCGACCTGGAGGCTGGACTTGGCGTTCTCCAGCGGGAGGTCGGCCCAGAAGGTCTCCATCAGCTCGTCGGCGGTGGCGTAGCGGGAGCGGCGGGTGGCGAGGTACTGCAGGAGCGAGCGCGGGGCGGTCCGGCGCCAGTGGTGGCCCGGGATGGGGCGGTCGTCGATAGCGGCCTGGAAGGCGCCGAAGAGGCGGAGCTGGAGTTGCATGGGGTGGGAGTCACCTCGCTCGCCAGGCTGGACATGGATCGTCCCTTCGTTCTTCGACGTTTTGTTCTTGCATTCCTATTCTTATGTTTCAACCTTTTTGTTGAATCGGAGTCGTCCTGCCTCGAGGACGCAAGAGCCAAGAACCTTGCAGGTTCCGGTTAAACGGGCTAAAATGTCTCTACCCACGGGACTTAAGATACTGCGCTGGCGGCATCCTTTCGTTCTGGACAGACCCCTCGAAGAGCATGAATGCCGGGAGGCTAATCCGTTGGATTTCACGGTGGTGACCCTTAATCTGCGGTTCGACAATCCAGCTGACGGCCCAAACGCCTGGCCGAACCGGGTGGAGCTAGCGGTCCAAGCACTCACTGCTTCGGGGGCCGACCTGGTGGGGACCCAAGAGGGCCTCGGTCACATGGTGACCGATCTGGCGGAGA
>DATGYC010000409.1:0-21974 GCA_035298385.1 Symbiobacteriaceae bacterium | reverse complement strand
GGTCACGCCGAGCCTCTTCGTAGTCGGCCAGCTCAAGAGCCCTGGCTTCCTCCCCGCCCTGGCTCCCTCCCCGCCTTGGCCCCCGCCCTGCCTTGGCCTCTGCCACAGCAAGACCGCATACCCCCCTCGTCAATCGAAGGAACCCGGAGTTCTTTCGTGTTCTTGAGAAATCCAACACGAAGAGACTCCACTTTCCGGCCTGAACTCCGACTATCCTGCAGCTTGTGCCCGGTACCCCCAGTCGTTTGCAGGCCCTAACCCCCAGATCAGGACTGCCAGATCCCTTTTGTGACGTAGTAAGGCCCCGAAAATACCCCCACGGGTACCGAAACCGGAATCGCTTTACGGCCAACGTCCGAAAAACCCAAATTGATTCCATATTATGGAAGGTTCCGTCTCTTGGTCGGCGAACTCCATTATGGAAGGGGGATATCATGGGCAAAACCGTTGTGAAAGTCCCGGCTCGCCTGCTCGTCGATCGGCGTTTAACCGCTTCAGCCAAGGTGCTCTGGACCGTCTACCAGTTGGGGGGCCAAGAAAACCAGGTCTCGCCTGAACTCCTGCAGGCTCAGTCCGGACTTAGCCGTCCCACGGTGCTCAAGGGACTAGCCCAGCTAGCCATGGCGGGATGGCTCACCCTCACCACATCATCCGGGGACCAGGAGTCGGCCGCCCCGCCCCCCAGCCATGACCAAGCCCCAAGCCTGACTACTGCCCCACCATGCCCTACGCACCGGAAAGCACGGCTCCCCCTTGACCTCCTGCTAGACCAACAACTCAGCAACCAGGCCAAGGTGCTCTACGGCATCCTACAACTCTCCCCCCGTTCATTCACCTACGCCCAACTCATCACCCTTTCCGGCCTCACCGACAAGACCGTTCACCAGGCCGTCAGGCAACTAGAAGCCCACGGCTGGGTCCAACTCACCCAGCAGAACAAGTTCTCCCCCGTGCACTACTCTCTGCTCGATCCCATATCCCCTCTGCGGGAGAGTGACATCTCCCTAGCCAAGCGCCGCCTAGCCTTCCAGCATGACAAAGGCGAAGCGATCATGCGTGAGTTTCTCTCACTGATCGTGGAGAGCACCAACTTTGAAGACAACGCCACCCCAGGCTGGCTCGTCAACCCAGATACGAACGAAGAGCTACAACTAGACCGCTTTTACCCACCAAGTGTTGCGTTCGAGTTCAATGGGCCTCAACACTATGGCACAACCGCCTTGTACTCCGACGAAGCAAAGGTGCGCAGGCAACAAGTTCGCGACCTGATCAAAACTGGGATCTGCACCAGGCGAGACATCACGCTCGTAATCATCCACGCGACGGACCTCTCCCTGGATGCGATGAAGCTGAAGATCCCCAGTCGGCTACCCCAGCGAAGGCTACAGGGACATGAGCGCCTCATTACCTACTTGGAAGCAGTAGCCGCCGGCTACCGTGCCAAAAGCGAAGGACCGAACTAGCGCTACGCCAGTTCGGTCCCTTACTTTTAGATCGACCGCTTAAAGAGCTGGAAGCTACGGGTGACCTTGCAGCCGGCCCGCTCGTAGAAGGAGAGGTTCCGTCCACCAGCCCAGCCGAACCAGAGGTAGCGCGAGCCGTTGCCCGCCACCCGCTCAATCAGCTTGTAGAAGATGACCGCACCGATCCCCTTGGAGCGCAGGTCCGGCCGGACCCCGAACGGGCCAAAACGGCCCGCAGCGCCCTTGGGCGGATCGTTGTAGGTATTCTCCCACTGGGTAAAGCCCACGATCTCCCCGTTGTGCAGGGCGACCAAGATCTCCAAGTTTCCGTGCTGAAGGCCATTTAGCACGGAGGGCGCCCAGTGGGCGAAGTGCTGCTCCATGAAGGCCATCAGGTTCAACGTATCCACCCGCTGGAAGAGGCGGACCTCATAGCCCTCGGTGGCCAACTCCACCTCACGCTCACGAACGCGAGCCGGCATGGAGACGCCCTCCAGCCGCATCCCCATCGCCACAGCGGTGTTGAACTTGGTGAAGCCGTTCTTCGCCAGGAAGGCGAGCGCCTCCGTGTACTCATCATCAACACCCGGGAAGATGTAGGCCGGCGCATAGCCGTTCACCCAGACATCCGTCTTGCCCTTCTCCTTCAAGAAGGCCAGGCCGGCATCCAGCAGCGCCTTGCCAATCCCCTGGCGCCCAAGGGCCGGGTCGACGAAGAAGACCGTGATGAAACCCTTGTTCGGGTCCATGCCCAGGCTGCCCAGCGGCACCCGTCGGACCATCGCCTGGATGAAGCCGACGATCTGCCCATCCTTCTCGGCCACCAGGGCGCCGTTCGGATCGAAGTCGTCAGCCAACACGAAGAGGTGCCAGAAGCGCTCCTCCGTGATCGGGTCCTTGGTCAAGCACCGGCTCCACAGCGAGACGACCGCGGCGATGTCGTTCCCGCTAAACGAACGGATTGTAAGCTTATCCATGATCCCGCTCCTCTGCGTATGCGCCCAGACTTAGAGGCTGAACGGCAGGTTGTCGGCACCAAAGCGCTGGGTCAGGCCACCCTTCGGCACCTTCAGGGTCGCAGCATACTTCCAGTTCAGGCCGCCACCCAGGCAGGCGCGCATCCGGGCGAGCGACTTGTAGTAGTCAGCGTAGGGCCAGCCCGTCCCACCGTTCCAGAGAGCGAAGGAGGAGAGGGCGTCGCAGTACTGCTCAAAGGCCGCTTCCGGGATGTTGACGAAGAGGTCCGGCTCGTAGCCCTCCATGTCCTCCCAGTTCTCGGAGAAGTAGACCCGCTTGGTCCAGTGGGCCGGCTTGGACCGCTCCATCCGCTTCAGGGCGGCGTAGAAGTACGCATCCATGGCGATCTTGTGGCAGTTCCGGTGATCCTTGTGGATCGAGTTCTCCCAGTGGGTGATGATCACGTCCGGCTTGATCTCGCGGATGATATCAGCGACCTCCAACGAGACCTCATCGTTATAGGGGAGCTCGGCATCCTTGTAGCCAAGGATGATCGACTCGGCGCCCAACTTGGTGGCGCACTCGGCCGCCTCGCGCCGCTTCTGCTCAGCGTACTGCTCAGCGGTCAGGGTACCGTGACCCTTCTCGCCCGGCGTCAGGCTCAGAATAAAAGCCTTGTGGCCCTGGTTCGTGTACTTGGCGATAATCGCACCAGCGGTCAGCTCCTGGTCGGCAGCGTGAGCGCCAATCGTGAGAATGCGCATCTCAGCCATGGGTTGTGTCCCCTTTGCTTATTGGGTTGATCAGGTGGGCTCGTCGGGCAACCTCCGAGGACCTTGCGGTGAGGTTGCTCGACGAGAGGCGCCCACACCCCGCTATCGTACGCGGATTGCGGGCGCCCCTACCGCCTACTTCACGAAGTACAGCTCACCCGCACGGAGCATCTTAGCGAGGATGCCGTTGAGGTTACCGTAGTAGTAGAAGCTGTTCTGCGGCTTGCCAATGGTGCCATCAGCCACGCTCAGCTTCGGATCATAGATCCGGTACGGAGCGGTCTTCTCGATGACCGGCACATAGTAGACCAGGTCGTTGGTGAGGGTGATGAGCTCCTCCGTGGTCTTGGTGATCTCGGCCTTGTCAGTGGCCTCATACAGCTTGCTCAGCAGCTGGGTCACGTTGTACTCCTTGCCGCTGGTCGGGGCCTTCACGACGAGATCCTTGCCCGGTTCGACCTTCGGCAGGTTCATACGGGTCGCGTAGGCGCCGTTGAAGGAGGCGTTGAGCACCTCCCACGGGTGCTGGTAGGTGGTCATCGACGGCACGAAGTAGTCGGCGATCTGGTGCTGGCCCTCGTTCATGTACTTAACGAAGGCAGCGAACTCCATCGGCTTGAACTCGACCTCGAAGCCGGCCTCCTTCAGCATGGTGGAGTAGGCCTCAGCGGGGAACATCAGGGACGGCCAGGAGCCAATGGTGGAGATCTCAATCTTCACCACTTCGCCCTTCTCGTTCGCCCACTTGCCATTGACCTTCTTCCAGCCAATGTCGGTCAGCATCTTCTCGCCCTTGGCCTGATCGTACTTGTAGTCAGGCAGCTTGTCCACGAAGCCGGCGGAGGTGAAGTTCTTCATCAGGGAGGGCAGCAGGCCGGTGGCGTGCGAGTCGCTGACGAAGGAGCCCGGCTCAGCAACCTTCACCAGGGTCTCGCGGTCGGCCATCAGCGCAAAGGCCTTACGCACGACGGGGTTGTCGAACGGATACTTCTGGACGTTGTAGAGGAAGCCCATCTGCGAGAACTCCGGCACGTAGACCGTGCGCAGGGTATCCTTGAACTTCTGCTCGACCGACTTGGTCATCTCCGGGCTCAGGCCACCGTTCTCAATGGTGTACTGCTGCTCCAGAACCGCCGTGGAGAAGGACTCGCCGCCAACCGAACGGAGGGCACGGATCTTCTCGATCTTCGGCTTGACGCGGTAGTTCGGGTTGGTGCTGAAGAGCGACTCAGCGCTGGTGGACGAGGTCAGGACGTAGGCGCCCGAGAAGAGCACGTCCTTGATCGGGTCCGGCTTGTAGTCGGCCAGAGCCTTGTTGATGGCGGTGATGGTATCCTGGCCAGCCGCATCGAACTTGTAGCGGTTGCTGGCCTTGTCGAAGACGCGGTACTTCGCAACGTACGCCTTCAGGTCGTCGGCGAACTTGCCGTACTTCGCCTTCGGGGTCATGACGTAGCTGTTCAGGACAAGGTTCAGATTGAGTTCGCTGTTGTTGACGAACTCGATGACGATCGTGTTCGCATCGGTCTGCTCGACTTTGTTGGCGATCTGCCAGAGGGTGCCCTTGCTAGCCTGGATGTAGAAGCCGGTCATGACGTCATCCATGGTCAGGGGGCTTCCGTCGCTCCACTTCAGGCCCTTCTTCAGCACGAGGGTCAGCTTGTTGCCCTCGAGCTTGTAGCTCTCCAGCGCGGAGGGCTTGAACTCCTTGTTGGGCAGCGGCGAGTAGTCAGCAAGGGTATCGAACAGGAACGGTTGCACCGACCAGTTCAGACCCGCGACATCGTCATACGGGTTGCCGTGGAAGGCGGGCGGCGGCTGGATGTTCACGAAGGTGGTCAGGGTCTTGGACGCATCAATGTCCCCGGTGAGCTTCAGGGACGCCTTGGTATCGGTCCCCTTGGGAGCAGAGGTATCCGCGTTCTTGGTGCTGCAAGCTGTCATAAGGGCCAGGCTGGCCACTAGGAGAGAGATACCCAGCTTCTTCACAGGCTCGCCTCCAGAAAGATGTATATATAATGAGTAACGGCTTGTGCCGCTCCTCTCATTACCGAAGCAGGCTAGCGACTAAGTCGCTGCAGCCACTTGCTGGCTGGCCAATACGCCAGGATCAGCAAAAGATTCAACCCGATAACCAAGCCATAGAGCGTGAGTGTACCCGGGTCCTTGGGGGCGAAGGCCAGAGCGAGGAGCGACACGATCAGAAAGGCCACAGCCACACTGACGGTCACGCGCAAGATCTGGGTCGGTTGACTCGCGTCTACTGCTCCGGCTCGCCGGCCAGGATCTGCTCGACGAAGTGACATGCGACCAAGCCTCCCTCATACGGGCGTAGCGCAGGTTCCTCCACGCTGCACCGCTCCTGCGCATGGGGACAGCGCGGATGGAACTTGCAGCCTGGCGGTGCGTTGACGACACTGGGCATGTCAAAGGACTTCAACGGCAGTTGCGCAAGGCGGCCCTCCCGGAGGGTCGGGTCGGCCTCAGGCACTGCAGCGATTAGCGCATGGAAGTAGGGGTGGGCTGGCTTGTCCAGCGCCGCCTGGATCTGATTCAGCTCAACCATCCGCCCCAGGTACATAACCGCAATGCGGCCATGCTGAGCGATGTAGCGGGCCGTGCCTAGATCATGGGTGATATAGACAAACGAGATCCCGTACTTCTGGTTGGCCCGAGCCATCAGGTCGAGTAGGGAGATGCGCAGGGAGACGTCAACCATGGAGACCGGCTCGTCCGCCACGATCAACTTCGGCTTAACCGAAAGCGCCCGGGCCAGCAGAATGCGCTGCCGCTGGCCACCTGAGAGCTGATGCGGGTACTTCTCCAGGAAGACCTCCGCCGGCGTAAGCCCGGTCTCCTCAAAGAGTCCGGTCAGAAGCTCCCAGGCCTCGTTCTTGTTCTTGACCAGCTTGTGCTGCAAGAGCGGTAGCGATAGAGACTGGAAGATGGTCCGATTCGGGTTGAGTGCGGCGTAGGAGTCCTGGTGGATCATCTGGACCGCCAGCCGATACTCCTTGTACTCCTTGCCGTTCAAGGAGCGCAGATCCTTACCGCCATAGAGAATCTTGCCCTCGGTGGGCTGGTAGATGTCGGTGATCACCTTACCCAAGGTGGACTTGCCACAACCACTCTCGCCGACGACAGCCACGATCTCACCGGGTTCGATCTTCAGGTTCATGCCGACCAGGGCGCCCACCCGTTCGTCCTTCTTCCGCTCGGACGGGAAGGAGACCCCGACGTTCTGCAGTTCGATCAGACTCATTTCGTGAACACCTTCTCCCAGCTGTAGCAACGCGTGACCTGTCCGTCACGGCTGTTGTACAAGCGTGTCGTCTGCTCCCGGGCGCCCTCGCAGAGTCCGGCGGCGTGCGCCCAGCAGCGAGCAGCAAACCGGCAGGCGTCAGGCAGGTTCGACGGGTCGGGCGGATGGCCCGGAATCGCCTTGCGCTGCGTAATGTCATCCCGCAGGGACGGGATGGCCTGCATCAGACCGGCCGTGTACGGATGCGTGGGCCGCTTGAACAGATCCAGGACCGGGCCAAACTCAACGACCTCGCCCGCGTACATGACGGCCAGACGATCGACCACCGAGCCGATAATCGATACATCATGCGTGCTGAAGACCATCGTCAGCCCGTACTCCTTCTGGACCTGCTTCAGGATGTCAAGGATGTACCACTGGGTGATCACATCAAGCGCCGTGGTCGGCTCATCCAGGAAGAGGATGTCCGGGTCGAGGATCAGGCTGAGCGCAATGATCGTGCGCTGCTTCATGCCGCCGGAGAGCTGGTGCGGATAGCAGTCCAGCACACGCTCCTCCAACCGGACCTGGCTAAGCAGCTTGCGCGCCTTGGCCAGGATCTCTTCCTCTTTCAAGTTCGGATCGTGGGCGTGTGCCGTCTCGACGAAGTGCTCCTTGATCTTCAGCGAGGGGTTCATGACGTTCTGCGCCGCCTGGAAGACACTTGTCAGGTTCGTCCAGCGATGCTTGGCGAACTCCGCCTCGCTCAGCTTGAGGAGGTCGATGCTTCCGCCCTCACGGGGATAGTAGATCACTTCACCCGAGGCGATGCGGCCGGGCGCCCGGATCAGGTTCAGAATGCCGGAGGTGAGCGTCGTCTTGCCGCTGCCGCTCTCCCCGATGATACCGACGATCTCGCCCCGCTTGATCGTGAGGCTGACGTTGTCACAGGCGCGCACCTTCCGGTCGTGCATGACGAACTCTACGGATAGATTTTTTACCTCTAGGATTAGGTCTGACATTATGCTCCCCCTTACGAACGCAGGCGCGGGTTGAGCGCCTCGTCCAGCCCGGTGGCAAAGAAGTAGCAGCCCAGCTGGAACAGCATCAGACAGACGACCGGCGCCAGGAAGTAGACCATGGAGCCAGAGCCCATCAGGGCGCCCGTCTGCGAGATTGCCACGGTGATCATGACGCCCCAGTGGTTGCCCTGGAACGGGACCAGGCCGAGCACCATCAGGCCAACGCTGGCGGTGATGGCGTTACGCATGATCGAGATGAAGTTAACGGCGATATAGGAGACGATGTTGGGCAGCACGTCGTACAGGATGATGTTGACCTTGCTGATGCCCATGATCCGGCTCGCCTCGATGAACTCCCGGTGCTTCAGGGTGAGCACCTGGGACCGAATCGCCTTCGCCAGACCCGCCCAGGAGAAGAGGCTGAGCATCAGGCCGAAGACCAACGAGTTCGACGTGCGGATCACCATGGAGAGGATCATCGTCATCGGGAAGGTCGGCGTCGTCAGGATGACGTTGGTGAACAGCATGAGCGCGTTGTCAACAGCCCCGCCCTGCAGACCAGCGACGACACCGATGATCGTTGCGAAGGAGATGGCGAAGACACCCGCGTAAGCGGCCACCAAGAGAACGTCGCGGGAGCCAAGGACTAGCTGAGCCAGCGTATCCTTACCAGCCAGATCGGTACCCAGCCAGTGGTCCGCCGACGGCGGCTTCAGACGATTGGCGTAGTTGGACTTGAGCGCAGGAATGAGCTCCGGCCCCAGAATCGCCATCAGTAAGAAGAGCACCAAGAGGATGAAGCCCACTCGAGAGAGCGGATTACGCCAGATTACAGAGATGAAGGCTCGGATTCCCGACGTCGTGTTCTTGTTTCTTTTCATGCCGGCTACTTCTCCCTCAAGCGTGGATTGAGAATGGTGTAGACCTTCTCCGCCAACAACCCCGAGAGTACCACCACGACGATCATGATGAAGTACATACCCTGCATCAGGGGGAAATCACGGCGGGAGAGAGCGGTGCTCAAGTAGTAGCCGACCCCAGGATACAGGAAGAGGTTTTCGATCAGCGGCGAGCCGCCGAACATGAAGCCGAAGGCGATGGCCAGGCTGGTGATCATCGGCAGAATGGAGTTCCGACCGACGTAGCTGGTGAGGATTCGGCGCTGGGAGAGGCCACGGGCCTGTGCATAGGCCACATAATCCTCACCAAGCACTGTCTGGGCGTTCGCCCTCATGCCGATCGTCCAGCTGGCGACCGTAGTCAGGAAGTAGGCCAAGACCGGGAGGATGGCGTGCTGCACAACACTGAGCACGAACCCGAGGTTCGGGCCAGGGGTCACACTCGAGCTGTATGGGCCACGGGATGGCAGCCAGCCCAGAGTGACTGCGAACAAGAAGATCAGCAGGTAGGCCACGATGTAGTCAGGGATCGATCCGAAGACCGACTGCCATACGGTTAATACCGAGTTAAGCCACCGGCTCCGCTTCCAGGCGATGAAGATGCCCAGCAGGACACCTACACTAAACGAGAGGGAGAGGGAGATCGTCAGGACCAAGAGCGTCCAAGGCAGCGCTCCCAGAACCAGAGATAAGACCGGCTTGTGATAGATGAGGGAGTCGCCGAGATTCCCGCGGGCGATCCCGCCAACGTAGTTCGCCAGCCGCTCGTAGACCGGGATATTCGGATTGTAGTTCAGGACGCTAATCGCCTTCTGCGTAGCGAGACTGAGCTCGATATTCTCGCTTTTGGCGATCTCGGCGGCGAGCGTCTCCACCGGATTGCCCGGCATGCTCTGGATCACCACAAACATAACAACCATGGCAAAGAGCACGGTCACCAGAGACATCAACAGCTTCCTCAAGGTCACTCCACACTTTCTGTCGTAGTGTTGTGCCCAGCCCAGAGGAGCATCTCCTCCTCAAGTAGGAGATCGGCTCATTCAAAGTGGTATAGACGACTATACTACTTTAGTTGGACAGGTTCACTCGTTATCCTGCTTGACCGGCAAAAATAAAGCACAACATCATATAGAAAAGTGCACGGTCAATAAACCGTGCACTTTTCATTATTACGCTTACACTTTTAACAATTCGGCGTAGTCCTGACCGATCTGACGGAGCGGCTTCAGGCTCCGCTCCTCCAGGCCGCCCAGGCGATTCCGTTCCAGCCAGAGCAGGCGGTGTTCCGCAATGATCTCGTCCATGTCGAGAGCAAGTCGCTGCACGTGGGCCCGGTCGGGCGCCCCGCCATCCCGCAGGGTAAGCTTCAACTTGCCCAGTTCGCAGGCGTGGAGCAGCATGCGCACGCCGTTGGCCAGTTCACGCAAGACCAGGGCGCCATCCGGACACCCGAGCTCCAACTCACCAAAGGCAGCAGCCAACCGCCGGATCGTCGCCGCCGCGTTCTCCAGCCCGGCAGCAGTCACGTCCTTCAAGAGACGATCGCTCTTGACCGGCTGGTGGAGCAGATAGCCCATCAGAGAGCCGTTGAACGACGGAACGCCAATCGCCTGATAGACGTTGCCCAAGTCGTAGAGCACCTGGCCAATCTTGCCTGACCGATCCACAAAAAGCGCTTCGCTCAGATAGGCTGGCACATCAGCCTCCCGGTTGGTCTCGAGCGACCAGCTGACACCCGCACCAAAGGCGATCGGCAGGTAGGAGACCGGCTGATAATCCTGATGGCCCCGGTCGCCCCAGATGGTGTTCAGGAAGCCTATCGCCCCGTGCTTCAGGCCGTTCTCCGCGGCGTTCAGCATATTGCCATAGGCGTTATCCGTACGCCCCGCCAGCGAGTTCCAGGTTGAGGTACCCGGACAGACGTAGAAGGGCACCCCCGCCTTCGCAAACGCCTCACAGTGGCTGTCAAACGGGTGATCCGCCTCGTAGCCCCACTCGAGCGCGACGATATCCTTTGGCAGTTCTGCGATGTACTCCGGTGCCTTGATGATGATGTCACCCCAGAACTGCATCGTCTTGCCCCGGGCCTTCACTTGGTCGTAGATCTTAAGCAACAGATCCACGTAGACGCGGTGCTCACCCTGTTGTTCCACCGCCTCCTTGCTCCGCCCCTGGCCCACATCGAGCGTCTCGTCACAACCCACGTTGAAGTAGGCGCTAGAGAAGTGCGGCAGCAACTCATCATAGAGCTCACCCAAGAACGGGACCACGGCCGGCTCGGTCGGGCAGAGGGAGAACGGCCCATCGAACCAGATCCCCCAGCCCTTCCACCCCTCCAGCGTCTCCGCCAAGTGATGGTACGGCTCGTGGATCAGCCAGTCATACATGTGACCGAAGGAGTTCTGGTTCGGCACCAGGTCGATGAAACGCTCCCGGCAGTAGCGGTCGAGCGCCAGGATCTGCTCACCGGTCATCGGCGACCAGTTCTGCCAGACCTGCTGGTGCTTGCGATACGCAAAGGTATGCTCGGTGTAGAGCTGGAACTCGTTCAGCTTCAGGTCAGCCAGCATCTCCACGAAGCGGTAGAGCGTCTCCATGGTCGGGACCTTGCCCCGGCTGATGTCCAGCATGACGCCACGACGCTCAAAGTCGGGCTGATCGGCAATCACCACGCACGGAACCTGGCGGCGGCTGCAAAGCTGACCCAGGGTAGCCAGGCCATAAGCCGCACCAGCCGGATCCTGCGCGGCGATCCGGATCTGCTTCGGGGAGACCGTCAACTCATAGCCCTGCGGGTGGGCGATCGAGTCGGTGGCGACCACCTCAACGTGGACGACATCTGCCAGGCCAACCGTGCTGGCTACGATCGAGACCGTCATACCAAGCCGAGCCTGCACCTGCTGTTGGAGACGCTGGGCGGCAGGGTAGAGCTCCTGCGGCCACGCCGTCAGTACAAGGACCAAATCCTGCGGGAGATCGATCCCTCCGGAACGCCACTCGACCTGCTTGGGCACCGGGAAGAGCCGCGGGGTAGTCGACATGGTTCTACCTCCTAGTGGTCTCGCTGTAGTGGTATATACCATGAGACTTTATCTTTCCCTTCTCGGGCAAAGAAAAAAGGAGCGAGGGTTGTTCCCTCGCTCTGCTCGCTATTCCTTGCTCCGGAGGCCGAGTTTCTTCACCCGATACTGTAGGGTCTGCCGCGGTAGCCCTAGAATAGCCGCCGCCTGCGACAGGTTCCCCTTCGCAGCCGATAAGGCCTGCTGAATCGCCTCTCGCTCCAGGTCCTTGACCGCGGAGCGGAGGAGAAGCCCCTGACCTTCCTCTGCCTCCGTCGGCTGAAGGGGGGGACGCTCTCGCCGAGGCGCCCCGATCCCCAGTGTCCGGCCGGTCGCGGCCCGTTGCAGGTGGAGCGGCAGGTCCGCCAGGGTCAGTTCCGGACCGGCAGCCATCTGGAGCGCCGCCTCAAGGGCATGCTCCAGTTCCCGCACATTTCCGGGCCAGGTGTACCGCTCAAAGAATCCAATGAGCTCCGGCGCGACCTGGACGCTGGGCGCCCCGTGCCGGAGAAGGAAGTGCTCCACCAAGAGGGGGATGTCCCCCCCACGCTCCCGCAATGGCGGCAGCTCAATGTAGACCACGTTCAGGCGATAGTAGAGGTCCTGCCGCATCCGTCCCTCAGCGACCAGGCGGGCCGGATCCTCGTTAGCGGAGGCGATCACTCGAACGTCGACCGTCCGCTCAACCGCCTCGCCCACCCGACGGATCTTCCCGTCCTGCAGAACCCGCAGGAGCTTCGCCTGCAGTTCCCGGTTCATCGAGTTGATCTCGTCAAGGTAGAGCGTGCCGCCATCGGCTAGCTCAAAGAGGCCAGGGCGATCCTCGGCGCCCGTGAAGGCGCCCTTCACCGTACCGAAGAGGAGCGACTCCAGGAGTCCCTCCGGCATGGCGGCACAGTTCTGAGCGACCAGGGGCTTCTGCCGCCGCTCGCTCGTCTGGTGGATCGCATGGACGACGATCTCCTTGCCCGTGCCGGTCTCGCCGTAGAGCAAGACCGCGGAGGCAGACCGGGCCGCCCGGCGCACCTGCTCCTTGACCGCCTCGATGGCGGGGTGCTCGCCAATCAGATCCTGCAGCGAGTAGCGTGACTCACCCGCTGCACCCACCCGCCGTTTTCGCTTGCCCAGGAGTTCAGCCTGTAGGTCGACGACCTGCTCGGAGAGCTCCCGCACCCGGGTGAAGTCCTTGGCTACCTCGACGGCGCCCACAAGCTTCCCGTCTTCGAAGATCGGCCAGGAGGCGTTGAGCGTGGTGATCCGGTTCCCCTTGTAGTTGGCGAAGGTCTGGGGCTGCTCCTGAACGGGGCGCCCCGTCTGCAGGACCTTCAGCAGGGTCGAGGTCTCCGCTGACAGTGAGGGGAAGACCTCCAGCAGGTGCCGGCCGATCACCTCATCCGGCATCAGGCCATCATTCCGGCCGGCCTGCTCGTTGTAATAGATGGTCACGCCGTCCCGATCGACGATGTGTATCCCTTCGTCCATAACGTGGAGGAGGGCTTGAAGGGCTGCTTCGGTCTTCACTACGGGACGGCCTCCTTTAGCTGCTAACCGCTATTGGGGCGGCTCTTTCGGCGCAATCAGCACCGAATCCTGCCCAGAGAGCGGCTCTCCCAGAGTCTCCCCGCGTCCGTGGCGCGCCATCAGCGCCAGGATCTCGGGGATCGCTTCCTCGGCGGCCCTGCGGCCCTCGGCGATCATCTCCCGGGCCCGTTCAAGCTCCCAGATGCTGAAGGAGCCCAACTCCGGCTGGATCACCACGTCGCCTTCAGCTAGTGTGGAAGCGACTAACGGCCGCTGCACGAGCGAGAGGGCGCCCAGGACGATATGAATCAAGTTCCGCGGCGCCACCTGCTCACCGGCAGAGCGGCCCAACTCCACGCCGATCACGAGGTCTGCGCCCATCTCTCGACAGATCCGAGTCGGGACAGGGTTGATCAGCCCGCCATCGACCAGGGTCTGCTCACCCAACTTGACCGGCAAGAAGATGCCCGGAAAGGCACAGCTTGCCCGGACCGCCTGAGCAACCCTTCCTTCCCGTAGAAGGACCTCCGTCCCAGCCTGAAGGTCGGTCGCCGTCACGGTGAAGGGCATGCGGAGTTCCGGAAAGGTCAAGTCACCAACCATAGAGAGGATCCAGCGTTCGAGCCCCTCGGCGTCCAGCAGGCCATCCCGGCGGAGCCGGAGCCGGACAAGGGAGCGCCAGTTGATCTTATCAACATGCTGCTCCATCTGCCAAGGGTCCAGGCCCGCGCAATACATGGCGCCCACTAGGCTACCAGCTGAGGTACCGGCCACGAGATCAATGGGAATAGCATGCTGCTCAAGGGCCTGCAAAACCCCCACATGCGCCATTCCGCGCGCAAAGCCACCGCCCAGGGCCAAACCGACCTTCACCGGTAACTCCTCCTTTGGCAGAGAAGTTCAGCTAGAGGGGAAAGTGTATCTCCAGCATATGTCAAAAACGGGGGTCGTGTCGACCCCCGTTCGCTTATTGTAAGGGAATTGACCAAGGTTTCTGCTGAGCGGGTAGGCCTTCGAGCGGGAGTGCCTTCAGTTCAAGCCCCGATACGTGCGGGACGGCCTCAAAGGTTACCACGAAGAGCACGTCGCTACCGCGCTGATCGGCGGTTAGGCGATAGAGCGTCGCTGGGTGGCCATTACCCTCAATCATCGGTGCAAAATCCCCTAAGTTCCTGAGACCGCTGATCAGGGTCGCGCCCTCCGCTCGGTACGAGAGCGTTGTCTGATTCGCCTTCTGCTCCAGCCGGGTGACCACAACCTTCACCCCGTTGGCCGTCACTGCTATGTTCGGCTCGGTCCGCTGGGCCACTCCTACGCTTGCCGCCGTTGAGGGCGGCATGGTCGCGAGTTGTACCTCATAGTCAGGCTGCAGGAAGGGCGTTGCCACAAGGCCAACGATCGGGATCTCCGCGACGCTCTCCGCCAGGTCCGGCCTGACGCCGAAGCTAACCAGAACGACTGCTGCAGCCGCTACCGCCACGCTTAGACCGGGCCAAAAGGGACGCCGCTTCGTCTGGCGCCGCTCCGCTTGAAGCGCCCGCTCGATCCGGGCTGAGACCAGGGGCGGTACAGCCAAGGTCGGCGGGATCTCCTTCAGTCGAGTGCTCAGATGCTGGCTGATTGAACGTAGGTCCGCCGCCTCCGCGGCGCAGGCCGGACAACCCGCCAAATGGTCGCGCACCTCAGTTGCTTCTGCTGCATCTAACTCGTCCGTGAGGTAGGCCAGAATATCAAGTTCCGGATGCTCGCTCGTCATGGTGCCTCACCTCTGCTCCTGCTCAGGCGTTGATTGAAAGTCTGCCCCGCAACAACTTGAGGGCGTGGTGTAGTCGAGATTTAACGGTGCCTAGCGGAATATCGAGGGCCGCCGCAATATCCTGCAGCGGTAGGTCATTGACGAACCGGAGGACGACCACCTGCTTGTAGTGCTCCTCCAGCGTCTCTACCGCCATCCAGGTCTCGTTCCCCAGATCGCTAGCAACATCCGGGGTGAAGGCGTCTGGGTCAGCCTGGACCTCCTCAACGGGGATCTGCCGGCTCCGCTTCCGAAGTAGCTGGTTACACGTATTGGCCAGGATGCGTCGCATCCAGGCCCCAAAGGCTACCTCTCCGCCCTGTAGCTGGTGGAAGGCCCGATAGCCGCGAATGGTCGATTCCTGCAGAGCATCGGAGGCATCAGCCTCGTTGCCCATGATCGCAAGACTCATCCGCCAGAGTCGTCCTTCCTCCTGTTTGTAGAGGGTGAAGAAGCGTTGATCATCCGCCACACCCAGCAACCTCCCAAGCGAGTCGCCGCCACCGGCTGACTCCTTATCTAATAGAGCGCTCTCTGCACCCAACAGGTTCACGGTACGCGCAAAAATTCCTTCCAAGACGCGGAAAAGGCGCCCCTAAGGGCGCCCCGCGGGCGTTACCGCCCCAGTTGCCAGCCAACCATGACGCCCAAGATGGCCGTCACGCCAGCCAAGGTCGGCGGGGCGGGCGGGTCAAAGCCCAACTTGGCGAAGAGAAAGCCCACGGGCAGCCCCGTCAGAATCGAAATCCCCGCCGCCCCCCAATTGATCTCAGAGACCCAGGAGAAGTTGATACGAATCCCTGCCTTACATCCGGTCGGGGGCGCCCACGCCCAGGATGGCCAGCGCGTTCCGAAGGACCGTGCGGGTCGCATCACAAAGGATCAAGCGGGCGCCCGTCAGCTGTGCGTCGTCCGACATCACCCGGCACCGGGAGTAGAAGGCATGGTAGCTGGTGGCCAGGTCGTTCAGGTAACGAGTGATGCGGTGCGGCTCCCGGGCGTCAGCGGCAGCGATCACCTCTTCGGGGAAGTCAGCCAGCCGCTTCAGCAGCTCCAGCTCGCTCTCCTCCGTCAGGAGGTTGATTAGCTCAGCCTGCGGCTCGGGCAGGGAGATGTTGGTCTCCGCCGCCTGGCGCAGGATCGAGCAGATGCGAGCATGGGCGTACTGGACGTAGAAGACCGGGTTGTCGCTTGACTTCAGGTTGGCCAGGTCCATGTCGAAGTCCATGTGGGCATCCAGGCCCCGGAGCAGGAAGAAGTACCGGGCGCCGTCCACGGAGACCTGATCGAGCAGGTCCTCCATCAGCACGAAGGTACCCTTCCGCTTCGACATGCGGAACTCCTGACCGTCCTTGAAGAGGCGGACGATCTGGGTGAAGAGGATCTGAAGCGCATCCTTGGGCTTGCCCAGGCACTCGACCATCGCCTTCATGCGGCCGAGATAGCCATGGTGATCCTGCCCAAGGATGTCGATCAGTACCTCATACCCGCGGTCATACTTGTCCATGTGGTAGCAGGCGTCGGCCGCGAAGTAGGTGTACTCGCCGTCGGATTTGACCAGGACACGGTCCTTATCATCCCCATACGCCGTCGTACGCATCCAGATTGCGCCATCCTGCTCATAGGCAGCGCCGGAGGCGAGCAGGCGGTCGACGAGCTCCTTCGGCTTGCCAGCCTCGCGAAGGGTGCGCTCGGAGAACCAGCGGTCGAACTCGACACCGTAGGAGCGCAGGATCTCCTCCTGTCCCTTGCGGAAGGACTCCGGGCCCCACTTCTCCAGGAAGGTGAGCCGTTCTTCCACGGGCTTGGACAGGAAGTCCGGGTCCTGAGCGAGCAACTCGCGCGCAGCGTCGATCACGTACTCGCCGGGGTAGCAGCCCTCGGGGATCTCGATCGTGGCGCCGCGGAGCTCCTGGACGCGCAGGTCGAGCGACTTGGCCAGGTTCTTCACCTGGTTGCCGGCATCGTTGACGTAGAACTCGGTCTGGCAGTCATAGCCGGCCCAGTTCAGCAGGCGGCCCAGGGAGGAGCCATAGGCGCCAGAGCGGGCCTGCACGAGCACCATCGGACCGGTCGGGTTGGCCGAGACGTACTCGAGCAGGATCCGCTTATCGTTGCCATGCTCGCTTTGGCCGAAGGTCTCGCCCTCAGCCTTGATGGCGGCCAGAACCTGGTGGACCCAGCCGAACTTGAGGCGGAAGTTGAGGAAGCCCGGACCGGCGATCTCGGCCGCCTCGATCCAGGTGCCCTCCTTGGGCAGGTGCTTGACGAGGGCCTCGGCGACGGCGCGGGGCGCCTTGCGCTCGGGCTTGGCCATCACCATGGCCAGGTTGGTGGCGAACTCACCATGGGACTTATCCTTCGGGACTTCAATGGCGAATGAGGCCGGGGCCGGACCGGTCAGGTCACCTGCCGCAGCGGCCTGGTCGACAGCGGCAACGAGCGCCGCCCGGATCTGATCGGTAACCTGCTGGATCACGCGCATGGCGCTTACCTCCCTAAAAGGCTCGGGCATCTGGCCCGAGCCTTTTTTAGCTAATTTCCCACAGGGCGCCGAGCCTTAGCCCGTTCCCTTACCCGAACGCCAGGATCGCCTCACGGATCAGCTTGGCGCCCAGGACGACGGTCCGGTCGGTCGTATCCAGGCCTGGGGCGCACTCGACGACGTCGAAGCCGACCACGTTCAGGCCCTTCATCGCCAGGATCGCCTCGATCATCTCCCGTGAGGAGATGCCGCCCGGCTCGGGGGTGCCGGTGCCCGGGGCGAAGGCTGGATCCATCACATCGATATCGATCGTGATGTAGACCGGGCGGTTGCCCAAGGTCGGGATGACCTCCTGCAGCGGCCGGAGCACCTCATGCGGGAAGAGGTTGCACTCGTTCTTGCCAATCTGGTACTCCTCCGCCGTGCCCGAGCGGATGCCGAACTGGTAGAGGTTCTTGCTGGGCAGGAACTCCAGGCAGCGCTTCATGACAGCGGCGTGGGAGAGCGGATTGCCCAGGTAGTCCTCACGCAGGTCGGCGTGGGCGTCAAACTGCAGCAGGACGAGATCGTTCCGGTACTTCTCGTAGGTCGCCTTCACGCAGGGCAGGGTGACCAGGTGCTCGCCGCCCATCATGATCGGCAACTTGCCGTCCGCCAGGAGCTTCTCGTGCACCTGGTGGGCCCGGTCGAGCGTCGACTTGGCGTCACCGAAGATGACGGCGATATCGCCCAGGTCGAAGAAGTTCTTGTCGGCCAGCGAGGCCAGGGAGTGGTAGGAGAACTCCTCCACGCCGTAGGAGGCCTCTCGGATGCGACCGGGGCCGAAGCGGGTACCCGGCCGGTAGGAGGTCGTGAAGTCCTGGCCGATGCCGTAGAGGACGGCCTTAGCGGACTCGTAGTCATCCGACGCAGCCATGAAGTCCGAGAGCCGCTCGATATTCGGGAAGCCCGCGAAGTTGAGCCCACCCATTACTTAGCGGCCTCCTGCACGATCTTGGCGACGAAGCGCGGGAGCTGCAGGGCGCCCAGGTGGACCGCCGGGGTGTAGTACTTCGTCTCCATCCCCTCAAAGCGGGCGTCGTTCTCCGCCATCAGCGGATCATACTTCTTCGAGCCCATCGTGAAGGACCAGAGCCCGGTCGGGTAGGTCGGCACGGCACAGGTGTAGAGCCGGGTGATCGGGAACGACTTGCTGATGCCACCGAAGGCACGCTGGATCACGTGGGCGTTCGTCCAGGGCGACTCGGTCTGGGCGACCATCACGCCATCCCCGGTCAACGCCTTGTAGACGTTAGCGTAGAACTCGGCGGTGAAGAGGCCCTCACCCGGGCCGATCGGCTCCGACGAATCGATGATGATCACGTCGTACTCCGCCGGATGCTCGGCGACCCACTTGATGCCGTCCTCCACGTGGACGTGGACCTTCGGGTTGCCGGTCAGCGCCACGGCGATCTGCGGGAAGTACTGCTTGGAGGTCTCGATCACTCGACCGTCGATCTCGACGAGGTCGACATGCTCGACCGAGGCGTGCTTGACGACCTCGCGCACCATACCGCCGTCACCGCCGCCCACCACGAGGACCCGCTTCGGGTTTGGGTGGGTGAAGAGCGGGACGTGGGCGCCCATCTCGTGGTAGACGAACTCGTCTACATCGTTCGTCTGAAAGAAACCGTCCAGCGCAAGGAGCTTGCCCCACTGCTCGGTCTCGACGATGACGAGCTCCTGGAAATCTGTCTGCTCATGGTGCAGGGTCTTGGTCACGTGCACCGAAAGGCGCTGGTGCTCCGTCTGCTGTTCGGTTAGGTACAGTTCCATTCTGCCGTACAGGCCCCTTTCAGAACCGAGGTCCGCGTATTACCGCCAAATTATAGCACAACCTGCCAGCCGCATCAAAAGATATACAAGTTTGTGTTGACAAGTTAGAATTCGAAGGCGTAAGATGCAACAAAGCAATGAACGGGAGAGTACCCCGATCTCCTGGTCCACAGCGAGCCGCCCACTTGGTGGAAGGGCGGCGACCAGTTCGGGCGAAGGACACCCGCGAGCAGCCATTCGAACCTGCGCTCCATCCGGGCGCCCAGTAGAAATGGTCGGCAACCCGCCGTTACCGGGTCTAGAGTGGTCGGCGCATCTGCGTCGGCAAGAAGGGTGGCACCGCGAGCAAAGACTCGCCCCTTGGTTGGGGACGGGTCTTTTTTTGTTTGGGAAAGGAAGTGATTGACCGTGGATGATGGCGACGACGACAACGACGACAACTGGAATGCACACAACCTTAAGGAGGCCCATCACCATGACGACACTTCCCATCCAACGAACCCTCGCTGTTGAGGTGCCGCTCCACCCTGGCCAGCCCATCGCTCTGAGCGGCTGGGTTCACCGCTTCCGGGCCTTTGGCAACCTGGCCTTCCTCCTACTGCGTGACCGGAGTGGCCTGGTCCAGTGCGTGCTTCAGGGCGCCCTGGCCACCCAGCCCCTCCCGGCTGAGTCAGTCGTCACCATCAGCGGCATCGTCCAGCCGAACGAGCGGGCGCCCGGCGGGTATGAGGTCGCCGCTACGGCACTGGTTTTGCTTGGCCAGCCTACTCGTCCCCTTCCCTTCGAGATCAACCTACCCGATGTGAAAGCGAACCTGGAGACGCAGCTAGAGCACCGGGTGCTCAGCCTGCGCCATCCCAAGTCGCATGCCATACTCAGCATCCAATCAGCTCTGGCCGGAGCCTTCCGGTCTTATCTAGGTAGCCAGGGCTTTACTCAGATCTTCACGCCCAAGATCGTCGCGGCTGGAACGGAGGGTGGCTCCAACCTCTTCCCCCTTCAGTACTTTGAGCAGCAGGCCTACCTCGCCCAATCGCCCCAGTTCTATAAGCAGATGATGGTCGGCGCTGGCTACGAGCGGGTCTTCGAGATCGCCCCCGTCTACCGGGCCGAAGAGCACAACACCTCCCGCCACCTCAACGAGTACCTCTCGCTCGACGTTGAAATGGCTTTCATCCAGTGCGAAGAGGACCTGATGAACCTGGAGAGCGCACTCCTGCGCTCCATGTTCGCCAGCGTGGCCGAGTCCTGCGCGCGTGAGCTGGCCCTGCTCCAGGTCACCCCACCCTCGATCACCGAGATCCCCCGGGTGACCGTGGCCGAGGCTCAGGCAATCCTGGAGCGGCGGTACGGTAAACTCTCCCCAAAGGGCGACTTGGACCCAGAGGGTGAGCGGCTGCTCTGCCAGCACATCAGCGAAGGGGGCCAGCCGGCCCTGGTCTTCCTGACCCGCTACCCACGGTCGATCCGGCCCATGTATGCGATGCCGGCGCCCGAGGACGCCACCCTAACGGCCTCCTTCGACCTACTCTTTAATGGCCTGGAGATCACGACGGGCGGCCAGCGGATCCACGACCCGGCGATGCTGATCGAGTCGATTCAGGGGCGCGGGCTGAACCCGACCTCCTTCGCCCACTATCTGGAGGTCTTCGAGCTGGGAATGCCCCCGCATGGTGGCTTCGCTATCGGACTGGAGCGGCTGACGGCTAAGCTGCTGGGGCTCGGGAACGTCCGGGAGGCGAGCGCCTTCCCACGGGACCGGACCCGGATTACCCCGTAAACCATTCGGCCCCGACTCGTGTGCGCGGGTCTGGGCCGGTTGGTGTAGCCACGCGGCGCCCGTCAATAGTTTAGGGTCACGACCAGGACCAGATCGGCCTCAGCACAAGAAAAAGCCCTCGTGCAGAGCACGAGGGCTTTTTCTTGGCGGAGAGGGTGGGATTCGAACCCACGGTGACTTTTTAGGCCACACCGCTTTTCGAGAGCGGCACCTTCAACCACTCGGACACCTCTCCAACTTGGTGACCCCATGGGGATTCGAACCCCAGTTTGCGCCGTGAGAGGGCGCCGTCCTAGGCCTCTAGACGATGGGGCCAAGTCGCTGTTCTCATGGGATCTTCACCCCGACGTTACGTCGAGGTGAAGTCCAACGAGAGACGATTGGTTGCGGGGACAGGATTTGAACCTGTGACCTTCGGGTTATGAGCCCGACGAGCTACCGGACTGCTCCACCCCGCGGTAATCTGGTGCGAGAGCCGGGATTCGAACCCGGGACCTCTCGGTTATCAGCCGAGTGCTCTAGCCAACTGAGCTACCCTCGCAAAACCATGGAGCTGATGAGCGGGATCGAACCGCTGACCTCGTCCTTACCAAGGACGTGCTCTACCTACTGAGCTACATCAGCAAGACTGGTGCGGACGGGGAGACTTGAACTCCCACCGGGGATGATTACCCGACACGGTCCTGAGCCGTGCGCGTCTGCCGATTCCGCCACGTCCGCATCACTATGAAAATAAAAAACTGGCGGAGGCGACGGGATTCGAACCCGCGGTCTCGGCCGTGACAGGGCCGCATGTTAGGCCTCTACACCACGCCTCCGCTAGTGGTGCGCAGTACAGGGATCGAACCTGTGACCTCATGAACGTCAATCATGTGCTCTCCCAGCTGAGCTAACTGCGCATTATGACCCCCGGTTAGGGGGTGTTTGGTGGAGCTAAGGGGGATCGAACCCCTGACCTCTTGAATGCCATTCAAGCGCTCTCCCAGCTGAGCTATAGCCCCATATGAAACTGCAAGGAACCAATGGAGCGGGTTACGAGACTCGAACTCGCGACCTCAACCTTGGCAAGGTTGCGCTCTACCAACTGAGCTAAACCCGCAGAAACTGGTGGCGAGACCTGGATTCGAACCAGGGAAGGCAGTGCCAGCTGATTTACAGTCAGCC
>DATGYC010000408.1:0-5917 GCA_035298385.1 Symbiobacteriaceae bacterium | reverse complement strand
GATCGAGCAGGGGACGCATCAGGAGCTCCTGGCGGCGGGTGGCTTCTATGCGGAGCTGTACAACTCGCAGTTCACGGGTGCGGCCCTGGAGGCTGTCTGATAGAAGGAACCCCCACCGAGTTAGCGCTCGGTGGGGGTTTTTATCTGTTCTTTGAGGCGGCGATCTAGGAGAAATAGCTCAAACTCAAGGTCGATCTGCTTGTGTAGGAGAAAGTTGTTGCGACCCCTGATCTGCAGTAGAAACTCGCGGGTCTCGGCCAGCTCTGTCTGTAGCGAGGCTACTGTGGCCGCAAGGGAAGCGACTCTCGCCTCTGTGCTCAGATGCTCCTCTGGTTGGGTGCCTAGGTTTGGATCGCTCGTCACTCGGTCTTCCTCCTGTCCAGGTCGGTGGTAGGAGTCTACCCCGGTTGGAAGGGGAACAAAATCAGGTTAGGGCGTTGACTGCGACTTTTTCTTAAGGTCGTGAACGTCGGCCTCGACCTCGATCAGTCGGTGCAGGGCGAACTCGTCGCGGGAGTTCAGCTGAATCAGTTGGCCCTTGATTGTGGCGACGTCTGTAGCCACAGCGTCAAGCTTCGCCTCCGAGGTGGAGAGGCGTGAGTCGACGGCGTCAAGCTTAGCCGAGAGGACCTTCTGGCCTTCCAGTAACGCATCCAGGAGCAGCTTCAGTTCCATGCTCACTGCCCGTCCCCCTCATCTGTAAACCGTAACCCGAGTCTACCACAATGCGGCTTGATCGTCCAAGATTTTGACACCTTGGGTCACTGGCAAAGCGAACGGATTCAGCCAGTCCCAGCAGGGCACTGCACTACCGTCCAATTCGCTCCTGTAGCGCTCGCACAAAGCCCGCCGCATCCGCTGGGGAGAGGCCGAAGCTCCTCTTCCCCGCCCGGATCAACACGATCGGCTTTAGTTGGGTCGCATAGAGGTGGATCCGCTTCCCCGGCACCGCCGACCAGGAGAAGAGTCCCCAGTGTACCCCCTTTAGCTCCGAGCCGTAGACCCGCATCGGCCCGCCCTTCACGGTCGTCTCTGCCACGGACTCGATCTCGTTGTAGGGAACGCGGACCGGGCGCCAGCCCGTCTCGATCACCAGTGCCGAGGGCCCCAGTTCATACGTGAGCGCCTTCGGGAAGCGATAGATCAGCCGGAGGATCCACCAGGTCCCCGGAATCAGGGTGAGGACCAAGAGCAGCGGCAGAACCACCAGGAGCGGGCTGGCGCCCCCAGGCCGGACCGCGAACTCCGCAGGGGTCCGGCTCAGAATAGCGGCCTGCAGCGCAGCCGGATCGGCCGGGGTCAACCCCCAGGCCTCGGAGCTCATCCGCACGACCACGAGCGAGTCAAGCCGGGTCGCGAAGAGGATGATCCGCCCCGTCTCTTTGCTTGTCCAGCGCCCCGCATAGAGACCGGGGGCGTTACTGCCTGCGATGCGGGAGAGTCTGGTCGGCTGAACCAGATCGACTGCCGTAATCTCGCTGAGGGGGATCGAGTGCCGCGTCCAGGCGTACTGGATCTGCAAGGCATCGCCGGTCACCCGGTAGCCGAGGTTGGCGGCGCCCCAGAGCGTCTGCACGCCAAAGTAGAGCGGCAGGAGCATGATCAGACTGACGACGAGGAGGAGGACCTTCAACCAGGCCGAGACCTTGACCGGTACCGCTTCGAAGCGCGCAGACATCACTACGCATCCCCTTTCAACCAAGAGAGTCGCCGGGCGCCCGAAAGGTTCACAAAAAGACCGCCCGACCGTAAACGGTGGGCGGTTGCACTTACTCCTTTGGCCGGGCGACCCGGAAGGCGTGGAAGGTCTCCGAGTTCTCCCGCAGGAAGGCGGTCAGGTCCTGGAAGGCCTCCACGGTGGTGGGCGAGAGATGATGCTCGATCCCCTCGACGTCGACCTTGCGGGCCTCTTCATCGACGCCCAGGAGCGAGAGCAACTCCTCCAGCATGGCATGGCGGTCCTTCATCGCCTCGCCGACCTGCTGGCCGAGTTCGGTCAAGATTAGGCCCCGGTAGCGCTCATAGTGGATGTAGCCGGCCTCGGCCATCTTCTGGACCATCTTGGTGACGGAGGAGGGTTGCAGGCTTAACTCGGCGGCGATATCGCTTACCCGGGCGTACCCTTTTCCCTTGATTAGCTCATAGATCTTCTCAAGGTAGTCCTCCATGCTGGGCGTGGCCAAAGCGCGTTTCCCCATTTCGGTTCCATTTTTGCTTCCCAATGTAAGGTAAGGATACCACAGAAAACCCCCCGGCGACAACGCCAGGGGGTTCGTCGGCTTATGCGTGTACTCGCACGTGCGCCGCCACCGCAGCCGCTAGCACCAGCGGTGCCGGGCGCCCTTCCAGTTCGAGGGTGTAGGTCTGACCGACCGCATCATGCTCCAGCATGCGCAGGCCCCGCCCCGGCTGCAGCCCCTGCCGCGCAAAGTAGCGCAGGAGCTCCGGGTCATGCTCGCTCACCTGGCCGATCGGGGCGCCCTCACCAGGGGTGAGATCGACGACGGGCCGCAGGTTCAGCTCCGGATAGGTGCCGTCCTTGCTCGGAATCGGGTAGCCGTGCGGGCAGGTCGTCGGATAGCCCATCTGGGCGTGCATCCGCTCCAGGACCTCCTCCGGCACCGCTTGCTCCATCTCATGGGTCAGGTCATCGGCATCCTCCCAGGCGACGCCGAGGGTCTGCACCAGGAAGCGCTCGACGATCCGGTGGCGCCGGATGAAGGAGATGGCGAACTGCTTGCCGTGCGCCGTCAGGGAGACGCCGCTGTACTCCTTGTACTCCACCAGGCCGGCCGCGGCCAGCTTCTTAAACATGTAGGAGGTCGAGGCAGCGGTGACGCCAAGCGCCCGAGCGACCTCTGAGGTCGTGGCCGTGCCGCCGTCCAGCGTCTGGCGCCAGATTGCCTCGATGTAGTTCTCCATGGCATGACTATACACGGCCTCGTACCCTCCTCTTTAGCTCTGTCTAAACTTAGATTTAGTATAACGCAAGACTACGGCGCAGGGAAGAGCAGGAGCGGGATGAAGTCGATCTGATCGCACGCCACCAAACGATAAAGGACGCCGTTCTGCTCGCCTGAGAGCGCCCGGCTCGCCCCACTTGCCGAGTGTATGTGCCCGTAGACGACCTGTAGCACCCCGCCAAAGGACTCGAGGAGTTCGGTGAAGGCCGTCGGCGCCTTGTCGTCCGCCACCGGCGGGTAGTGGAGCATCACCAGGAAGCGCTCCGCACCAAGCTTTCGCCCGGCCTCGAGCGAGAGCTTCAGCCGTGCTACTTCGCGGGCGTAGATCTTCTCGTTGTGGGCGAGATCCTGGTTCCAGTTGCGGTCGCCGGGGCAGAGCCAGCCACGCGTACCGCAGACGGCGACGCGCTCATCGACACCCGGGATGGCGCCCGCGGGCAGGAGAACGGCGTCGTTCTGGATAAACTCTATCGTCTGCAGGGGTAGCTCGCGCAACTTCTTGAGCGACTCCCACCAGTAGTCGTGGTTGCCGGGGATCATCAGCTTGCGCCCCGGTAGCTCATCGAGGGCTTGCAGATCGGGGAGTGCCTCATCGGTCGTCATGCCCCAGGAGATGTCACCGGGGACGAGGACGATATCCTCGGGCGCCACGGTCGCTTCCCAGCGCTGAAAGAAGGAGACCGGGTGACCGGCCCAGCGCTCGCCGAAGATCGTCATGGGCTTGTTGACGGCGAGGCTCAGGTGAGGATCGCCGATGGCGTAGAGCTTCACGGGGATCGCTCCTTTCCGTCGAGCCGGATGAAGACTCGAAAGGGATGAGTATAAGATGTGGATCCTAATCGGAACGTATAACCTTGGCGTCTTTGGGCTCTATGCCTTTGATAAATGGGCCGCCAAGCACCACCGGCGCCGGGTACCGGAGAGGCGCCTTCTCTGGGCGGCTGCCCTCTTTGGTGGCTTGGGTGCGTTGCTGGCGATGCAGATCGTTCGTCATAAGACGCGCAAGCCGGCCTTCGCCTGGGGCGTGCCGCTTCTTTTGACGGCGCAAGTCGCTGCTGTGGTGTGGGCCCGGTCGCAAGGTTGGTTATAAGGAGGCAGTCGCATGGCCGAACCGATTCGGATTGAGATCTTCTCAGACTGGGTCTGACCCTGGTGTTATCTGGCCAAGGTGCCGCTGGCCCGTGTTGGCCAGTCTGAGAATATCGAGCTTCTCTGGTTGCCGTTTGAGCTTCGCCCCGAAGGGTCAGAGCCGATCGACCTGAACGCTCCGTACATCCAGCGCTCCATGAAGGAGCAGGTGATTCCGCGCGCAGAGGAGCTCGGCCTAGTGATGAAGCAGCCGACCTTCGCCCCGAATACCCGCCTGGCGCATGAGGCGCAGCAGTACGCCGTCACGATGGGCAAGGGCTGGGAGATGGGCGAAGCCCTCTTCAAGGCGTATTGGAGCGACCAGCGGGACATCGGACAGGTGACGGTGCTCTGTGACATCGGCCTCTCGGTGGGGCTCGATCCGGTCGAGCTTCGGGGCGCCCTGGAGGGCCATGCCTTCCTGGAGACCGTTCTTCAGGGCGAGGCGTGGGCGGCGCAGGTCGGGATCAGTGCGGTCCCGTCGGCCATCGTCGGGCGCAAGTATCTCCTGCAGGGCTTCCGGCCGGAGGAGGACGTCCGGCGAGCGATCCAGCTTTGTCGCGAAGGGGAGTAGCCGCTTACGGTAGCGTCCATAGGCTTTCGAAGGGGAGGGGCATTGGCCCTTCCCCTTTTAGCTTCTCGCCGTCCCACTCGATGAGGGGCAGGGCGCCGAGGAGGGCGTTCGAGAGGAGGACCCGCTCTGCGGATCGGACGGCCTCGCGCGTCAGGGGTATCTCACGGGCGCCGAGGAGGCGCAGGAGTTGGCTTCGCATCACGCCGGGAAGGCAGCCTTCCGTGACCGGCGGAGTCATCCACTCGCCGTGGACGTGGATGAAGAGGTTATGGCTTGTCCCCTCGACGGGGCGCCCGGCCTCGTTGAGGAGGATGGCCTCATCGACCCCCGCCCGGGCCGCTTCGGTCCGGGCGATCACCTTCTCTAGGGCGGAGAGGGACTTGTGGCGGGTGAGGGGGGAGCCGGAGTAGACCCTGTTCGTGGCCGTAATCGCCCGCAGGGGGGCGGCATTCCCATGCGGGGAGAAGGGGCGCCGGTAGGGGGTGCTGGTGAGGTAAAGGGTGGGCTGCTCTTGGCCGGTGTAGGCGTAGCCGCGGGTGACAGCCTCGCCGCGGGAGAGGGTGAGCCGGAGGGCGTGCTCCCCGGGGGGAAGGGCTGCGAGGTGTGCAGCGATGGCCTGGGTAACGCGCTCGGCATCGTAGGGGATGGCGAGGGCCGCGGCGGAGGTCTTGAGGCGGGCCAGGTGGAGCGGGAGGAGGGGCGCCCGGTTCTCCCGGACGAGGATCGTCTCGAAGAGGCCGTCGCCATAGAGAGCGCCGCGGTCCTGCATGGGGAAGCCTCCTCGGATGGGGGATAGGCACGGGGCGATCGAGCGGTGACGGAGAGGGGATGGAGAGGCGATGGAGAGGGGATGGAGAGGGGATGGAGAGGGGATGGAGAGGTGATGGAGAGGTGATAGAGAGGTGATGGAGAGGTGATAGAGAGGTGATGGAGAGGTGACGCGGAGGTGTTACAACTGTACACCAGGGGGACCTACTCCCCCCGCAACGCCCCGAGGTCCAGACCCAGCGCCCGAGCGATTCCGCTCGCCTTCGCCATCGTCTCGGCCCACTCCGCCTCCGGCGAGGAGTCTGCCACGATCCCGCCCCCGACGTGGAAGGAGGCCACCCCGTCCTGCACCGTCACCGTCCGGATGGCGATCGACCAGTCCATCCGTCCATCGAAGCCAATGTACCCGATCGAGCCCGTATAGGCGCCCCGCCGGACCGGCTCCAACTCCTCGATGATCTGCATCGCTCGCACCTTGGGCGCC
>DATGYC010000407.1:0-5390 GCA_035298385.1 Symbiobacteriaceae bacterium | reverse complement strand
AGATCCCCGACCAGATTCTCAATCTGGCTGAGGGAGTCCGCCTGGGATGCGTAGTAGCCGCTCCAGCCATTGCGAGCCCGGAACTGCCGGTCCAAAAACTCGTCGCGGTAACGCACAACCTGGGCGGAGTTGATCCCCCGCCCAACACCGTTTATGACATGACTCGGCTCAGCAGCGGCGAAGAGAACCTCCTGCCGATGGTAGCCCTTTACGTTTGCATTAGAGATATTCTTGCCGACGGTCTCCAGCGCCCGCTGGGAGCCGAAGAGACCCGTGCGGATCGTATTTAAACTATTAAAGGTCGACATCTAGGCGTTAGCCCTCCTTAGGCCTTGTTGTCTAGGCGGCGACGCGGCTCATTCCCCTGCGGCCCACGCCCGGTTGGGGAGTAGACGGATCCGCTGGGGGCGCTGGCGCCCAGAAGCTGTAGGGAGAAGTCGACGTAGGCCATCGCCTGCTGGGTCAGGTCTACGTTCAACTGATTCACGCGGACCAACTCCTGGGTGACCGTCCCGTAGGCCTCGACCACGGCGCTGGAGCGCTCAGCCAAGTCGGACGGCAGGGCCTCATGTAGCCGGGCGAGGGTGAGCTGGCTTGGATGGATGCCGAGCCCGGCTGCAACCACAGACTGGAGATCGAATCGCTTCTCCTCCAGCTTGCCAAGCTTCCAGATGACCGCTTGGGCGCCCCCGGTCAGGGCGTCCAACTCATCTAGCTTGCCATTGACCAGAACCTGCGACTGCCGCTTGCTCAGTTCGGTCAGGTCGTGGATCAGCTTGACCTGCTCCTCCATGAGACCCAGCAGTTGCTGAAGGGCCTTCTCATCCATCCCGTGCTGCCCCCTTTTGAGCCGTGACAAGAAACGAAGCGGGAGACGGCGGGTCAGTGACACGCCGTCCCCCGCGCCTAGGCGCCTTACAAGAGGTCGTCCATGACCCCACTTTTTAAGAGCTTCTCCGCCACATCTTTGGCGTCGGGACGGTAGCCGCCACGAGCGATCAGCTCCCGCAACTGCTCAACCCGCTGCTGCCGGACCTCTGGCAGCTTGAGCATCTTCTCCTTCAGCGCCAGGACATCCTGTGCTTCCTTGGAGAGGACGACTTCGTCGGTTGCGCCCGTACGCCCCCCGGCGTCCGGAGCCTGCGAAGCCTTGGGGCGGCTGTTGACCCGGTATGCCTGTGCCGCACCGAAGACGTTCGAGATCTTCATGGAACTACCCCCCTGCTGGACGATGCGCTTCATTCGGCACCGCCTACTTCCATTATCGAGTGATAAGCCTCTGCTGTTAAGGGACTCTGGACTCATTTTTTCGCAAGAACAACGCCGGTGGAGACCGCCAGTACGGCCAAGTCAACGCGGCGGGCGCCCGCGGCCAAGAGCGCCTCGGTCGCGGCCGTGGCGGTCGCACCGGTGGTGAGCACGTCGTCGATCAGGAGCAGGGAACGTCCGGCTAGATCGGGGTGCTGGAGTGGTGCGCTGAAGGCGCCGGCCAGATTGGCCCGTCGCTCAGCCCGGTCCAGGTCCGCCTGCCGGGCGGTCTGGCGCTGGCGCCTGAGCAGGCCGGTCAGGACGGGGCGCCCGAGGACCTCGCCGACCCCGGTAGCCAGGAGAGCAGCCTGGTTGTAGCCGCGCTCTCGCTCACGTGATCGGTGGAGCGGAAGCGGCAGGACGGCGTCGTAGAGCGGGGCGATCTGGGCGCCCAGCTGGCGCCCCAGCGGCTGACCCAGCCACTCCCGCCCGTTGTACTTCAGATGGTGCACGAGCTCCCGCAAGGGGCCGGTCAGGAGGCCGAGCGACCAGACGGGGCCGAACGGAAAGTGGAGCTCGCAGTCCGGGCAGGGGGCGCCATCCGCCTGGAGGACGGGACGGGTGCAGTTGGGGCAGCGGGGGCCATCACCAGGGTCGGTCAGTGCTTCCCAGCAGTCGGGACAGATCGGGAGACCAGCCGGAACGGTCAGGGCGAGTGTAAGCAGGGGCCCCTCACAACCAAGGCAGGTAGACCGGGGCGGCCAGAGGATTTCCGCTAAGCCTGTCCAGATGGTGCGCACGGGATTCAGGAATGCCCACAAGGCACCTCACCCCCCCTGAAAGGGATTCGGTGCCTTATGGATATTTCCTGTTATTTCCAGATACGAGCGAGTAGACCCCAGAGATCTTGCGGCCGCAGGGGCTGCCGGAGATCGACCATCATCACCAGGGGTGAGGCGGCCGGGGGGAACGCCTCCGCCAGGGTCGGCTCGGTGGTCTGCCTCACCTGCAACCCGGCAAACTGTTGCTGCAGCCGGGTGAGGATGGCGCCCGTCTCGTCTGTCGAGGCAAGATCCCACACCAGGATCGGACTATCAGCCCGTCGGCGTTCACGTTGGGCGATCAGGGCGCGCACCACCCCCTCCACCTGCCGCTCGCCGTTCTGGACGAGAAGGACTACCTTGGGCTCAACCGCTGGGTCTGCCTCGGCCGGAAGGGCCCAGTAAAGCCAGAGCACCAAGGCAAGCACCACCAGAAGGAGAAGTCCCAGCCACAATGTTCGAGCACCCCCTTCCGCTTTGTGACCAGCGTATGGGGGAGACAGAAAAACCGCCACACCCGGACTGGGTGCGGCGGTTTTGTGGATGAGGGGTAGGTGAAGGGATTTCACCCTTTCACTTCGCTTAAAGACCAGCCTTCTGGCGCAGGACAGCGGCGCGATCGGTCTTCTCCCAGGGCAGGTTGAGGTCGTTACGGCCGAAGTGGCCGTAGGCTGCGGTCTGCCGGAAGATCGGGCGGCGCAGGTCCAGGTCGCGGATGATCGCGGCCGGGCGCAGGTCGAAGGTCGCCTTGGCGATCTCGCTGATCTGCTCATCAGCGATCTTGCCGGTGCCGAAGGTGGTCACGAGGACCGAGACCGGCTGGGCGACACCGATGGCGTAGGCGAGCTGAACCTCGCACTTCTCGGCCAAGCCGGCGGCGACGATGTTCTTCGCCACGTAGCGAGCGGCGTAGGCGCCCGAGCGGTCGACCTTCGTCGGATCCTTGCCCGAGAAAGCACCGCCGCCGTGGCGGGCGTAGCCACCATAGGTATCAACGATGATCTTGCGGCCGGTCAGGCCGGTGTCGCCCTGCGGGCCACCGATGACGAAGCGGCCGGTCGGGTTGACGAAGTACTTGGTCTTGTCATCCAGAAGGTTCCGGTCGATCACGGCGTGGATGACGTGCTCGATGATCTCCTTGCGGATCTGCTCCTGGGTGACGTCCGGATCGTGCTGGGTGGAGACGACGATGGTGTCGACGCGGACCGGCTTGTCGTTCTCGTCGTACTCAACCGTCACCTGGGTCTTGCCGTCGGGCCGCAGGTAGGGCAGGGTGCCATTCTTGCGGACGAGCGAGAGGCGGCGGGAGAGCTTATGAGCGAGGGCGATCGGCATCGGCATCAGCTCGGGGGTCTCGTTGCAGGCGAAACCGAACATCATTCCCTGATCGCCAGCGCCGATCTCGAGCTCCTTCTCAGCCGTGGTGGAGCGGACCTCGATCGCCACGTCAACGCCCTGGGCGATGTCCGGGGACTGCGGATCGATCGCGGTGATCACGCCGCAGGTGGTCGAATCGAAGCCGAACTTCGCACGGGTGTAGCCAATCTCGGAGACGACGTCACGAACCAGGTTCGGGATGTCGACGTAAGCGGTCGTGGTGATCTCACCAGCGACGACCACCAGACCGGTGGTGAGCAGGGTCTCGCAGGCTACGCGGCCCTTCGGGTCCTTGGCCAGAATCGCATCGAGAACGGCGTCCGAGATCTGGTCCGCCATCTTATCGGGATGGCCCTCCGTCACGGACTCCGAGGTGAACAAGTAACGACCAGCGCGCTCCGTCATCGTCAATCCTGCCTCCTTTACGTCTCTCTCTTATGATGCATCGGCGACAATGAGAAAAACCCTCTTCGACGACGAGCGCTCGAAGAGGGTAGCAGATTGCTACTCTCTGGCGCTCTTATCTCCCGGGTGTTGTCCCGCCGGATTTGGCACCGTTCTCCCTTAGGAGGGGTTGCCGAAGCTTCATAGGGCCAGTCCCTCAGCTTCTCTGGATAAGAGAGGTAAACCAGATGGCATCTTAGCATCTGAAGGAATTTGTGTCAAGCGTTTCCCGTAAGGCTCGATTCGTTAAGGCGGAGACGCTTCCAGAAAAGGAGGTCCCCACTTCGCCAGCGAAAGAGTCTGGTTCATGGAAGGAGGCCCTGCCCATGCAACTTCAGACCCTCTTTGAATTTGCCTACATGCCCCCAATACTCCTGGAACAGTTGGCTGAACTGGCTGAGGACGAGAACTGGAACTACCGTCAAGTACCGGCTGACCGTCCTTACCCGATCCTTTTTAACTATCTGCAGCACACCTTTATGCGTCTCTCCGAGGAGAACAAGGTCTCTGAGAAGGACGGCGCCGCCTGCTTTAACACCGGCTTGGTCACCGAACTGCAAGAGGCGATCTATGCCTACTTCGTGCCCAATATAAACCCCGGCCAACAACGCTGGAAGCTGGATGCCTTTGTCAAGGAGAGCGATCGGCGGTTGCTTCCCTTCGGCTCCCTCCCAGGGTTGGCGCACTACTTTGAGGAGCCGGGAGACCTGATCTATGACGCCCGCCTCCCCCTCCGCCCAAACCTCGACCATATTATGAGTGACAACCGCGAGCGGTTTCCGGAGCCGTTTCGGGCGATGGAGACCTACCAGCTCCGTGTGATCTTGGACGGGGCGATCCAGCATGCGATCCGCCGGGTCGCTCGCAACTACAAGACGGCGATCCCAAACTACTATCGGCCGACGGTCCAGGGGCGCCCCGGCAAGGGCACGCTGCAGTTGCTACTGCCGCTTAGCCTCACCCACCCGCGTAAGGCCGACCTGGCGCTGGCGGTCTATCGCGAGGGTGAGGTCTACTTGGGCGCCACCATCCTGACGCTGGACATGGCCTACAACAACGCCCGGCTGATCGCCCGGCCGGACTCCGAATGGTTGCAGGCATAAGAAGAGAGGCCGGGGAGTCCCCGGCCTTCTGCTATTCACCGGTGAAACGGACCCGGATGCTGACGACCTCGGGTCGGTTGCCAATGCGGACCGGTGGCCCCCAGGTGCCGAAGCCAAGGGAGACGATCACATGGAGGGCGCCCTTCTTGAGGTGGCCCCAGTCGATCTCAAAGACTCGCCGGGTCAGGAGGTGGTTCGGGAACATCTGCCCCCGGTGGGTATGGCCACAGACAAGCAGGTCGATCCCCGCCGCCTGGGCTTCGTTCAATCGATTGGGCTGATGATCCATCAGAATCAGGGGCAGGGCGGGATCGACGCCCTGGATAATCTCCGTCAGCGGCTTGCGGGGGCGCCCCCAGCGGGACTGCCCGGACCAATCATCCCGCCCGATGATATA
>DATGYC010000406.1:0-7724 GCA_035298385.1 Symbiobacteriaceae bacterium | reverse complement strand
CAGATCTTCGTCAGCGGCTCAGACCTGATCCGGGCGACGGAGGCGAAGGTGGCGCCGCTCTGCAAGTAGCCCGGTTCGGCGCATAGGATGGCGGCGGGGGGATGCGCATGTGGCTCTCACTGCTTGACCTACTGCGCTCCGAGGGGCCACTTCAGTCGTTGGAGCGGCCTGGGATTCAGGTTGAGGATGATGGTAGCCACCTGCTCCTCATCGCGGCCCTGCCGGGGATCGATCGGTCCTCGTTGCGGTTGCAGGTGGGGGAGCGGAGCGTCTCGGTGAGTGGCTGGGGGACGCGGGAGGAGCGGGTGGAGGGGCCCAACTTCCGGCGTTCCACGGCGAGCGCCCGCTCGTTTCTGCAGAAGGTGGCACTACCGGTGCGGGTGGTACCGGCGGGCGCCCGCATGGCCTGGGAGGGTGACCTGCTCCACGTACGGATTCCGAAGGCATAGGGGCGCCCCTCATCGGGCATAGAAGGCCAACAGCGCCCTTGCCTGCCGGATCACCTCGTCCCGGAGGGAGAGCGGTTCCAGGACCTCGACCTGATCGCCAAAGCCCAGGACGTAGGCGGCTGCCTCGTCCGCTGTATCCGCCTGGATCCGCAGCTGACTCCAGTTGTCGGGTCCAGGCGGTTCTGCGTGCAGGAGGCGGCTGAAGCGTCCGCTGAAGGCCATGCGCTCTCGTGCGCCGGGGGCGGCCCGCAGCGTCGCCTCGAACCGGGGGAGGTTGGCCACAAAACTAGCCTTGGATGCCGCCCACGTGGCGGCTAGATCGAAGTCTGGTGGCCGCTGGCTTGCCTCCGCATCGAGCCGAGCCGTTCGGACCCGGGAGACCCGGTAGGTGCGAATCTCGTCCCCCTTGCCAGCCACGAGGTACCAGGCCCGGCCTTGCGCCACCAAGCCCAGGGGATCGACCAAGCGCTCCGTGGTGGCGGCCTCGTCCCGGCCGTAGGTGATCCAGAGGCGCCGCTCCTGCCAGAGGGCGGCCTGGATGATCGGCAGGGAGGGGGTCTCCTCGCGCGTCTCGCGCCAACCGGCGCCATCGACGTGAATTCGGCTCTGCATGAAGGTGGCATCTCGTCGCTGGGCCACCGGCAGGAGAGCCAGGAGGCGGAGGAGGGCGGCCTCAGCGGCCTGCTGGAGGCCAAGGTCCCTTAGGTGGGTCTGAGGTGCCGCCAGGAAGAGGGTCTGGATCTCATCGCCGGTCAGTCCGGTCAGATCGGTCCGGTAGCCCTCCAGCAAGGACCAGCCGCCGCCGCTACCGCGCTCGGCCACGACAGGGATGCCGGCGGCGCTGAGCGCCTCCATGTCGCGGTGGACCGTCCGTGCCGAGACCTCTAGCCGCTTGGCCAGGGCGCCCGCCGTCATGCGGCCGTGCGCCTGTAGGAGCATCATGATCGAGAGCAACCGGTCGGCACGCATGGGGCGCCCCCTCCTTTTCTTTCATCATAGCAGAGAAAGATGACACTGGATGTCATCTTTCGGGCAGTATGATTGAGATCAAAGGAGGAGTGGCAGATGAAGGGGTTGCAGGGAAAGGTCGCGGTCGTGACCGGTGCCAGCCGGGGAGCGGGACGGGGGATCGCGCACGTACTGGGTGAGGCTGGGGCGACGGTCTACGTGACCGGGCGCTCGACCCGGGCGCAGTTGGTCAACCAGCTTTGGCCAGAGACGATCGAGGAGACGGCTGAGGGCGTCACCGCTCGAGGGGGTCTGGGAATCCCGGTGCGGTGTGACCACACGAGGGATGAGGATGTGGCCGCGCTCTTTGCGCAGGTGAGGGCGGAGCAGGGGCGCCTGGAGATCCTGGTCAACAACGCTTGGGGCGGCTACCAGTATGATTATGAGTCGTTCTCCGTGCCGTTCTGGGAGCAGCCCGATCGCTGGAACGCGATGTTCACCGCCGGGGTACGGGCGCACCTGAACGCCAGTCGGCTGGCCGTTCCTCTGCTGTGTAAGGAGCCGGGCGGGCTGATCGTCAATACGACCGTCTATGATCGCGGGAAGTACCTCTCGAACCTCTACTATGATCTAGCGAAGACCGCCGTCAACCGGATGGCTTACGGGATGGCGCTTGAGTTGAAGCCGCACGGAATCACGGCCGTGGCCCTCGCTCCGGGCTGGATGCGGACGGAGCGGGTGATGGATACGAATCCGTCTGCAGAGGAGTTGACGACGACCGAGTCGCCCGAGTACATCGGGCGGGCGGTCCTGGCCTTGGCACTCGATCCGGAGCGGCTGGCTCGTAGTGGTCGAACCCTGAACGTAGGCGACCTCGCTGAGTCCTATGGCTTTACGGACGTGGATGGACGACAGGTGCCGACCTTCCGGATTCCCGATGAGCACCTGCGCGACTGAGTAGAGACCTATTTGTAGAGGTGCGCATGACGACAGGAAAAGGGCCAGCCCTCCGCATCGAGGGCTGGCCCTTCGTGATTAGAGTTGCGGCACGAGGTCCTCTAGCCAGGTGCGGGCCTCCATGCAGGCCGTCAGGATCGAGGCGACCTCTTCCTTATCCAGTCGATAGTGGTGGGCGACCCGGTTGCGCATCACCCGGATCTTCTGCAGCAGGTTGTACCGCTTCTCGCCGTACTCCGGCTTGATGTCGCGCAGGATCTCGATCAGAGCCCACATCGAGGTGTGGCCCAGCATGTGGCGAGGCGAGGAGTCGCCGTCGCTCCGGTCGCTCTGGTGCTCCCGCTCGGCCAGGTTGCGCAGGTCGGGCCGGATGTGGTCCCACCAGTCCTTGCCGTAGGCCTTCTCGTAGGCGGTGGCGCAGACCTCACGCAGGAGCAGCTCGATCTCTGAGACACAGAGGTAGGGCCGGGCGATCCGCAAGACGTCCCAGTAGGTGATGATGCCGCGTAGCGAGCCGTCGGGATCGACGATCAGCAGGGAGCTGAACTCGTCCAGATGGGCCATCAGGTCGACGAGACCGTCCTTGGGTTGCAGGAGCGGCGGTAGCGCCGAGGCGAGTTGCTCGACGGGGTCGTTCTGGCGCCCGCTGGCGTAGGCACGGCGGGCATCGGCCTCCTTCAGGAGAGCCACGGGCTTGTTGCCGTCAACAATCGGGACTTGGGAGAAGCCGCCCTTCTCTAGGATGGCGACGGCCTCCTGGAGGGAGCCACCCTTGGCGATCGTCTGGACCCGACCTGAGATCAGGTTACCGGCAAAGACCTCCTCAACCAACATGCAGAAGCACCTCCTGAGAGGTTCTTCGTGAGGGTGTGGGTCACTTCCTTTCTGCCGGGAGCGAGTCTACAAGTGCGTAATCCTAGGAAATGGAGGCCTGTCAAGGCTTGAATCGCTTCGCCGCGAGGACTATGATAAGAACAGCAGAGGACGTCGATACTAGAAGCAATCCCTGCTGTGTACGTGATGACCGGTACGAAATGACCTAACAGTCAAATGATCGGGAGTTTGAACTCGTTTGTCGACGTTATGCCCCCCCAGTTCGCTGCGGCCAGGGGACTTCGAACGCAACGGTGATGACACCCACCTGCTAGGCGCAGGTTCATTCTCTACCGGGAACACACGGCATGGTGGGGAGGACCTTTTCGAGAGCGGTACCCGTTAGGGGTGCCGCTCTCTTTATGTTGGGCAGACGTGACGGGCGCCCCCACGCTTGGTGGGGGCGCCCGTCGTTTGTTAGTAGGGCTTCTCTTCGGGGTCTTCATCCATGGGTGTACCTTCAGCCTCAGCCACTGCTGTCATTTCAGCGGACTCCGGCGCCTCGGCAGCTACGGCCGCTTCAGCCAGGGCCGTCAGTTCCTCTGCTTCCGGAACCTCAGTCACTGGGCTTACTTCAATCAGTGCCGTCATCTCTGCGACGGGCACGCTCTCAGCCAGAGTGGCCTCAGCCACCAGCACAGCTTCGGCCTCGATCGAAGGCTCGGGCTCAGTGAAGCGATAGCAGGTGTTCTCATCCGCTAGGTAATAGGTCTTCCCTACCTGGATGATCGGCCGCTCCATCTGCACCTGAAGCTGCAGCAACTCCTTCATGGACTGCAGATCGACGAGGGCAGCGGTGTATGAGATCTCGAACTTGGAAGCGGTGATCAACTGAGAGCCCAGCCGTTTGATGTCATAGCTGTCCTGGTTCTTCTTGCGCAGCCAATGCACAGCCAGGACTGCCGCAGTCACTACCCCAACGATGACGGCCAGCGTGGTCAGGACCTGTCGGAGCAGATTTACCTCGACCTGAAGACCAAGCAGGCTGACCGTTGCCGGCAAGACCACGTTGACCTCGTAGTTCCGCCCATCGCGGAAGGTCTGGGGCTCATCGACTTCGATTGCGTAGTTCGAGCCTCGAATATTCAGGGTGATCTCCGGGGCCAGAGCCGCAGTGACCGGCTCCCGTAGCCCGTTCACCTTCACCTCGAAGGCCGGGCGGATCTGAATCTCCGCCTGTTCTTGATTGATCCGGGTCACTTGGGTTAACTGAGCTAGCTCTGCCATCAACTGCTTGATGGGGATCTCCACCTGCAACTGGTCTAGGGTGACCTCTTTCCCATGACGCTGGATAACGGTCCTTTCCATGAATGGATACGGACGCTTCCAGAGGTTCGGCACGGTGAAGGTCCCATCGATCCAGTAGGTCACCTGGATATCTGCATCCTTTTCCGCCGTGAATCGGTACGGCAGGGAAAGGATCAGGCTATCGGTCAGCTTGGCTACCGTCAGACGACGGTAGGTGGCTGGTTCCGTTGGCAGGCGGAGTTGGAGCAGATCCTTGGCTGGAATCGGGCTACTCTTGTAGATGGAACCCGTCTCTACGTTCGCTTGGAAGTCGTAGGCGAGTTGCTGCTTGTAGCTGTACCAGGTCTCCGTGATATGCGCCTCAGCCGGCAGGGCGTTGGCGTGAATCACCAGGGATAGGGAGACAAAGAAGAGCGCGAGGCCAGCAAGAAGGGTCGTCCAGGGACGACGTTCCGTGCTGGTCTGATGAGGGGGCTTCGTCTGCCTGGATCCACCTAGGTGCATAGCCGTGCCTCCTTAGGTCCAGAAGCGAAGATGAAAGGCGAGTCGCAAGTGCTGCCAGTGCAGGCGGGCGCGGCGGTCAAAGAGCGATGCACCCAGAACGAGCAGAACCGGAATGAGGGCGATTACATAGAGCGGCAAGGACCAGCTGATGCTTGCCAGCATCCGAATGAGTGAGGTGGGGAGCACCGGCAGGTAGATCGCCTGTCGGAGCTTGGCCGTATGTTCGCCCAGGACCTGATTCTTGCGGGTCAACTGGACCGACATCTTGCTCTTGGGACCGATGAAGACCCACGAGGGTTCCCAGACGATATCGGGATCGTTTGAGCCTAGCCCCACGATGACGGGGAGATACGACGGGTTATCTAGCGTGACCGCTTCGCTAGAGGGCGCCCCGAAGATCGTCAGCCGCGAGTCCTGTACGTTGGTACTCTTAGACCGGACAACGGAGAAACGTACGGTCTGCTCCGTGCTCAGGCTGTGCGTGGTGATAAATGTGGAGACGAAGACCAACACGGCCAAGATGCCGTAGATAAAGAGGGCGTCATTCGATTCCCTCTTCTTTGAGCCCCAGCGGCGTAGGCGCCGCCGCCAACGGACGCGGAAGAGTTCCGAGCCGATGTCGTTCACCAGGAGGAAGACGCCCACGACGAGCGCGACGCCGGCAAAGAGCGGGTGCCCAAGCGGCGTACGGCCGAGGCTGAGCGAGCCCAGACCGGGAACGTGGAGTGCACGCCCGCCGACTGTAGGCACAAAGCCGGCAATGTCCTTGATGAAGACGCGATGCTGGTCGGGGACGGGGTTGGCGTCACCCTTGGTGACGTATCCCTTCGTGCTGTCGCCATCGATGACGCGATGTACGATCCAGGAGGGGTCTTGGCTGGTCTTGAAGACGATGATCTGGCCGATCTCCGGGGCGGCGCCCCAGTCAGGGAGGACCGGGATCAGGTCGCCGGGGCGAAGGACGGGGACCATGGAGGTCGTCGGGACCGCTGCCACGAGAACTGGGCGGCCTAAGAGGCCGCCCAGTAGAATGGCTACGGAGCCGGCGACCAGTAGCCAAGTCAGGATATTGATCAACCGGCTCTTCATTGGTGGTGCCTAGGTTACTGGGCGTCGACAGCGATCGTTAGCGGTGTGGTACCGATGACGGCGGAGGTGGTCAAATCAATCTTGATGCCCACGGGCAACGTGCTACCAGTCGTGACAGTAGTACCAGGCGCAATCGCATTGCCATTTGTGTCAACGAAGGTAAGGGTGACACCGGCGGGTGCAGGTGACGTCGTGTCTGAAAGGGTGATGTCCCGGCTGACACCAGAGTTGTTCTTGACATTAAATACGGGGTAGAAGGTGTAGGAGCTGTTCGGCTGCAGGCCGTTTGCACCAGTCGGAAGCGTGATCGAAGCATACCCAGCGCCACTACTGAAGGTGACGTCGGAATCAGCACCCACGCCGTCGATTGCAATGAGAGACGTGGTCGTGTTTGTGATCTTCAGGGAAAGGTCATTGTTCACGGTCGCAGACTTCAAGGCAAAGACATTAACCAACACAGCCAGAGCAGCGAGAACCACGGCGATTCCTACGGACTTTCTCTTCATAACAGCAACTCCCCTAGTCGTGCTATAAGTCAACCTGTAGAGGCGAAACACACGTTGGCGTGAAGCCGGGACCGAACCTTAGTGGTTACCGTTGATCACAATCGTGGGGGAACTCGTCGCCAGGGTCGTGAGGGATGGGATCACGATCTGCATGTCCACATCCGTAGATCCGTTACTGGCCAGGGTCTGACCAGTGAGGCTGGTCGAGCAGGGGGACCCGCCCGATTTGAAGAGTGTCAGTGTTGCGGTGCCTGGCATGCCAGTGATCGTTGGTGCAACAAAGGTGAAGGTAGGGGCAGAGGCGCCCGTATTCTTTACGTTGAAGGCGGGAGAGAAGCAGTAGGTGCTACCCGGCTGCATCTGATCATTTACGGTGATCAGCAACTGACCGCTTACGACTGTCGTCGCGACGCCGTTGTCAGGCGTGATAGGAGCGGCCATAGCCAGAGCCGCACTGCCGGTCGTTGCAACGGTGATCGACATGTTGTTCGTGACCGCAGCCGTCTTAAAGGCGGTAGCAGTCAACATCGAGCCTAGCGCGACCAGAACGACGACACCACCGACCAACTTGCTCATGCGCACGTACTTACTTCCCCCCAAGATGTGTCGGACTCTTACGGACAGGAGGCAGACTGGGTTCCTTTCACTGTTAAGGTGAAGGTCCCCGGTGAGGTGACCGTGCTCGTCGCATTCCACCAGAAGTCAACGACCATCTGACCACCGACCTGTAGCTTCTGGACCCGATTGGACGTGCCCAAGAGCGTGCCGGGTTGCGCTCCCCCTGGAGGGCGCCCGTAGATATTGGTCAGATTGACCGCAGTCCCCGAGCTAACCCAGACGGCGACATCCTGGCAATAACCAGAGTTATTGGTGACAGTCAAGACGTTGAGCATCTTGATGTCATCGGCGGCAACCGATAGGGTTGATTGTGTTCGGCTGGTTTGAAAGGCGAAGACCGTCCCCCCGGTTCCTTTGCCAAAGTGAACCTGGACCTGTCCACCAGAGTAGGTGACCTGATTGATTGAGTTACCAGCGGAGGCGGAGACAGCGAGACCCGCCACGTTGGATTGGCCGACGGTGATGCTTCCCGTATTCGAGATGCCGGTCACCTTGAAGGCGTTCGTCGGAACGGAGGTCATCAGTACGACTA
>DATGYC010000405.1:0-6071 GCA_035298385.1 Symbiobacteriaceae bacterium | reverse complement strand
CTGGGGATCTTCAAGGTCGCTCCGGATAAGATGGAGGCGGGCGCCGAGGGGATTCGCCGGGTGAAGGCTGAGATGTACTGCGAGGAGATTCGGTTCAGCTATTCCAACTGACCGCCCCTGGCTCGTGTAAACACAAAGACGGGCCGGTAGGCCCGTCTTTCTATGCAGACCGCAGGGTCTCCGCGGCCCGATCAAGCAGGTCGAGATGTGCCAAGAGCCGCTCAGGGGTGGGCAACCCATCCCCCGGTAGTCGCTCCAGCAGGCAGAGCCGCCCCTCCTCCCCCACCAAGATGGTCTCGCCGTCAGCTAGGAGGGGCTCCAACTCTGCCCAGCGGAGTAGGTGCTCCAGGCTGACCGGATCAGGCCCGGTCAGAAGGGGCGCCCGGCGCCCGACAGCCGGATCGATCGCCCAGTGCAGCCGAAAGGGAGCGCACTCCGGCATCTGGATCACCGTCTGCCAGTGCATCCCGGCCTCCTCCTGGGCTGCCGCACTCTGAGAACCCGTCGGCAGTAGCAGGCCTGCCCGCACGTCATGTCCGGCAAACTGGCCGGTGATCCGGCGGCCGTCAACGGCGCCTTTGACCGCCCGGGCTAGGGCGCCGAGTCTGACCGGCTGGGGCGCCCGCAGGAAGGCACGCCGCTCCCGCCCCCACCAAAAGAAGAGGAGCATCAAGACCAGAAAGAGCACCAGACCCACGGGATCACCCCTTTCAGAATAGTAATTCAACCTATTTAACATTCTTCCTTTTCACAGGTCTGGCTGATTGCCTCATATTGACAGGCATCCAGCGAAAACCTATCATGTGCAGAAGGCAACGTATTCAGAACGGAGGATTCAAATCCGAATGAGCAGGGAAGAAGAGGTCCTCCAGGCACGCCGCGAGAAGCTGGCGAAGCTGGAAGAGTTGGGGATTGCGCCCTTCGGGCAGCGGTTTGAGCGTACCCATGATCGCGGCAGCATCTTTGCCACCTATGGTGAGAAGACCGGTGAGGAGCTGGAGGCGCTGAAGGCCCCCGTCAAGCTGGCTGGCCGCATCATGACCAAGCGTCTGATGGGCAAGGCCGGCTTCTGCCACATCCAGGACCAGGAGGGGCAGATCCAGCTCTACGTCCGGCGGGACGATGTAGCCGAGGCCGACTGGGAGGCCTACAAGCTAGCTGACTTGGGCGACATTGTCGGCGTCGAGGGCACGGTCATCCGGACGAAGATGGGTGAGCTCTCCATTCAGGTGCAGAAGCTAACCTTCCTGACCAAGTCGCTCGCCCCCCTGCCCGACAAGTGGGGTGGCCTCTCCGATACCGAGGAGCGCTATCGCAAGCGCTACCTCGACCTGATCTCGAACCCGGAGTCCCTCGCCCGGTTCAAGGCGCGCACCATGATCGTACGGACGATGCGCAACTGGCTGGACCAGCGTGGCTTCTATGAGATGGAGACCCCGACGATGCACGGCCTTGTCGGTGGTGCTGCGGCCAAGCCGTTCATCACCCACCACAACGCCCTCGACCTGACGCTCTACCTGCGGATCGCCACCGAACTGCACCTGAAGCGCCTGATCGTCGGCGGCTTTGACAAGGTCTATGAGATCGGCCGGATCTTCCGGAACGAGGGCATCTCCACCCGGCATAACCCGGAGTTCACCTCGATCGAGCTCTACTGGGCCTACGCTGACTACACCGATATCATGAAGCTCACCCGTGAAGTGATCCAGGCCTGCTGCCAGGCGGTCAATAACGGTGAGCTGAAGATCGCCTACGGCGAGCATACCGTCGACCTCTCCGGCGAGTGGCGGATCGCCACGATGGCGGACTTGGTCAAGGAGCATACCGGAATCGACTTCATGACGATCGACGGCGAGGCGGCCAAGGCGGCTGTCACCCACATCGGCGGCGTCGAGGTGAAGAAGGACGATACCTGGGGCGCCCTGCTGGTCCGCACCTTCGAGGAGAAGGTCGAGTCGGCGCTGATCCAGCCGACCTTCGTCACGATGCACCCGGTCGAGTCCTCGCCGCTGGCGAAGAAGAACGGGGCTGACCCCCGCCTGACCGACCGCTTCGAGCTCTACATCACCGGCCGTGAGGTGGCGAACGCCTTCTCCGAGCTGAACGACCCGATCGACCAGCGGGAGCGCTTCGAGGAGCAGGTCCGCCAGAAGGCGGCCGGCAACGAAGAGGCGACCGACATGGACGATGATTTTGTCTACGCCCTGGAGATCGGCCTTCCCCCGACCGGCGGTCTCGGGATCGGCATCGACCGCTTGGTGATGCTGCTGACGAATGCCGCTTCGATCCGGGACGTGGTCCTCTTCCCGACGATGCGGCCGAAGATCGAGGAGTAGCGCTAAAGGCTCCACCCTGTGACAGGGTGGAGCCTTTTATTACTTCGAGAGCAGTAGCCCTAGCCAAAGGTAGTAGGTAGACAGCGCCCGATAGGGGCGCCACCGCTCCCCCACCGCCCGGATCTGCTCCTCGGTTGGCTTCTCGGTCCAGCCGTAGAGTTGGATCAATCCGTTGCGAACCCCCACGTCTGCCGCTGGGAAGGCGTCTAGATGGCCGGAGTCCATGAGGAAGCGCTCCGCTGTCCAGCGACCGATCCCGCGCAGGGCGGCCAGGCGTTCGATCGCCGTCTCCAGCGGAAGGGCGGCCACGGCGGCTAGGTCCAACTCGCCGGAAGCGACCAACCGGGCCAGGTCGATCAGGTACTCCGCCTTCCGCTGCGAGAAGCCCACCCCACGCAACTGCTCATACGAGAGTGTTGCCACGGCCACTGAATCAGGGAAGTAGGGGACCCCACCCCACTCCCCACCGGCGAGGCGGAGTACCCCCGCCTGTAGGGAGAAGGCGGCGGAGAGCGAGATCTGCTGACCGATCACCGCCCAGGCGAGTGACTCCCAGCGGGTGAAGGGGACGATCGGGCGGGCGCCCCGATAGCGCTCCACCTGCGCCGCCATCGCAGGATCGGCCTCGGCCATGTGTGCGAGGAAGGCCTGGTGGTCCAGATCGAGCGAGAAGGCGTGGCGGATCATGGGCAGGACCGCAGCGGGGTCAAGCTCGCCCTCGATCTCAACCCGGAGCGCATCCCCCGCTTGACTGACCCGGACGAGACCGGTCGGGAAGGCCCGGACGAGGCTCGGGCCTTCAGCTAGTTGGAAGAGGACCATACGGGGCATGGCGGCTAGACGGCGCATCGAAAGGTCGAAGCTGTACGGCGACGTTGGCTGTAGGAAAATCGACACGCACGATCCCTCCGCATCAGAGCCCCCCATCCAGGAGGGCGTTGCTCCTTAGTCTACAGCATCTTTCTGCTCGTGGCACGCCCAGAAGAGGCGTTCCGGCGTGAGCGGGGAGTCGATCTCGATCGGTCCACCAAAGGCGGCCACCGCGGCTCGTAGCGCTTCCCGAACCGAGAGGGCCAGCATCAGGGGTGGTTCGCCTACCGCCTTGGCGCCGAGGACGGCACCGGGCTCAGTTGCACGCTCCAAGAAGCGGATCTCGAACCGCTCTGGTAGCCAGTTTGCACCGGGGAGCTTGTAGGTCGAGGCGCCCTTGGTCAGCAGCCGCCCCTGCTCATCCCAGACCAACTCCTCCTGGGTCAACCAGCCCAGCCCCTGGACGAAGCCGCCCTCGACCTGACCACGATCGATCAGCGGATTGATCGAGTCGCCGCAGTCGTGCAGGATCTCGACCGACCGGATCGTCGACTGACCGGTGAAGCCGTCCAACTCGACCTCGCTGACGGCGGCGCCCCAGGCGAAGTAGCGGAAGGGGCTGCCCTCCCCCTGCTCCTTGCTGTAGAAGATCTCTGGAGTCCGGTAGAAACCGGTCGCGAAGAGCTGGACCCGCTGCTCGTAGGCTAACTTGACGAGTTCGGCGAAGGGGAGCGACTGACCCGGCGCCGAGACCACGCCTGCCGCACACGTCACGGCGGAGGGGTCTACCTCCCAGAGCCCCGCCGCCACCCCCGTCAGCCGCTCCCGCAGGGCGAGGCAGGCCTCTCGGACCGCCGCCCCGTTCAGGTCGGTGCCCGATGAGGCTGCCGTCGCCGAGGCGTTCGGGACCTTGTCCGTGCGGGTCGGCATCACCCGGATGGCGGGCAGTGGTACACCTAGAGAGTCGGCGGCGATCTGGGCGATCTTGGTGTGGAGCCCCTGTCCCATCTCGGTCCCGCCGTGGTTCACCTGGACCGAGCCGTCCTGGTAGATCAGGACCAGGGCGCCCGCCTGGTTCAGGTGGGTCAGCGTAAAGGAGATGCCGAACTTAACCGGCGTGAGCGCTAGCCCCCGCTTGACGTGGGGGCTCTGTTCATTGAAGGCCGCCACCTCAGCCAGCCGCTCCTCAAAGCGACTAGTGGCCTTCAGATCGGTCCAGATCTGCGTAATCCGCTCTACATCCCTGACCGGCTGACCGTAGTGGGTCCGGGCGGCGTTCTCCGAGGAGACGGCGAGTTTAGCCCCGCAGGAGAAGGCCGCCCGGAGGGCGGCGTTCTCCGAGGACACGGCGAGATTAGCTCCGCAGGAGAGGGCCGCCCGGAGGGCGGCGTTCTCCGAGGAGACGGCGAGTTTAGCCCCGCAGGAGAGGGCCGCCTGGAGATCGCCCTTCCGGTAGAGGTTCCGCTCCCGCACCAGATGCGGCGGGAGGTCCAGGTAGGCAGCGACCCGGCTCATGATCTCTTCAATCACCAGCATCCCCTGCGGTCCACCAAAGCCCCGGAAGGCCGTGTTGGAGGCCTTGTTGGTCCGGCAGACCTGCCCCGTCGCCCGCAGGTGCGGGATCTGGTAGGCGTTATCCAGGTGCAGAAGCGCCCGCGAGAGGATCGCCGGCGAGAGGTCGGTCGACCAGCCGCCGTCGCTCCAAAGCTCGACGTTCAGGCCCTGAAGGCGCCCATCGCCATCGAAGCCGACGGCAAAGCGGGCCAGGAAGGGATGACGCTTGCCGGTCAGGGTCATATCCTCCCCCCGCCCAAGGCGGACGAGGACCGGGCGCCCCTTTGGTGACACGCATGCCCCGAGCGCGGCCACGGCCGCGTAGGGCGCCGCCTGCGACTCTTTGCCACCGAACCCGCCGCCCAGCCGGAGCGTTTGGACGACGACCTGATTGACGGGCCAGCCGAGCACCCGGGCGACGACTGCGCCGGTCTCCGCCGGGTGCTGGGTCGAGGAGTGGACCTGCATCAACCCGGCCTCATCGATCATGGCAAGGCTGGCCTGGGTCTCCAGGTAGAAGTGCTCCTGCCCGCCGATCCGGACCTCACCGGTCAGCCGGAAGGGGGCCTGGGCGATCGCTCGGTCTGGCTCGCCACGGCCGAAGGACTGAAGGCCCCCGTGGAAACTGGCCTGAGTGATCGCCTCTTCGATCGAGCGGATCGGGGTAAGCGGCTCGTACTCGGCCCGGACGAGTTGGGCGCCCTGCCGGGCCGCCTCCCGACTCTCCGCGAGAACCCAAGCGACCGCCTGACCATGGTAGGCGACCTCGTCGGTGACGAAGAGTGGCTCATCGCCATGACCGACCTCATTCTCGCCACGCAGATCGTCGATCGTCAGGACGTGGACGACCCCAGGGTGGCTCTGCGCCGCTGCAAGGTCCAGCCCGACCAGTCGTGCCCGTGCATGGGGCGCCTGGACCGGCCAGGCCCAGAGCAGATCAGGGAAGCGCCCGGCCAGATCCTCCACATACCGGGCAGCACCCGTGACATGACCGATGGCGGATTCATGGGGCAGCGGTTTGTGAACGCTCACTGCGCGCCACCTCCCGTCTCGTGCCAGAACTTCTGCAGTAGGCTACCGAGGAGCGCCCGCCGGTAGGCTGCGCTGCCCCGATGATCGGTCAGGGGCTGGAAGGTGGACGCCAGAAGGCCAGCCGCCTCAGCGATCGTCGCTGCGGACCAGGGGCGCCCCTGCAAGAATACCTCCACCTTGGTCGCTCGGACCGGCGTCGCTGCCACCCCGCCAAAGGCGAGGCGAGCCGTTGCGATCGTCCCGTCTGGGGCAAGGTCGATGGCGAAGGCGGCCGAGACGGTCGCGATATCATCCTCCTGCCGCTTAGCGACCTTGTAGAAGCGAGCCAGAGAGGGCTGG
>DATGYC010000404.1:0-10514 GCA_035298385.1 Symbiobacteriaceae bacterium | reverse complement strand
GTCGGGATCCCCCAGTTCAGGAGCCCCGGGTCCTGGGTCGTGCCGCCCCGCTCTGCCTCGATCCAGGCGAAGTTCGTCCCGCCCCTTCCAGAGAGGTCGATCGCCCGGACGCCAACGGCATGGAGTTGCCGGGCCGTCTCCTGCGAGAGGCCGAAGCCGCACTCCTTCACGATGACCGGCACCGACAGCCCCTCGACCAGGGCAGCGATCGCCTCGACCTGCCCGCCGAAGTCTCGGTCGCCCTCCCGCATCACAATCTCCTGCGGGGCGTTCAGGTGGACCTGGAGCAGGTCCGCCTCGACCATCTCGATCGCTTGGCGGGCCACTGCCAGCCCTGTCCCGGCTGAGACGTTGGCCAGGATGATCCCATCCGGGTTGACCTGGCGGACGACCCGGTAGGAGTCCCGGGTCTCTGGCTCCTTCAGGCCCGCCGACTGGGAGCCGAGGGCCATCGGGAGGCCGAGTTCTCGCGCCGCCAGGGCGAGATCCCGGTTGATCGCGGTGACGCCGTCGGCCCCGCCGGTCATCGCATTGATCAGCACCGGGGCGCCCAGGGCCACCCCGCCGAGGCTAGAGGCGAGGTCGACCTCGCTAAGCGCCGCCTCCGGCAGGCTCTGATGTACCAGATGCACGTCGTCCCACGCCCCGGTTGCCGCCGGCTGGTGCCCGGCCAGTGCCAGCCGCACGTGATCCAGCTTTCGCTGTTGCCGTTCGCTTTGCCCCACTCTTTACGCCACCCTTTTTAGCGCCGGTGCCCTTTGGCTTGTCCGGCGGGAACTCGAAGCCGACCTTGCCCTCCTGCAGGACGAGGAAGGCCTTGAAGGACTTCCCGGTCCGCGGCGAGACAAAGCCGGTGATCAGCTTCGTCTTGCGCTTGGTCAGGAGCAGTTCGGCCTGCTCCCGGTCGATCACCTTGCCGCAGAGCCAGGCGGGGATCCGGACCTCGCACTCGCCTGAACAGCGCCAGTCGCGGCCCTGCCGCAGGACGGGGCGCCCACAGCTTGGGCAGCTCCCCGCCGGGATGGACGGGTCGCCAGTCAAGCCGGCGTCGTCGGGCGCCCGGCGGCCCCGTGCGGTCCGCCCGGCCGGCGCCGCGTCGCCGCCCTCTTCCCCGTCCGACGCACTGGAAGCAGCACCACCGGCGCCTCCCGGCAGGTTGGCTGGCGTGGACGCCCCCTTCACCCCTGCGACGATCCCGACCGCCAACTGCCGAATCTCGGCCATCAGCTTGTCCGGCGGATAGGAGCCCGCCTGGATATCGGCGATCCGCTTCTCCCACTCCCCGGTCAACTCGGCGGAGAGGAGCGCCTCGGCCTGCGCCGCCTCGGCCAGGGCGAACAGGCGGCGCCCCTTCGCCGTCGGCTGCAGGGACTTCTGCTTCGCTTCCATATACCCGACCGCCTTGAGCCGCTCAATGATCGCCGCCCGAGTCGCTGGGGTACCCAATCCATGCCCCTTCATCGCCGCCTTGAGCGCCTGGTCGTCCATCTCCTTCCCCGCGTTCTCCATGGCGCCCAGCAGCGCCGCCTCCGTGAAGCGCTTGGGCGCCTGGGTCTCCTTCTGTTCAGACTTCACATCGGCCACGGCTACCCGCTCGCCGGCCTTGATGTTCGGCAGCGGCGGGCCATCCGGCTCCGCATCGCCCTTCGCCTTGCCCCGTCCACCCTCGGCTTTGGCCGGGATCCCCTCCACCTGACGCCAGCCCGGCTGCAGGAGTTGCTTGCCGCGGGAGCGGAAGGGCTCGCCCTCGACCATCGTCATCGCCTCCGCGATCGCCCAGCGGGCCTCCGGGTAGAACTGGCTCAGGAAACGGCGGGCGATCAGATCATAGATCTTGGCCTCCGCGCCGCTGATCCCCTTCGGGACCTCCGCCGTCGGCAGGATCGCATGGTGATCCGAGACCTTGGACGCGTCAACGACCCGCCGATTTCCCGGTCCGACCAGGCTCAGGTTGGCCGAGGCCGCAAAGCCCCGGTAGAGCGGATCAAGGCCCAGGGCGCCCAACACCTTTGGAAAGGCCTTGAGCAGATCAGCGGTGATGAAGCGCGAGTCCGTACGTGGGTAGGTGATATGCTTCCCCTCGTAGAGCGACTGGGCCGCCTTCAGCGTCGCCGCCGCAGTCAGCCCAAAGCGCTTGTTCGCCTCCCGCTGGAGCGTCGTCAGATCGTAGAGCAGCGGGGGCCGTTCGGCCTCCTCCTTCGTCTCCATCGAATGGACGATGCCGCTCTGGCCGTGGACCTTGCGCCGGATCGCCTCCGCCGCCTCAGCGCTGGGTAAGCGATCTCCATCTGGGCCGATCCACCGGCCCTCGTAGAGGGCACCCTCCTTGGTCCGGAAGCGGGCGGCAACCTCCCAGTAGGTCTCCGGGCGGAAGCGCTCGATCTCCTCCTCCCGCCGGACCAGCAGCGAGAGCGTCGGGGTCTGGACCCGCCCGACCGAGAGGAGTTCGCCCCACTTGGCGGTAAAGGCCCGAGTGGCGTTCATGCCGACCAGCCAGTCGCCCTGAGAGCGGCAGAGGGCCGACTGGTAGAGCCGGTCGTACTCCCGGCCGGACTTCATCTCCTTCCAGGCATGGCGGATCGCCTCGCGCGTCAGCGCCGAGGTCCAGAGGCGCTGGACGGGCGCCCGCCCCCCCGAAAGGGTATAGATGTAACGGAAGATCAACTCCCCCTCCCGCCCCGCATCGCAGGCGTTGACGACCAGGGGAGCAGCCTTGATCAACCGGGCGAGCAGGTTAAACTGCGTCCGGGTCTTCGCCGAGACGGTCAGTTCGAACCGCTCCGGTAGGATCGGCAGGGTGGCGAGCGACCAGCGCTTGAGGGCCGGGTCGTACTCCTCTGGCCCCTTTAGTTCGACCAGGTGGCCGATCGCCCAGGAGAGGCGGTATTCGTCACTCTCCATGTACCCCTCTGCCTTCTTGAAGCCACCGAGGGCCTCCGCGACGGCCCGGGCGGCCGAGGGCTTCTCAGCGATGATTAACGGCTTGGCGGCCAGGCTCACGAGCACATCACTCCTTACGAACAGAGGTTCGCTATAGGCGAACCGAATCCCTCCTGGTCCGCAAGGGAGACTGGCATCCCCATGCACGAATCGGCCCCCGCCGGAGTAGGTTTCAGTAGGCAAGGGTTGGGGGGATGGACATGCAGATTCACGTGGTCCAGCCGGGACAGTCACTCTGGACGATCGCCAAGGGGTACGGGTTGACGCCGCAGACGATCATCGCCGCCAACGAGTTGCAGAACGCGGAGAGCATGGTTCCGGGCCAGGCGCTTGTGATCCCGTTGGTCGGGCAGTACCACTGGGTGCAGCCAGGCGAGTCGATCTGGCAGATCGCCAAACGGTATGGCATCCCGACGGATCGGCTCCTAGCGATCAATCGAATCGCGGATCCACGACAGGTTCCGGTTGGGCTGCGCCTCTACATCCCACCGGGGCGCCGTCCTTCACTGGAGTCGAACGCCTACATCGAGCCCAAGGGGCAAGCAGCAGAAGGAACCGCCATGGCCGAGGTCTCCCCGAGTCTGACCTACGCCACCATGTTCCCCTACCGGCTCTCCCGGGCAGGCGACGTGATGCCGCTCCGGGATGAGTATGCCCGCCAGGGCGCCCTCTCTGGCGGTGCGGCGCCCATGATGGGGCTAACCAACATCGAGCAGGATCAGTTCAGTACGGAGTTGGGCGAGGCGATCCTGGGCAGCGAGGAGCTCCAGAACACGGTGCTCACGAACGTGCTAACCGTGATGCGCGACAAGGGGTTCCGGGCGCTGAACATCGACTTTGAGCACCTTCACCCAAAGGACCGTGAGGCCTACAACAACTTCCTGCGCAAGGCCGCTCAGCGCATGCATGAGGCCGGCTACCTGCTCTCGACGGCGCTGGCACCGAAGGTGAGCGGGGAACAGGTCGGGGAGTGGTACGAGGCGCACGACTACCCCTCCCACGGCGAGATCGCCGACTTCTCGGTGCTGATGACCTATGAGTGGGGCTGGTCGGGCGGGCCGCCGATGGCGGTGGCGCCGATCGATCAGGTCGAGCGGGTGATCCGCTACGCGACCAGCGTGATGCCAGCGAAGAAGATCATGATGGGCGTCCCCCTGTACGGCTACGACTGGACGCTACCCTACGTCGAGGGCGGCCCCTTCGCCAAGGTGGTCAGCCCGCAGGATGCGATTGCGCTGGCGATTCGCCGCGGGGTCGACATCCAGTACGATGCAAAGTCTCAGTCGCCCTTCTTCCACTACTGGGATGAGGCGGGCAAGGAGCACGTGGTCTGGTTCGAGGACGCCCGCTCCATCCAGGCCAAGTTCGACCTAGTGAAGCGGTATGGGCTACGGGGCGTCAGCTACTGGAAGCTCCCGCTCGAGTTCCCCCAGAACTGGCTCTTGCTCACCGACAACTTCACGGTCAAGCAGTTGTAATCAACAAAGGCCCGGGAAGGCGTCGGCGCCCTCCAGGGCCTTTGCACGCCCTGGCGTCGTCCCGGTGTGACAAAGATCATGACCTTCAACCATTCAAACTGGGAGGAATTCCCGACCGGCATCTCGTATCTCTCTCACTGGCATCAATCAAAGGGCTATGCTTGCCGAGACCCGTCGGCACAACCCCGCTGGCACTCCTTATCGGAGCGCGAGCGGGGTCTTTGATTTCGTTGCATCTCCTTGCATCCAACTCGAATTGAGGAGGAACCCGCATGCAGAGGAAGGCCATCATCCGTCGAAGTGCAACCGGTTTCGCGGCCCTGACCCTGCTCCTGTCCATCGCGTCCGTTCGCCCTGCTGTCGCCGGACCGGTCACGACCCGTGCCAGCGTCAAGAGCGACGTCTGCTACCAGATCGTGACCGACCGCTTCTTCGATGGCAACACCGCCAACAACAACCCTGCCGTCAGCTCCGGCATGTACGACTCGACCAAGACCCAGTGGAAGAAGTACTGGGGCGGTGACTTCGCCGGCATCCAACAGAAGGTGAGCTACCTGCAGGGGATGGGCATCACCACCGTCTGGATCTCCCCCCCGGTCGACAACGTCAACAAGCTGGTCACCTACGGCACGGAGCCGAACGCCGGCTACCACGGCTACTGGGCGCGCGACTTCAAGACGCCCGAGGAGCACTTCGGCACCTGGGCTGAGTTCGACAACATGGTGACCGCCCTGCACAACGCCGGGATCAAGGTGATGATCGACTTCGCGCCGAATCACACCAGCCCGTCGGACGCAGCCGACCCGAACCATGGCGAGCAGGGCGCCCTCTACGACAACGGCACCTTCGTTGGCAACTACACCAGCGACTCCCCCATGTACTTCCACCACAACGGCGGCACCAACAACTGGGACGACCCGTACGAGACCCAGTACAAGAATATGGCCGACCTCGCCGACTTCTCCCAGGAGCACGCCACGATCGACTCCTACCTGCGCTCCGCCGCCACGACCTGGGTCAACCGCGGCATCGACGGCATCCGCGTCGATGCGGTCAAGCATATGCCGCTTGGCTGGCAGAAGTCCTGGGCCGACGGCATCTACCGGACCAAGGACCTCTTCATGTTCGGCGAGTGGTACTCCAGTTCGACCAGCGATCCGCTCTACGGCGCCTCGGTCAAGTACGCCAACACCAGCGGGATCAGCCTGCTCGACTTCCCGCTCAACAAGGCGATCCGCGACACCTTCGGCGGCACCGCCACGATGAGCTCGCTCTGGAACACCCAGGCCCAGATCGATGCGGACTTCAAGTACAAGGAGAACCTGGTTACCTTCATCGACAACCACGACATGTCCCGCTTCCTGACCATGAACAACAACAACGCCCGGCTGCATGAGGCGATGGCCTACATCCTGACCAGCCGTGGCACCCCGTGCATCAACTATGGTACCGAGCAGTACCTGCACAACGATACCGGCGGCGGCACCGATCCCTACAACCGCCCGCAAATGCCCGGCTTCTCGACCACCACGACCGCCTATCAGCTGATCAACAAGCTCTCCACCCTGCGGCAGAATCAGCCGGCGATCCAGTTCGGCTCCTCGACCCAGCGCTGGGTGAACAACGACGTCCTGATCTACGAGCGCAAGTTCTACAACGACGTCGTCCTCGTCGCCATCAACAAGGGCACGACTAGCGCCTCGATCAGCGGCCTCTTGACCGATCTACCGGCCGGGACCTATTCCGACCAGTTGACCGGCCTGCTCTCCGGTAACTCGATCACCGTCGGAGCGGGCACCTCCAACCGCCCAGTCACCACCTTCACCCTGGCCGCCAACGGCGTCGGCGTCTGGTCCTACAAGGCGGCTGAGCCGACCACGCCACAGCTCGGTTCCGTCGGCCCGACGATGACCCGTGCCGGCAACTCGGTCACCATCGAGGGTCGCGGCTTCGGCACCACGACCGGCAAGGTCTACTTTGGCGCCACCGCTGCCACCATCACCTCCTGGGGCCAGAACCTGATCAAGGCGACCGTCCCGAGCGTCACTGCCGGGAATACCGCGGTCAAGGTCCAGACCTCCGGCGGTGTCAACTCGAACACCTACGACGTCAACGTCCTGACGGGCGCCCAGGTCCCGGTCACCTTCACCGTCAACAACGCCTCGCCGACCAATCCGGGCGACTACATCTACCTCTCCGGCAACATCCCGGAGCTGGGGAACTGGTCGACGGATAAGGCGGTCGCCATCGGGCCGATGCTGACCCCGAACTACCCGAACTGGTTCATCACGGCCTCCGTTCCGGCCGGCACGGCGATCCAGTTCAAGTTCTTCAAGCTGACCGCCGGTGGGGTCGTCACCTGGGAGAACGGGTCGAACCACACCTACACCGTTCCGTCCTCCGGCACGGGTAGCGCCACGGTCAACTGGCAGTATTAGAAAAAGCTTGTCAATAGCGTAGCGGGCGGGTAGGCTCATGGTAATGGGCCTACCCGCCCGTCCCTCTTTTGTAAGGCCGCAGGAGTTGGCCGAACCCTACCCTCTCCCTGTCAAGGAGGCGCTCTCGCCATGCTGCTTGGCCTACTCATCGCCATCGTCGCCTTGATCGGGGTCGTCGCCCTCTCGATTCGGATCTACCGGGCCGACCGTTCCGCGAAGGGGCGCACCCTGACCGGGCTCATGCTCGATCCGTTTAGCCTGAATCAGATCTCGAACCCGATCAAGGGAAAGGCCGCCGCCTACATCGAAGAGATGCAGGTCAGCCACGATAAGGAAGATGAGGGCCAAGGCGATGCGCCACCCGAGGACGAGGAGAGCAGCGCCTTCGAGCGAGCGCTGGAGCAGCAGATGGAGTCGACCGAGGCCTTTCTACGCAAAAGGGGCGCCCGGGGCAAGCACCCGGATAACGGGGTGCGGGTCTAACACGAGAGGAGGCCTACGATGCATACAACAACGGTCCGCGTCCGCTACAGCGAGACGGACGCCATGGGGATCGTCCACCACTCCAACTACCTCCGCTGGTTCGAGGTCGGCCGCGTCGAACTGATGCGGGACGGCGGCTTCCCCTACACCGAGTTTGAAGCCCAGGGGATCACCTCACCGGTGATCGAGTCCGCCCTCCGCTGGCGCTCCCCGGCTCGCTTCGATGAACTCCTGACGATCGAGACGCAGATCGCCGAGGTCTCGCCCACTCGCATCCGGTTTGAGTATCGGATCCTGCGGGACGGGGTTCTGCTCTGCGAAGGGCACACGGGGCACGCCTTCACGGGGGCCTCGGGGCGCCCGGTGGCGCTCACCAAGACGGCGCCGGCGATCTGGGAGCGCATACGAGCCGGAGTAACTACCGCATAACGACACGAGGAGCAGCCAAGCGCTGCTCCTCGCTCTGCTAGCTGGGTAGCAGCACTCCCCTTTTTTCTACTTGACAGACAAAACCGAACGGTCGTATTATTTTCTCATGAGCAAAGGCGAACAAACCCAAGAACGGATCGTAGAGCGGGCTCTGCAACTGGCGACCCGCGATGGATTGGCCGGGCTGACGATTAACCGGCTGGCGGTGGAGTTGGGACTCTCGAAGAGCGGTCTCTTTGCGCACTTCGGCTCCAAGGAAGAGCTACAGCTTCAGGTGTTGCGGGCGGCGGCCCAGCAGTTTCAGGAGAGCGTGGTGCGCCCGGCCCTGACGGCGCCCCGGGGCGAGCCCCGGGTTCGCGCCCTCCTTGAGCACTGGCTCGCATGGGCAAACGACTCCACGTGGCCCGGTGGCTGTATCTTCGTTGCAAGCGCAGTGGAGCTTGACGACCGACCAGGACCGCTCCGCGAGTACCTCGTCTCCACGCAGGAGGCGTTCCTGGCTACCCTGGCCAAGGTGGCGCGCCAGGCGATGGAAGTCAGCCACTTCCGATCCGACCTGGACCCGGAGCAGTTCGGCTTCGACCTCTACGCCATCGTCCTGGGTTACCACCATGCGAAGCGGCTTCTGCACGATGTGCGCGCCGAGGAGCGCGCTCGCAACGCCTTCGACCGTCTGATTCAATCGGCTCGCACCTGAGGGAGGACCTGCCCATGGCTACAGCCAAGATCGCGCCGCAAAAAAGCACGACCGTTCGTTCTAATGGAAGGCGTTCACTGCAACGCCTTACGCTCCACGTCCTGGAGGCCTTGATACCGTCCATCGTCGAGCGGTGGGCGGCCCTGCAATTTCTCACGCCCCGCCGCATCAGGCCAGAGGACCTGGCTCTGCCGCTCGACGAGGCCTTCGATCTACGCTCAGGCACCTATCATCTGCGGGCCTGGAGCTGGGGCGTAGGGCCCGTTGTGCTCTTGGTGCATGGCTGGGAAGGGCACGCCGGGCAGTTGCGTGGGTTCGTGGAGCCACTGGTCAACCAGGGGTTCCGGGTGGTGGCGGTCGACCTCCCGGCTCACGGCTTCTCCAGCGGTCGGCGGACCACGGTGCTCGACTTTGCCGACGCCTTGTGCGCCGTCGAAGACGTGGTTGGGCCGGTCCACGCGGTGATCGCCCACTCCTTCGGGGGCGCCGCCACGGCCCTCGCTCTTCACCCAGGGCGCCGTACGGACCAGCGGCTACTCGCACAGCGGGTAGTGCTCCTGGCACCGCCGGAGGGGCCAGCGCATTTTGTCCAGGGGGTAACGGGGCTGCTTGGGCTCTCACCCAAACGCAGCGAGGGCATAGCCCGTCACGTTCAGGCTCTGGTCGGTATCGACTTCGCAGCTGTGACCATACCGCGCTTCGCTCACCAACTGCGGGTGCCGTTGCTCCTCATGCACGACCCCGCTGACCGGGTGGTCCCCTGGGCGCACGCCCAGGCGATCGCCACGGCGTGGCCCGGCGCCCGGCTCCTGCCGACGCCCAGGCTGGGGCACCACCGCATCCTGACTGACCCGCAGGTCATCGCCGAAGCGGTCTCCTTTATCGCCGATCCATCCGTTGCGCGATAGGAGGGCCAATCGTGGGAACAGCTTATATCGTTGACGCTGTCCGCACGCCCCGGGGGCGGGGCAAGGCCGGCAAGGGAACGCTGGCCGGAATCCATCCGCAAGAGCTCCTCGCTCAGACCTTGAACGCGCTGGTTAGACGCACGGGGATCCAAGCGGCGCAGGTGGATGATGTCGTGGTCGGCTGTGTCTCGCAGGTCGGTGAGCAGGGGGCGAACATCGCCCGCCACACCGTGCTGGCGGCTGGCTGGCCGGTTGAGATCACGGGGATCTCACTGAACCGTTGCTGCGGCTCGGGACTGCAAGCCGTCAACGTGGCGGCCATGGGCGTCGCCTCCGGCGCCCAAGACCTCGTGGTGGCCGGCGGCGTGGAGAGCATGTCGCGCGTGCCGATGGGGAGCGATGGCGGCCATCAGGATGGCATGAACCAGCGGCTGCGTGACCGCTTCTTCCAGGTGCCGCAGGGGATCAGCGCGGACCTGATCGCTACACGCGAAGGTTTTGGCCGTGAAGAGTTGGACCGATTCGCCCTGGAGTCCCAGCGCCGCGCAGCCGCGGCGCTACAGACCGGCGCCTTCAGCCGGGGGATCGTGCCGGTGCGCGACCCGGAGACGGGAGCGATCGTGCTGGCGATCGATGAGTCTGGGCGCCCCGAGACCACCCTACCAGCGCTCGCCGCCCTAGCGCCATCGTTCGAGGCGCTGGGCCGGCGAGCGGTTGGCCCCGGTGGTGAGAGCCTGGATGAGATGGCCCGAAGGCCCTATCCGGAGGTGACGGCGATCCACCACCGACACACAGCCGGGAACTCGAGCGGCCTTGCCGATGGGGCGGCGGCTCTCCTGCTCGCTTCAGCGGACTGCGTTCGGACCCTCGGCCTACGACCGCGTGCCCGTATCCGGGCCATGGCGACGATCGGCGCCGACCCGGTGTTGAAGCTCACGGCGCCCGCAGCAGCGGTTCGCAAGGCCCTGCAGAGGGCGGGGATGACGGTCAGTGAGATTGATCTATGGGAGATCAACGAGGCGTTTGCCGCGGTCGTCCTTCAGGTGATGCGCAGCCTTCAGTTGGACCCAGCTCGGGTCAACGTCAGTGGCGGAGCGATCGCTCTTGGCCATCCGCTGGGCGCCACGGGCGCGATGCTCCT
>DATGYC010000403.1:0-1799 GCA_035298385.1 Symbiobacteriaceae bacterium | reverse complement strand
AGCAGGAGGGCGCCCCCCTCCTGGCGTATCCACATTCAAACTGATCGATCAGAAGGGAGCGTGGACCCGATGGCGATGACCCCCGCTGAGCGGAGCGCCCTGGTAGACGTGGCGGCCGGGCGCCGACCCGGCACCCTCCTGCTGCGAAACGCCCGGCTGCTCAACCTGCTCTCCGGCGAGATCTACCCGACCGAGATCCTCCTCCACGGTCGCTGGATCGCCGCCGTCGGCGAGGGCTATCAGGCCGAGGCCACACTCGATCTGGGTGGCCGCTTCGTGGCGCCCGGCCTGATCGACGGCCACCTTCACCTGGAGTCTGCGATGGTCGCCCCTGCTGAGTACGCCCGGGCCGTCGTACCCCGCGGCGTCACCAGCGTCGTCGCCGATCCGCACGAGATCGCCAACGTCCTGGGCCTGGCCGGGATCGAGTACATGCTTGAGGCGACGGAGGGGCTCCCGCTCGACGTCTTCCTCACCGCCTCCTCCTGCGTCCCCGCCACCACCCTTGAGACAGCCGGGGCCAGCCTCGGCCTGGCCGAGATCGAGCATCTCCTGCTTCACTCCCGCATCGTCGGGGTCGCCGAGTTGATGAACTTCCCCGGCATCGTCGCGGGCGCCCCCACCGAACTGGCGAAGATCGACCTCGCAGAACGCTACAGCAAGGTCGCAGACGGTCATGCCCCCCTCCTCAGCGGCACCGGGCTCAACGCCTACTTTGCCGCCGGGGTCGGGTCGGATCATGAGGTCTCCTCCGTCCACGAGGGGCAGGAGAAGCTCCGCCGGGGCGCCCACCTGATGATCCGTGAGGGCTCTGCCGCCCGCAACCTCGACGCTCTCCTGCCGCTCCTAAACGCCCAGACGGCGGATCGGATCTCCTTCGTCACCGATGACCGGGAGCCGCCGGACCTGATCGCCGACGGCGGTGTCGATCACCTGGTTCGGCGGGCGCTGGCTGCAGGGGTCTCGCCTTTGTTGGCCCTTCGGGCCGGCTCGCTCTCTACCGCCCGCTACTTTGGCCTCGGCCGCAGGGGCGCCATCGCCCCCGGCTGGCTGGCGGACCTTGTCGTACTGGAGGATCTGACGGGGTTCCGGGCAGCCATGGTCTTCAAGTCGGGCGAGCTCGTCGCCCAGGATGGGCGCCTTCTACAGGAGCTGCCCACGGCGGATGACTCCTCGGTACGCGGCACGGTCAAGCTCCCAGCACTCCCGCCCGACGCCTTCGCCATCCCGTACGAGGGCGGCCTGGTCCGGGCGATCGGGCTCGTCCCTGGCGAGTTGCTGACACGAGCGCTGGCTGTCGAGCCTGCCGTGCAGGGTGGGCGAATCGTTGCGAACGCGGCACGTGACCTGGTGAAGATGGCCGTGATCGAGCGGCACGGAAAGGGCGGCGGGATCGGCCTCGGGCTGCTGCAGGGGCTGGGGCTACAGCGGGGCGCCCTCGCCTCCACGGTCGGCCACGACTCGCACAACCTGATCCTGGTCGGGGCTGATGACGCCGACATGCGCCTCGCGGCCGAGACGGTAGCCAGTATGGAGGGCGGCTTCGCCGTCGTGGCGGGGGGTGAGGTCCTGGCCAAACTGCCCTTGCCCCTCGCGGGACTGATGAGCGACCGCCCCTTGTCCGAGGTTGCGGCTGGACTGAAGCACCTGGAGGCGGCGGCGAGGGAGCTGGGCGTTACGATCGCCTCGCCCTTCATGGCCCTCTCCTTCCTGGCCCTGCCGGTGATTCCGCGGCTGAAGCTGACGGATAAGGGACTGGTCCTGCTGGATGGGGAGCGGATGGAGTTGGTAAGCCTGCA
>DATGYC010000402.1:0-6554 GCA_035298385.1 Symbiobacteriaceae bacterium | reverse complement strand
GGGGCGCCCTCCTGGCTCATCAACCAATCAACGATCTCCGAGAAGTCACGGCAACGCGTAACGAAGCGCTCGGTCCGCTCCTTCCAGTCTGGCTCATCCTTCAGGAGATGATGGTACTCCTTCAGGGCAGCGCCGCAGCCGCCAGCCGTGTTGACGATGAACTCGTAGCCACCGGCCTCAAAGGCCTCGATGTTCCGCTTCGCCTGGACCTTCGCCATATCCACCTCACCCGCATGGGTGTGGACGGCGCCACAGCAGCCCTGGTTCTTCGGGAACTCGACATCGCAGCCGAGGTGGTTCAGGACCTTGACGGCGTTCTGGTTCGTCTCCCAGAAGACGATGTCCGAGACGCAGCCTGCGAAGTAGGCGACCTTGTACTTGGCCTCTCCCTTCGCCGGGTTGAGACGCTTGCGGCTCCAGCGCTTCAGCGGTGAGGGCGCCTTCACCATCGACCGCTCCATGTCGGCCAGGCCCTTGCCGCCAATCTTCTCGACGATCTTCAGACCATGGGTCAGCTTCTGCAGGCCAGTCGCCTGGTAGAACCAGAGACCAAGGCCGGACAATTGGATGCCCACCGGGGTGCCGAGGACGTACTCGTAGGCGAGCCGGACCGGCAGGGGGTTCGGCCGGAACTCGGTGATCGCGTGCCGGGCCTCCTCCAGGAGCTGGCCGTAGGGAACGCCGGCCGGGCAGACGTCCTCGCAGGAGCGGCAGCCAAGGCAGGAGTCCAGGTAGGGCGTGATCTCCTCAAGGTCAAGGATCCCCTCATGGACGGCCCGCATCATGCCGATGCGGCCACGCGGCGAGGCGGTCTCGACCTGCAGAAGGTTCTGGGTCGGGCAGGAGTTGATGCAGAAGCCGCAGCGCATGCAGGCGTAGAGCGCCTCCTCATCAAACGGCGAGACCATCTCACCGTGATGGGGCGCCGTCTCCGCCGGGATCTCAGGCTTGATCTCCGTCCAACTCACTTGCGGAACACCACCCTCCGTCGGCTGTCGCGGGCGAACATCTTGCCCGGGTTGAGCAGGCCATGGGGGTCAAAGGCCGCCTTGACGGCCTTCATCACCTCGATGCCGGTCTCGCCGACACGCAGTTCCAGGAAGGGCGCCTTCATCTCGCCGACGCCGTGCTCGCCCGTGATCGTGCCGCCCAGCTTAACGGAGGCGGCGAAGATCTCAGCGAAGGCGGACTCGACGCGGTGGATCTCCTCCTGGTCGCGCTCGTCGGTCATGCAGGTCGGGTGCAGGTTGCCATCGCCGGCGTGGCCGAAGGTGCAGATCTCTACGTTCCACCTCTTGGCGATGACGTCGATCTGCTCGACCATCTCAGCTAGGTTCTTGCGCGGGATCGTGGCGTCCTCAAGGACGGTCGTCGGGCGCTTGCGCGAGAGGGCGGGCAGGGCGGCACGGCGGGCGCCCATCAGCGCCGCCTCCTCGTCCGTGTTGGCGGCGAGGTTCACCTGGAAGGCCCCCTCCTCGCGGCAGATCTCGGCCATCTTGGCGATATCACGCTCGCAGAGCGCCTCGATGCCGTCCTGCTGCATCAGGAGCAGGGCGCCGGCCTCCGTCTTCAGGCCGATCTTGGCGTACTCCTCGGTGACGCGCAGGGTGCCGTTGTCCATGAACTCAAGCGTCGCCGGGATGATCCGGTTGGCGATGATCTTGGAGACGGCACGGGCAGCGCCGGGCAGGTCGGGGAAGTAGGCGGCAGCGGTCCGCTTCGTCTCTGGCAGGGGAACGAGCTTGGCGATCGACTCCGTCACGATGCCCAGCGTGCCCTCAGAGCCGCAGAAGAGCTTGACGAGGTCGTAACCGGCGACATCCTTCGCACTCTTCCCGCCGACGGTCAGGATCCGCCCGTCAGCGAGGACGGCGGTGATCCCGATGACGTAATCCTTAGTGACGCCGTACTTCAGGCCGCGCAGGCCACCGGCGCACTCGGCGATGGTGCCCCCCATGGTGGCGACCTTCAGCGAGCCGGGGTCGGGCGGATAGAAGAGGCCGACGGCCTCAACGGCAGCGTGCAGCTTCCCGATCGTCACACCAGACTGGAAGGTGACGGTCAGGTTCTCCTGGTCGATCTCCGTGATCTGGTTCATCCGGTTCAGGCCGACGACGATGCCGCCCTCCACGGGCACGGCGCCAGCGGAGAGGCTGGAACCACCGCCGCGCGGCACGATCGGGATCCGGTTGGCGTAGGCGACCTTCATCACGGCCGCTACCTCAGCGGTGTTGCCGGGCAGGACGACCGCCTCGGGCATCCGCTGAAAGAGCGGGGTGGCATCATAGGAGTAAGGCAGAAGCTCCGCCGGCGTCGAGAGGACCCACTGACTACCGACGATGGCCCGTAACTCGCGCAAAATCTCGTCACGCATCGGGCAAACCCCTCCACTATTGAACATAACGTTGATCCTTCTTATCTGGAGTGTACAACAGGTATATACCAGTTTCAACTAAGAGGAAGGAAAAGGAGGCAGGCGCCCTAGCCTGCCTCCCACTATTGGTGGATCCGTTCCTCGATCCAGTCAGCTACCTGGCTGGCCACTTCGGGCATCTCAGGCTCCGCCACCAGGTTGTGGTAGAGCCCCGCCAAGAGCCGGAAGGAGCGGTCTGGTGCTCTCATGCGGTCGAAGATCCGCCGGTTCTCCTCAGGGTCGACCATGTAGTCCTCGGCGCCCTGCAGCATTAGCACCGGCAGGCCAAGGCTGGAGAGCTCCCGCTTCGCCCGCTTGATCGACCGCAGCGTCTCCATGTAGAAGCGTGGGGTGTAGGCGGTCGTCCAGGTCGGGTCCTGGCCCGCTCGCTCCAGGTGGGTGGCGTTCTTGGTTGTGATGATGCTGTATCCACCCAGCGGCGGGACGTAGCGTTCCCGGTCCGTCAGATAGAGCCAGATGGTCTGCAGGACGGTCTTCCAAGAGGGTGACTGTCGGAGACGAAAGCCGGGGGAGAGCGCTACGACGCCACGCACAAGCGGCCCATCGGGCGCCTGCATCGACTCGGCCCGGGCGGCGGTGCGGAGGGCGATGTGCCCGCCCATTGAGAGGCCAAGAAGGAAGCGGGGGCGCCCCGGCTGGGCCTCGGCCATCCCCCGCAAGAGGTGGATGGCGTCCTCCAGATAGCGATCAAAGGAGTCGATATCCCCCCGGCGGGTCGGTGAGAGGCCGAAGCCCCGGTGATCGTACGCGACGACGTGATGGCCCCGTTCATGGAGCCAGTCGCCCATGTGGGTGAAGGGGCCGGAATGGTCCCCCTGGCCATGCAGATAGAGGATCGTGGCCCGAGCGTCCGGGCGCGGCCACTCCCGCGCCATGATCGGCACGCCGTCAGGCGCCGTCAGGGTGCGTCGCTGGTGTCCATCCGGTCGGCCGCTGATCCACTGCATCGCCACTTCGCCTCCTGGGATCGACAGGGAAGGGGAGCCTCCACGCCGGGGCTCCCCTCTTAGCTTACCCTATGACCGCCCGCTAAAAAACGTACACGAAGAGCAGATAGATGACGCCCATCGCACCGACGATGGCCAACAGGGGTGGCAGCAGGACCTGATAGGCGGCGATGACCATGGCGAAGGTCTCACCCCAGGAGAGCCGTGGCGGTTCCTCGTCATCAAGCTCGTGGGCCTGGGCGCCGCCCTCCGTCCGCTGCGCCCGGAGTGCCCGGCGCCGGGCCAACTCATCCCGATCAAGCCGCTTCTCGTCCACAGCTCTTCACTCCCTCTGGTAAAGCCGCCGGTAGATCTGTTGGTCCCGCAGGACTCGCCCGATGTAGATCCGGGTCTCGGGGAAGGGGATCTGGTCGAGGGTGTGGCGTTCGCCGGTCCAGGTCTGGCTATCCAGCCAATCCCGCACGTTGGACCGCCCACCATTATAGGCGGCCAGGACGACGACGGGATCGCTGGCGAACTCGCGGTTCAGGTTGGCCAGGTACCAGCAGCCCATCTCGATATTCGTGGCCGGATCGAGGAGTTGTGCGGGATCAAAGGGCTTGTCGGGCTCGCTCAGTTCCTCCATCTGGGCGGCAATCCAGGCCCCGGTCTCCGGCATGATCTGCATCAGCCCGAGGGCGCCCTCTCTTGACTGAGCCGCCGGGTTGAAATGAGACTCGTTCCGCATCAGGGCGACAACGAGGTGCGGATCAACCTGGTGCCGGGCTGCGGCCGCCTCGATCAGGTCGTGATACGGGTACGGGTAGAAGCGCTGGACCGCCCACCAGAGGGCGCCTGCAGCGACAATGAGCAGGCCCAGGATGAGGAGCACCCCCCTGGGCCAGAGTCGGAACCCCACGGGGCGCACTCCTTTCTAACGGGCCGAGGCCAAGAGCGCACGCCAGGCGTGATCGACCTGGGCTTCAGTCTCGTGCAGCGTGCCGGTATTGTCGATCACCAGGTCGGCGACGGCTCGCTTCTGATCGAGCGGCATCTGCGCCCCAATGCGGGCGAGGGCGCCCTCCCGGGCAAGCCCATCCCGGGCCATCAGACGCTCTACTTGGGTGGTAGCGTCCACCCAGACAAGCCAGACCTGGTCGAGCCGCTCCTGCCAGCCGCCCTCGACCAGGAGGGGGATGTCGAGGATGACGGCCGGGGGGGAACCTCCGAGGAGACCGCCATTTTGGCCCCGCAGGAGATTCCCCCCCGGAGGAGGAGAGCCCCCCTGTCGATGGCGCTCTACCTCGGCCCAAATCTGGGCCCGGACCGGCGGGTGCACGATCGCCTCCAACTGGTGCCGCTTGGCCGGATCGGCGAAGACGATGGCGCCAAGCCGGGGCCGGTCGAGCGAGCCGTCGGGCCGGATGATCTCCGGGCCGAAGGCCTGGGCGATCTCCGTTACGAGCGGGCTCCCCGGTGCCTGAAGCTGATGGACGATCTGGTCCGCATCGACGATCGGGGCGCCCCGCTCCCGCAGGAGGCGGGAGACGGTCGACTTGCCCGATGCGATACCACCGGTCAGACCAACGGTCAGCACGGGCTAGTCCCCTGCCTCGACGCGGAACTCGGCGAACTGGCCGAGCACGCTCTCCTTCAGATCCTTCTCGGAGTAGATCTGGCAGCGCCACTTGCCATCCTTGATCGGGCGAACGTCGAGCTCGCCGGAGACGCCGATTCCCTCCCAGAGTCGCTGAACGATCGTCCGCATCTGTTGTTCGTCCTGAAACTCAAAGACAAGGTGCTGCATAGCCTTACTCTTTCTCCTTTAAGTGGGTCCGCTTCGTGTTGCCATACGTCTTGGGTCCCTCCGCTGCGACGCTTACCGTGTCGCCCCGGCGCCCGGGCCTAGCCCGTCTGGGCTGCGCCTTGGCGTGCGGGGGCGGGACCTGGCAGGTGGGGCAGAGGTGAGTGCCACGGCCAGCGACGGCCAGCTTCTGGATCGGTCTCCCGCAGGTCGGGCAGGGCAGACCGGTCCGGTCAAAGACACGCAGTTCGTCGTACATGTCGCCTTCCTGCGCATCGCCATCAAAGTAAAGAGAGAACGTGGTCCCTCTTTTCGCTACGGCACGGCTCAGCACCTGCCGGATGGAGCCATGAAGCTCCTCGATCTGGGCGGGGGAGAGGTCACCAGCCAGGGTCTCGGGGTGGATTCTAGCCCCGTAAAGGGCCTCATCCACATAGATATTGCCGAGCCCGGCCAGAATCGACTGGTCGAGCAGGGCTCCCTTGATCGATGTCCGCTTGTTCGTGAGTTGGGCTTGCAGGTCCTGCCAGGTCCAAGACTCGTCAAGCGGCTCTGGGCCAAGGTTTTTGAGCCCGGGCGGGGCGCCCTCCCCCTGTGGGCCGAGGAGATGAAAGCCACCAAACTTGCGCTGGTCATCATAGCGGAGTTCGTTGCCATCAGCCAGATGGAAGAGCACATGGAGATGCTTATCCCGAGGGCGCTCCCGGTCGGTCACGTACAGGTGGCCGGACATCCGGAGATGGCAGACGAGGGTGTGCTGGCCCAGCTTGAGCAGCAGGTACTTCCCCCGCCGGTCGATCCCCGTGAACGTCTCGCCCTCGAGCTCCGCCCTAAAGGTATCAGGGTCGGGGTGGTAGATCTGGCGGGGGGTGATGATCTCGATGGCCGTGATCGTGCGGTTTATCAGCTTGGGCAGGAGGGTTCGGCGTACCGTCTCTACCTCGGGGAGTTCAGGCATGTAGGGACTCCTTTGCGGGTGGTGGGTGTAGTGGTTCCTTTCTATTGGGATGAGGGGGATTTTGGGGATGGTCGGGTCGAGGAACCGGGCTCTTTTGGGATCATCTTTAGTCGATAATCAACCGCGGGACTTCTCCGCTCCCTGTAATCCCCTTCATCCCCATAATCCCCGTAGAAAAAGAGACGCCTACCCTACTCCTTCTCCACCGAATACCAATCCGCTCCGACCTTCACATCCACCTTCAGGGGCACATCCAGGGTCATCGCCCCCTCCATCGCAGAGCGAACGAGAGCCTTCAGGGCGTCGATCTCCTCATCCGGGCACTCGAAGACGAGTTCGTCATGCACCGACAGGAGGAGCTTCGCCTTCAAATCCGCCTCCGTCAGCCGCTCCGCTACCCGGATCATCGCCAGCTTCATCAGGTCAGCTGCC
>DATGYC010000401.1:0-11537 GCA_035298385.1 Symbiobacteriaceae bacterium | reverse complement strand
GCGATCTCCCGGTTGGTCATTCCCTGCGCCAGGCAGCGGAGGGCGTCCAGTTCCCGGGCCGTCAGGACCTCCTTGCCGGAGGGCGGTGCCGGGTTCAGGCTCCGGGTCATCAGCCGCTTGGTCACCTCCGGGTGAAGGCGTGGCTCGCCCCGGTAGACCGCCCGGATGGCATCGACCAAGTCGGCCGGTTGGATATCCTTCGTTAGGAAGCCCATCGCCCCCGCCTCGATGCAGGCGAGCGCCTTCTCGGCATCCAGGAAGGAGGTCAGCATGATGACGCGCGCCCCGAGCGGCTTCAACTCCTGGAGGGCGCCCAGCCCGTCCAGTTCCGGCATCATCAGGTCCATCAGGATCACATCCGGACGAATCGTATTGGCGATCTGGATCGCCTGGCGGCCGTTCGAAGCCTCCCCGACCACATCGAAGTCCTCCTGGAGCTCGAAGTAGGTCGCGAGGCCCTGTCGAACCATGAAGTGATCATCACAGAGCAGAATGCGGATCGTCATCGGTTTCACCTCCCTCCATCGGGATTCGGGCCTGAATGGTGGTGCCTTCACCCGGGGCGGTGGTGACCGTTAGTCTGCCCCCGATCGCCTCTACCCGTTCCTTCATGCCTATCATGCCGAAGGACTGGTTCCGGGTGGACTCTGTCGTCTCGATACCGACCCCGTCGTCGGCCACGGTCAGGGTGACAGCCCCGGGCTCCGCCCGGTAGGAGATCAGCACGTGCGTCGCCTTTGCGTGCTTGGTAACGTTGTGCAGCGCCTCCTGCGCCACCCGATAGAGGCAGAGCTCAATATCAGGATCAAGCCGATCCTCCACCGTGATCTGAAGCGTCACCGCTAGATCTTGTCGGCGGCGGAAGAGGTTGACGTGATTCGTCAGGGCCATCGCCAATCCCTTCTCTTGCAGGGCGGATGGGCGCAATTCGAAGATGAGCGAGCGCATCTCTGCCAGGGCTTCGGCAGCCATCTCTTGGGCGCGCGTGATCAACTCAGCCGCCCGCTCGGGGCGCCGCTCCATGAGCCCGGCCGCGGACTCCAGATTCAGCGTCAGCCCGAAGAGAACCTGCGTCACCGAATCGTGCAGCTCACGCGCCAGCCGGTTCCGCTCCTCCAGGACGGCGGTCTGCTTGGTCCCCTGCTGGAGGCGTGCATTCTGCAGGAAGATGCCGGCCTGGTTGGCTAGGAGCGTCAGCAGGCGGATATCCTGCTCGTCGAACTGATTCGGCTCCGAGGAGCCGACGACCAAGACGCCCAGGACCTTATCCTTCGCCCGCAGGGGCGCCTCGATCACATCCTCCCAACTCCCCTTATCGACCAGTCCCTGATTCAGCAGGGGATCGGTCCGAGGGGTGCGGCTGACGTGGGGCTGACCGCTTGTCATCACCAGGCCGGCCAGGGAGTTCTCAGCCACCAGGCGGATGCCCAGGAACGGGGTCAGGGCGCCCCCGGCGACGGCCCGGACGATCTGATACGTGCCGTCCTCGGACGGCAGGGTGATCAGGGCGGAGGTGCCGCCGGTGACGGAGACCGACTCCCGACAGATGACCGAGAGGAGCTCGTCCGGCTGGTTGACCGAGATCATCGCCTGGTCGACGACGTAGAGCGCCTCCGACTCCTGCAGCCTTCGCTTCAGGGCGGCCACGGTCTCAGCCAGTCGGGCGGTGCGGTCGGCGACCTTGTCTTCCAAGGTGGCGAGGAGTTCGTTCAGTCGCTTGAACTCTCGCGTGGCGGTGTAGGTCGTCGCCAGCGGGCCGAGTAGGAGGACGAGGGCGACCGGCTGCGACTGGGCGATTAGGGCCGCCAGCGTGCCGAGCGTCGTCGTCAGGAGGAAGGGGAGGAGCGGCAACCGGTTCAACTCGTAGCGGAGCTGTTCGGCCACCGACTCCCGGCGCAAGGCGGCCATGCCGAGTGGGTAGAAGATCACCCGGATCACCAGCCGAAGGCCGATGCCGATCGCCAGGGCGAACCAGTCCTGGCCGAAGAGCAGCGGCCCTTCGCCGGGGCGGATCGACCGGTAGAGCCAGCCACCGAGACCGACCGCGGCAAAGGTGATGATGCCGCGGACCAGTGCGCGCGGGATCCGGTTCACCTTCTCCGGAGTGAAGGGGTGGAAGAGGTGGTAGAGCGCCGTGCCAAAGGCGGAGCCAGAGGCGGCCACGTACGGCGGTAGAAGGAGCATCGCCGCGACGTCCAGGGCCATGGAGATCGAGACGTCACCACGGGCGCCCCGCAGGGCGACCCGCCAGGGCTGTGTCGCCCACATCAGGAGGGTCAGTGCGGCAATCGTGACCACGGCGGGAAGTACAAGGGGCGGAGTTGCGACCGGGTAGAGCAGGGGGAGCGCAAAGGCGACACCGGTCGTTACGAGCAGGGAGAGGAGCGTAATAAAGAGATCAAGACCGGAGCGTCTGACCACCGGGGGAGCCCTCCTCTGCGAGCTGTAGTGCCTGTTCGTAGTCGGCTGGGGTGTTGCAGTTATGGAAGAGTCGGGTGGGATCACCGAGGGCGGTCAACGCTTCGCCCTCTAGCCAGGCGACGGGGATCTGCGCTAGGAGGCGCTGGGGGGAGCGCTGGCCAGCGGCGAGGGCGCCCTGGATGGCCGGGAGGGCCTCCCGGCGCCAGAGGGCGCAGAGTGGCTCGGGGCCTGCGGGTGTGCGGGGGACGGCGGCGAGGGGCGAGCCCACCCCCGCTGGGGCGGAGCCTAGCAGCCCACCATCTGACCCCATCAGCCGGGCATAGAGCGCAGCCACCACGCTGCCCGTCAGAAGGGGCATGTCACAGGCCAGCCCGAGAACGACCGGCTGGCTAGCGGCGGAGAGCCCCGCCTCGAGTCCGGCCAGTGGGCCCAGGCCGGGCGCCCGGTCCCCAACCAGGGGCACGCCCAGGAAGGCGAAGGCCGCCGGATCGTTGGTGACGACGAGCAACTCCCGGCAGAGCGGGCGGAGCAGCCGGACCTGCCGCTCGATCACTCGCTCGGGACCAAAGGGAAGGAGCGCCTTCGGGCGCCCCATACGGCTTGAGGCCCCGCCGGCCAGGATGAGCCCCGTTAGTGGGAAGCCTGCTTCCACTCCACCTGCACCTCCGCCCAGCCCTCTGCATCAAAGAGGAAGTCGCTGCCCGCATCCTCGCCCTGTCCGGGCAGGGTTCGCATCTGAAGCTGGTGCCGGGACTGGAAGAGCAGGTTGGCCAAGTAGACTTGGTCCTTCTGGGGCACGTTGGTCTGAATCCGGTTCCGCATGATCGTCATGAAGTCGCCCACCTTGAGCAGGTTGGACGGGGCGATCAGCTTCGACTGCAGCGCCTGGACGAACTGCTGCTGCCGCTTGATCCGGCTGATGTCATCGTTCCCCACGCCATCATACCGGAGTCGGACGAAGTGCAAGGCCTGCTTGCCGCCCAGCACCTGCGGGCCGGCCTTCAGATGGATATAGAGATCCTGATACGGATCCTCGTAGTCGTAGTCCCGCTCCAGGGTGATCGGGACCCCGCCGAGGGCGTCGATGATCTCGACGAAGCCCTGCATGTTCACTTCAACCCAGTATGGATTGGGGATCCCCAGCAACTGGCCGACGGCACTGACTGTGGACTCGGCGCCCCCCTTGGGGTAGAAGGAGTTCAGCTTGACGTGCTCCGAGTTGTCCAGCCAGACCCGCGTATCGCGGGGGAGGTTGATCAGGTCGGCCCGCTCGCCCTTGGGATCGAGGCGTAGAAGCATCATCGTGTCCGAACGGCCGACGTCGTGCTCACGCTCATCGACGCCCATCAGTAGGACGTAGGTCGGTTCGGTCTTGGTAACGGCTGGGGCAGAGCTGCTTGGCTTGAGGGCGATCGGGGCAAGGAGCCCGCTCAGGTCGAAGGAGCGGGCTGCGAAGATCAACGTGGGGATCGCGATCAAAAGGAGGACGACGAGTCGGCGGAGCCAGTAACGGCCCGCCGAGTGCCGCCGGCGCTGTGCGCGCGAGTGATTCGAGTTGCTCATCGGCCTGCTAGCGCCTTTCCGATCCAGGTACGGATCTCTTCTGTCAGGGGGAGAGCGGTCGCCTCCGTGAGGCTGTACCACCCGACCTGCTTGACCTCGCGATCGATTGTGGGCTCAGCGCAGTCCGGATCGATGGGGCGAGCGAAGTAGACCAGGTCGATGTGTTCATGGTTGGGCCCGATCTGCTCGAGCTGGATCCCCTCCGGGCGGGCCAGTTGGCGTGGCCCGGGAATCGACGGCAGGGCAGGCCGGGAGAGGAGTTCCACGGCGATACCGGTCTCCTCTAGCACCTCTCGGAGTGCGGCCTCATCGGGTAGTTCGTTCGGCTCAACATGGCCGCCAGGCGGCAGCCACATCTGGAGCTTCTCATGCCAGAGGAGGAGCACCTTGCCCTGGTGGATCACAAAGGTAGCGACCGTCCAGTCGCGTGTAAGCTGTGTCATTTTCTTGTAGGCACCTCCGAATAAACGTTAGCCCCGCCGGAGATGGCCTCCCGGAGGGGCGCCCCGTCGCATAGGTTACTAGGGGGTGAATCGGGTGAGCGAAGGCAGTTTCTCTAACCCCTATCGGCATAGGCAGAAGGCCATGAGGGATGAGGGGGCAGCGCAGACGGTGAGCCAGACCCCGGTCGTCTCCCAGCGGCCGGTCCGGGCGCCCCAGATGCCGGGAACGAGTCGACGGATGCCGAGCGCCTTTCCGAAGAAGGGCGGGGGCTGATGCGGCAAGCGCCAGTAGGGCCGGTCGGCCCGAATGAGAAAGAGGGGGGAGCGAGCTCCTCCCCCCTTGTCGCGCTGCTATGTGAATACTTTCGCTAGAAAACAGGTTTTCCCTGTCCGGTCGGCCGTTCTTCCGCGGCCCGTGCGACAACCTCGCGGCAGATCCGCATCCGGCGCCCCATGTGGCGAATCGAGGTGTGAACGCGGTGGCAGGCCAAGCCCAACTCCCGGGTCGCCCGGTCGTCGATCAAGCGCTCGACCAGTTGCTGTAACTCCTCCATCGCCTGCAAGTAGGTGTTACGCGAGTGGGCATCGGGCGCCTCCCCGCGCGTTAGCGGCTGACAGACACCCAGCATGTTCAGGCAAGCGACCCTGACCGTCTTGGTAACGTGATCAGCGACCGGTCCAGGCGGGAAGCCGCCCATCGTCAATGCAGTCTTGTGGACACGGGCTAATTCAACCACGTAGACGAAGAGGGCCGCCTTGGTCTTCTCAAGGGGGAGATAGACCGCCTCCGGTGTCCCCGCCTCCACCTGCCAGAGGATCTTCTGGCCACAGAGGGTGAGGTCGTTCCGGATCTGGTTGATCATCGCCTTGATCTCAGCCTTGCTGAGTGACTCGGGGTCGGTCAGGGAGGCGGCCACGCGCTCGCCAAAGACGGCGGTCGACTGGGCCGCTGCCGAGAGCCCGTCCCGAATGCGGGGCAGGAAGTTGGGCGGTAGGATGTAGCGGTTGACCAGATAGCCGATCAGCGTACCGACGGTGATGGCGCCGACCCGCCCGATGATATATGGTCCGATCGAGTTTGACTCGCGGGAGAGCATCCAGATCAACGTGACCGAGACGACGCCCGCTTGTTCACTCATGTTGAGTTTGACCAGCACATAGAGGACAAGCACGGCCGAGAGTGTGAGCGCCAACGGGGTCTGACCCCACAGTAACCCAACTACAAGTGCGACGGCACCGGCCAGCAGGTTGGCGGTCATGCTCTTTTTCAACTGGTTCCGTGAACCGGCGAGGGAGGGGAGGACCGCCACGATCGCCGAGGTGGCCGCGAAGGCAGCGTACCGCTCCTGGCCGATCACCAAGAAGAGCATCTCACAGATGAAGATGGAGATGCCGGTCTTCAGAATGCGTGGCCCAGCCAAGTGCTTGCGGATCTGACGCGGCAGTGGGAGCATTTGGAAATTACCTCCAAGTCAGAGTTGACAACCACGTCCAGGCCAGATATAGTAATAATTACCAGATATGGCACAGTTGATTAAACACGGCGTAGAGGGGGAGTTCGCTTGGCGAATGAGGCCACGGCCCCAGCACTTACCTCCAACCTCCTGGCCGACTTTCACTACTCGGACCAAGGCGCAGCCCAGGCGTTGGCCGCTGCGCTACGGGACGAGTACCGGGCAGAGGGAAAGGGTGAGAAGTACCTCCCCTTCTTCTTCATGGTCGGCGCTACCTCATCCACCGGCGATGCACTGGGCCCCTTTATCGGCTGGTTCCTCAAGCGAAAGGGCTTTCGTGGGGAGTTCCTGGGTGACCTAGAGAACCCGGTTCACGCCACCAACATCCGCGAGAAGCTGAATGAGGCGTGGCTGAAGGCGATGCGTCGCAACAAGTTTCCCTACATGATCGCGGTTGATGCGGCGGTGGGGCGCCCGGGCCGGGTCACCCTGAACCGTGGCCCACTTCGCCCTGGCGCTGGGATGGGTAAGACCCTCCCACAGGTCGGCTCCCTTCATATCATGGGCGGAACCGCACACTTCCCCTTCATGATCTGGTTTACGGGGCTGGACCAGACGGTCGCGATGGCTGAGGTAATCGCGGACGGGCTCCTGCTCTTCTGGGACGACTGGGAGTCCGGGCGGTTATAGGCAACAGGAAGGACCAAGCGCATGTCGCTTGGTTCTTCTTTGTATACATCCCAAAGACCTTGATAGCAACTACAAATGTGTTACTGATTCTTGACGTCGCTTTTGGTCGGTGGGTAGACTGGAGGGAAAGCAAACCGGTGCTCAAAGGAGAGGCTGTCCCGTGCTCAACCATGTTGAACGTGTGCTGATCAGCGAAGCGCAGATGAAGGAGCGCATTCTGGACCTGGGCCGCCAGATCTCTGCCGATTATGAGGGGAAGGATCTGGTCGTGGTCGGCATCCTCAAGGGAGCGGCCCTCTTCTGCTCGGATCTCTTCCGGGCGATCACCATTCCGGCGGAGCTCGACTTCATGCGCATCTCCTCCTATGGAGCCTCGACCAAGTCGACGGGCGTCCATCGCGTCCTGCTCGACCTGGACTACACCTTGGAAGGGAAACACGTCCTGATCGTCGAGGATATCGTCGATACGGGCCTGACCATCAAGTTCCTGCTTCAGTATCTTGGGCAGCGGCACCCCGCTTCGCTCAAGGTCGCCTCGCTTCTGGACAAGCCCACCCGCCGCAAGGTCGAGGTCCCGGTCGACTACCGTGGCTTTGAGGTCCCGGACTACTTCGTCGTCGGCAACGGTCTGGACTACGCCGAGAAGTACCGGAATCTGCGGGAGATCTGTGTCCTGAAGCCCGAGGTCTACGGCGGCAAGTAGGCAGGAGGCGGGGAGACCCCGCCTCTTTCGTTAATCCCGACACTACCTAGGAGGCATCGCATGCTTACGCAGGCCGAGCTCGTCGTCGTGGTCGACTTTGGCGCCCAGTATGGGCAGCTGATCGCCCGGCGCGTCCGTGAGATGAACGTCTACTGCGAGATCTGGCCGTACACCACTGCGCCGGCCAAGTACCAGGAGCGGAACGTCAAGGGGATCATCTTCTCCGGCGGGCCGTCCTCGGTCTATGCGGAGGGCGCCCCCCGCGTGCAGAAGGAGCTCTTTGAGCTAGGGATTCCGGTCTTTGGCATCTGCTACGGCATGCAGTTGATGTCCCACGTACTCGGCGGCGACGTCCGGCGCCCAGACAAGGGCGAGTATGGGAAGGCGATGCTCTCCGTCCGGGAGTCGTCCAGCCCGATCTTCGCCGGCATCGATCAGGAGACCCAGGTCTGGATGAGCCACTTCGATTCGGTCCTGGCCTGCCCGCCTGGCTTCAAGGTGATCGGCTCGACTGAGAACACCCCGGCGGCGATGATCGGCGACGACGCCCGCAAGCTCTACGGCGTCCAGTTCCACCCGGAGGTCGTCCACTCGACGCAGGGTAAGCAGATGATGCGCAACTTCCTCTTCGAGGTCTGCGGTCTCTCGGGCGACTGGACCACGGAGTCCTTCGTCGAGGAGCAGGTGCAGAAGATCCGGGCCCAGGTCGGCTCGGGCAAGGTGCTCTGCGCTCTCTCCGGCGGCGTCGACTCCTCTGTGGCCGCCGTCCTGGTGCACAAGGCGATCGGGGACCAGTTGGTCTGCATGTACGTCGACCATGGTCTGATGCGCAAGGGCGAGTCAGAGCAGGTTGTGAAGACCTTCCGCGACCACTTCCACATCAACCTGATCCACGTGGACGCCTCGGAGCGATTCCTCGGCAAGTTGGCCGGCGTGACCGATCCGGAGCAGAAGCGGAAGATCATCGGCAACGAGTTCATCTACCTCTTCCAGGATGAGGCCCGTAAGCTGGGCAAGATCGACTTCTTGGTCCAGGGGACCCTCTACCCGGACGTGGTCGAGTCGGGCACCGAGACGGCCGCCGTGATCAAGTCGCACCACAACGTGGGCGGCCTGCCGGAGGATATGGAGTTCGCCCTGATCGAGCCGTTCCGCGAGCTCTTCAAGGACGAGGTCCGGGCGGTCGGCCGGATGATCGGGGTGCCGGAGGAGATCGTGGCGCGGCATCCATTCCCGGGCCCGGGTCTGGCGATCCGCGTCCTGGGCGAGATCACCCGGGAGAAGCTCGACATCCTGCGGGATGCCGATGCGATCTACCTGGAGGAGATCCGCAAGGCGGGGCTCTACAACGAGATCTGGCAGGCCTTCGCTGCCCTGCCCAACATCCGCTCGGTCGGCGTGATGGGCGATGAGCGGACCTACCAGTACCCGATCATCCTGCGGGCGGTGACGTCGGAGGATGGGATGACCTCGGACTTCTACCGCTTCCCGTGGGAGGTCCTGGAGCGGATCACGAACCGGATCATCAACGAGGTGGCCCACGTCAACCGGGTCACCTATGATCTCACCTCGAAGCCCCCCGGGACGATCGAGTGGGAATAGGCTTTCGGGCGCCCTCAGCTTAGGCTGGGGGCTTCTCCTTTTTTCCTGATTGGTTGGTGCCGTGGCGGTGGTGGGGTGGTGGTTGAGGCACCCACAGGTGATTCAACACAAAAATCTCTTTGAAACAGCGCTCGAACATCGAACTCTTGTGCTGTTCTACTCGTTAGTAGTAGTAGAGAGGCTTCTACAGAGAGGTCGATGGGCAAGCTCCGAGGACGATGCGAGTTTAGCCCCGCAGGAGGTTGCCCATCGAAGCCCCGTAGATGAAAGGTGATGAACACAAAGAGATGGCCAAGAACCTATTAAATGAATCACAGTTCTGCCAGACGGTCGCACTACGGGCCCGTCTAGAACGACCGGACCTGCGGGTGGAGCCGATGGGCGAAGAGTTCCTCCTCGTGGAGGACCCGCTTGGTCAACGCTCCCTGCTGCACCTAAACGCTACCTACCGGGCCTACTGTGCCGCCCCGGACCAGGAGATCTCCTTGATCGAATCGCTTCTGCAGAACCTGCCGACCGGTGAGCCGAGTGCGGACCGCAGCTCTTGGCTGGAGAACCGGGCCCGGGTGATGCCCCAGATCGTGCCGGCCTCCCTGTTAGAGCACTGCAAGCGAGACGGGCGGGAGTTGGTTGCGCTCAACTTTGTTGATGAGCTCTCGATCGCCTTCGTGCTGGACGAGGAGGAGCGCTACGCCTACCTGAACCGGCGGGTCCTAGAGGGGTGGGGCGTCTCCGAGCGGGAACTCCTGGCGACGGCGATGGAGAACCTGCAGGGCTACAGCCCGAATGGGGAGGGCGCCCTGGTCTATCAGATGGGGAGCGACGCTCGGCTGATGTTCGCCTGGGAGACGTTCGATGGGTACGATGCCACCCGGATCCTGCTCTCCCGCCAGCTCGTGCAGATGGCGGCGCGGGTGCACGGGAACCCGGTGATCGCCATCCCGCATCGGGACTACCTGGTGCTCTTCGGGGATGCGGACGCCGACTTCCTGGCCGAGATGCAGGACCGCATCCAGCATGAGTTCCAGGAGAATCCCTACCCGGTCAGTGATCGGCTCTTCACCCTGCAGAACGGCTATATCTCCCTCTATAATGGCCGCCGCATGCGGGTTCTCAACTGAGATTCCGAACGTTACTGCCTAGAAACAGAAAAACCTTCGGATTTTCCGTTGACAGCGGGGCCGCCAAACCTTACAGTAGGAGTGTGGTCAGCGACCACGGAGGAAAGGGCGCCTAGGGTTCCGCAGTGGGATTCCCACTGGTCTGTGACCGAGCGGCGCCGGCCAGGCACGGCCTGGCTACACCGAAGGGCTAAAATCCCGGGCGGGTAGGTTTCACTCCCAGCAGGAGTGGAGTCTACCCGCCCCTCTTTATTGGAACTGATCGGAACGACGCATACTGGACGGAACAACGCTCTCTAGGAGGAATCATCGCATGGCCGCCGCACCGCAGCACTCTTCCACCCAGTCGACCGGCTTCCTCGATCGCTTCTTCAAGCTCTCGGCCCATGGCACCAACGTCAAGACGGAGATCCTGGCCGGTCTGACCACCTTCGTCACCATGGCCTACATCATCATCGTCAACCCGCTGACCCTGAAGGACGCCGGCATGGACTTCCAGGGCCTCTTCACCGCCACCATCCTGGCGGCCGCCCTCTCCACGCTCGTCATGGGCCTCTTCGCCAACTGGCCCTTCGCCCTCGCTCCGGGCATGGGTATGAACGCCTTCTTTACCTTTACCTTGACTAAGCAGATGGGCCTTCCCTGGCAGACTGCCCTGGGCGTCGTCCTGATCTCCGGTCTGCTCGCTGTCATCGTCACGGCGACCGGCCTGCGGGCGCTCCTGATCAAGGCGATCCCGAACTCGCTCAAGCACGCCGTCGGCGCAGGCATTGGCCTCTTCATCATGCTGATCGGCCTGAAGAACGCTGGCATCATCGTTCCGAGCGAGGCGACCATGGTCGGCCTTGGCTCGCTGAAGTCGGCCCCGGTCCTGCTCGCCCTCTTCGGCCTGGTCCTGACCGGCGCCCTGGTTGCGAAGCGGGTCCCGGGCAACATCCTGATCGGCATCGTCGTCACCACCCTGGTCGGCATCCCGCTGGGCGTCACCAAGCTCCCGACCTCGATCGTGGCGATGCCTGCCGCCCCGGCCTTCATGCAGCTGGACTTCGTCGGCGCCCTGAAGATCGGCCTGATCCCGGCGATCTTCGCCCTCTTCTTCTCGGACCTCTTCGACACGATCGGCACCTTCATCGGCACCGCTGGTAAGGCGGGCCTGCTCAACGAGGACGGCACCCTGAAGGGCGGCAACCGGGCGCTCTTCGCCGACTCGATCGGCACGGTGCTGGGCGCCCTGATCGGCACCTCGAACACCACGACCTACGTCGAGTCCGCTGCAGGCATCGCCGCTGGCGGCCGGACCGGTCTGACCGCCGTCACCGTCTCCGCCCTCTTCCTGCTCTGCCTCTTCTTCTCCCCGATCGCCCTGGCCGTTCCGGCGGTGGCGACCGCCCCGGCCCTGATCATCGTCGGCATCCTGATGGCCCAAGCGGTCCTGGAGATCGACCTGCATGACTTCTACGAGGCCTTCCCGGCGATCCTGACGGCGGTCTTCATGCCCTTCACCTTCTCGATCGCCACCGGCCTGGCCCTCGGCTTCGTC
>DATGYC010000400.1:0-18486 GCA_035298385.1 Symbiobacteriaceae bacterium | reverse complement strand
GTTATTCTTGAGGCGATGGACTTCCCGGAGCCGGTCATTCAGCTCGCTATCGAGCCGAAGACCAAGGCTGACCAGGATCAGCTGACCAAGTCCCTGATCAAGCTCCAGGAAGAGGATCCGACCTTCCGGATGTACACCGATCAGGAGACCGGCCAGACCATCATCTCGGGCATGGGCGAGCTCCACCTGGAGATCATCGTTGACCGTCTGCGTCGTGAGTTCAAGGTAGATGTCAACGTGGGTAAGCCCCAGGTTGCCTTCCGTGAAACCATCCGCGGCACGGCCAAGGACGTCGAGGGTAAGTTCGTTCGCCAGTCCGGTGGTCGCGGCCAGTATGGCCACTGCGTCATCACGCTGGAGCCGTCGGAAGTCGGCCAGGGCTTCGTCTTCGAGAATAAGACCGTTGGCGGTTCGATTCCGAAGGAGTTCATCGGCCCGATCGAGAACGGCGCCCGCGAGGCTGCTCAGAATGGCATTCTGGCTGGCTTCCCGCTCATCGACGTCAAGGTTACGCTGACCTTCGGTTCGTACCATGATGTCGACTCGAACGAAATGGCCTTTAAGATTGCTGGTTCGATGGCGCTCAAGAATGCGGTCGCGAAGGCGAACCCGGTCCTCCTCGAGCCCTACATGGGCGTTGAGGTCACCGTGCCTGAGGACTACATGGGCGACGTCATCGGCGACCTGAACTCTCGTCGTGGTCGGATCGAAGGCATGGAGGCGCGCTCTGGTGCGCAGGTCATCCGTGCTCAGGTCCCGCTCTCGGAGATGTTCGGCTATGCCACGAACCTCCGGTCTCGTACGCAGGGCCGTGGCGTCTTCACGATGCAGTTTGACCACTATGAGGAAGTCCCCAACAACGTGGCCAAGGCGATCATCGAGAAGTCCCAGGGCAAGGCGTAATCAGCCACTGTTCCTTGGTCACACCCCCGCAAGGGGTTGAATCCCATAATGCGTCCTCAAGGAGGAGTACTGACCAAATGGCTAAGCAGAAGTTCGAGCGTAACAAGCCCCACGTGAACATCGGTACCATCGGTCACGTTGACCACGGCAAGACGTCCCTCACCGCTGCGATCACCAAGGTCCTCGCCGAGTCCGGCGGCGCCAAGTTCATGGCGTACGACGCGATCGACAAGGCTCCGGAGGAGCGCGAGCGCGGCATTACCATTAACACCGCGCACGTTGAGTACGAGACCGCTAAGCGTCACTATGCTCACGTTGACTGCCCTGGCCACGCCGACTATGTCAAGAACATGATCACCGGCGCTGCGCAGATGGACGGCGCGATCCTCGTCGTCTCGGCCGCTGACGGCCCGATGCCGCAGACCCGTGAGCACATCCTCCTGGCTCGCCAGGTTGGCGTTCCGGCCATCGTCGTCTTCCTCAACAAGTGCGACATGGTCGACGACGAGGAGCTCGTTGAGCTCGTCGAGATGGAAGTCCGCGAGCTGCTCTCCGTCTACGAGTTCCCGGGCGACGCGGTGCCGTTCGTCAAGGGCTCGGCTGTCGGCGCCCTGAACGGCGACGCCAAGTGGGTCAACTCGGTTCGTGAGCTGATGGACGCCGTCGACGCCTACATCCCGACCCCGGAGCGCGACGACGCCAAGCCCTTCCTGATGCCGATCGAGGACGTCTTCACCATCACCGGCCGTGGTACCGTCGTTACCGGCCGCGTCGAGCGTGGCCGCGTCAAGGTTGGCGAGCAGGTCGAGATCGTTGGCCTGGCTGAGTCCACCCGGACCACCGTTGTCACCGGCCTCGAGATGTTCCGCAAGCTGCTGGATGAGGTTATGGCTGGCGACAACGTCGGTACCCTCCTCCGTGGCATCGAAAAGAAGGACGTCGAGCGTGGCCAGGTTCTCGCCAAGCCGGGCTCGATCAAGCCGCACACCAAGTTCGCTGGCCAGGTCTACATCCTGTCCCAGTCCGAGGGTGGCCGCCACAAGCCGTTCTTCCAGGGCTATCGCCCGCAGTTCTACTTCCGCACCACCGACGTTACCGGCGTGATCACCCTGCCGGAGGGCGTTGAGATGGTCGTTCCGGGCGACAACATCAAGATCGATGTTGAGCTCATCACCCCGATCGCCATCGAGGAAGGCCTCCGCTTCGCTATCCGCGAGGGCGGCCGTACCGTCGGCGCCGGCGTCGTCGTTGCCATCAACGGCTAAGTAGCATCGAGTGATCTGTTGGGGGCCTCCCCTCCAGGGCGGCCCCTGACAGATTCTCTTGCTCGAAAGAGCATTCCGGAATAGAGGAGGGACACGAAAATGGTCAACCAGAAGATCCGCATCAAGCTGCGGGCCTTCGATCACAAGATCCTCGACAGCTCTGCTGCGAAGATCGTTGAGACGGCCACCCGCACGGGTGCTACCGTTAGCGGCCCGATTCCCCTGCCGACTGAGAAGCAGATCTACACCATCCTGACCGCCCCGAACGGCGAGAAGGACATCCGCGAGCAGTTCGAGCAGCGGACTCACAAGCGGCTGATCGACATCCTGGACGCCAACGCCAAGACGGTTGAGGCCCTCACCCGGATGGATCTCCCCGCCGGTGTCGACATCGAGATTAAGCTGTAAGATCCGCCTGAAGTGCCGCCGTAGGTGGTAACCAGGCCCTTACATCCGGAGAATTGCTGCTCCGGTCAGGTCGGCAGGCGACCTGTTGTTTATAAATCATGTCGCCTAGAACGGTTCGCCTGTGCTAAGGACCGGATCTTTGCGACCACTGATGTGGAGGTGCGTTCCATGGAGAAGGCCATTCTCGGCAAGAAGCTGGGGATGACCCAGGTCTTCGCGGCGGACGGCAAGATTATTCCGGTCACCGTCGTTGAGGCCGGTCCCTGCACCGTCGTTCAGAAGAAGACGACGGAGACCGACGGCTACAATGCCGTTCAGGTCGGTTTTGACTCCATCAAGGAGAAGCACGTCAACAAGCCCCAGGCGGGCCACTTCGCGAAGCACTCCGTCAAGGCTACCCGCTACCTGCGGGAGTTCCGCCTGGCGGCGATCGACGCTCTGAATGTGGGCGACGAGATTAAGGCTGACATCTTCGCCGAGGGCGAGCTGGTCGATGTCACCGGCATCTCCCGTGGTAAGGGCTTTGCTGGCGCCATCAAGCGGTGGAACTTCAGCCGCGGACCGGAAGCTCACGGTTCGAAATATCACCGTGGTTCCGGCTCGCTCGGTCAGCGCGAGTGGAAGCGCGTGCCGAAGGGCCGCAAGAACTCCGGTCACCTGGGTGTCGAGCGGGTCACCGTTCAGGGTCTGCGGGTCGTGCGCGTCGACGCCGAGCGCAACCTGATCCTGATCAAGGGTGCTGTCCCGGGCGCCAAGGGTTCCCTGGTCACGATTCGTGACTGCAACAAGCTGACCAAGAAGCGGTAAGCGTACCGAAAGGAGGAGCAAGACATGCCGAACGTGGCCGTTTACAATAAGGAAGGCGCCAACGTCGGGGAGATCACCCTTTCGGACGCTATCTTTGCGGCTGAGGTGAACACCGGCCTTCTACACGAAGTCGTGAACATGTACCTCGCTAACCAGCGTCAGGGTACTTCCGACACCAAGACCCGTTCTGAGGTTTCCGGCGGCGGCAAGAAGCCGTGGCGCCAGAAGGGCACCGGCCGTGCCCGCCAGGGTTCCACTCGTGCGCCGCACTGGCGTCACGGTGGCGTGACCTTCGGCCCGCACCCCCGCAAGTATGGCTGGACCATGCCGAAGAAGGCTCGCCGGGTTGCCCTGCGCAGCGCCCTCTCCGCCAAGTTCGCCGCTGGCGAGATCGTGATCCTCGATGCCTTCGAGCTCGAGGCGCCGAAGACCAAGGAAGTCACCGCTCTGCTGAAGACCTTCGAGGCTAACAAGAAGGCTTTCATCGTTACGGCTGACACCAACCTGAACGTTTACAAGTCCGCCCGTAACATCCCGGGTGTCAACGCTGAGGCTGCTCGGAACATCAACGTGTATGGTGTTCTGAACGGCGGCAAGCTCTTCATCACCAAGGATGCGGTGGCGAAGATCGAGGAGGTGCTGGGCTAATGGACGCTCGCGACATCATCCTCAAGCCCCTCATCTCTGAGAAGGCTGTTGGCAGCATGGACGCTGGCAAGTACCACTTCCAGGTCGCTCCGGCCGCCAACAAGACCCAGATCAAGGACGCTGTGGAGAAGATCTTCGGTGTGAAGGTCGTCTCGGTTAACACGGCTCGCATGCACGGCAAGTTCCGCCGGGTTGGTAAGTTCACTGGCCGTCGTTCTGACTGGAAGAAGGCCATTGTAACGCTAGCCGAGGGCGAGACTATCAAGGTCTTCGAGGGCCTGTAAGGAGGGTACACGATGGGAGTCAAGCATTTTAAGCCCACTTCCCCGGGTATCCGCCAGATGACCGTCCACACCTTCGAGGAGATCACGAAGACTTCTCCTGAGAAGTCTCTTCTTGAGCGCCTCACTAAGAAGGCTGGTCGTAACGTCTATGGCCGGATCACCGTCCGTCATCAGGGCGGTGGCGCCAAGCGGGCATACCGGGTTATCGATTTCAAGCGTAACGAGTTCGAGGGCATGCCGGCGAAGGTCGTTTCGATCGAGTACGATCCGAACCGTACCTCCCGCATCGCTCTCATCCAGTTCGCCAACGGCGTCAAGCGCTACATTCTGGCTCCTGTGGGCCTGAAGGTTGGCGATCAGGTTATGAACGGCCCGGAGGCCGACATCAAGGTTGGCAACGCCATGTTGCTCGCCAACATGCCGGTTGGTACCGTGGTCCACAACGTCGAGCTGAAGCCCGGCGCTGGTGGCCAGATGGTCCGCTCGGCCGGTGCCTCCGCTCAGATCATGGCCAAGGAGCAGGGCATGGCGCTTCTGCGTCTCCCGTCCGGTGAGCAGCGCAAGGTCCACCTGACCTGCCGTGCCACCATCGGCCAGGTCGGCAACCTCGAGCACGAGAACATCGTGATCGGTAAGGCCGGCCGCAAGCGCCACATGGGCATTCGCCCGACCGTCCGTGGTGTCGTCATGAACCCGGTTGACCATCCGCATGGTGGTGGTGAGGGCAAGTCCCCCATCGGCCGTCCGTCGCCGGTCACGCCGTGGGGTAAGCCGACCCTGGGCTACAAGACCCGTTCGAAGAAGAAGGCTTCTTCGAAGTATATCGTGAGCCGCCGTAAGAAGTAGGAAGGGGTGTAGAAACAAATGGGTCGTTCCCTCAAGAAGGGGCCGTATATCGACGCCTCTGTTGAGAAGAAGATCAACGCCATGAACAACGCTGGCGAGAAGAAGGTCTTCAAGACCTGGGCCCGTGACTGCACCATCTTCCCGGAGATGGTCGGCCACACGGTAGCAGTCCACAACGGCCAGAAGCATATCCCGGTCTTCGTGACCGAGGAGATGGTCGGCCACAAGCTGGGTGAGTTCGCTCCGACCCGGACCTTCAAGGGTCATGCCGGCGACGAGAAGTCCAGCCGAGTCCGCTAAACAACCCTTGAAGTCTGAGTGAAGGAGGTAAACCCAGGTGGAAGTCAAGGCCTATCTGCCTAACGTCCGTATCTCGCCGACCAAGGTTCGGGTTGTTATCAACCTCGTCCGCGGCAAGAACGTCAACGAGGCACTCGCCCTTCTCAAGTTCATTCCGAAGCGCGCCAGCGAGCCGATCGCCAAGGTGATCAAGAGCGCTGCCGCCAATGCTGAGCACAACTTCAGCCTGAACAAGGATAACCTGGTAATCTCCCAGGCGTTCGTTGATCAGGGTCCGACGTTGAAGCGGATCCATCCGCGCCAGCGTGGCCAGGCGTTCCCGATCCTGAAGCGATCCTCCCACATCACCATCATGGTGAAGGAAAAGGAGGCTAAGTAAGTGGGTCAGAAAGTCCACCCGAAGGGCCTCCGAGTTGGTGTCGTGAAGGATTGGGATACCCGCTGGTATGCCAACAAGAAGAACTTCAGCGACCTGCTCGTTGAGGACGTTAAGATCCGCAAGTTCGTGAAGAAGGCGCTCTACAACTCGGGCGTCTCCCGCATCGAGATCGAGCGTACCGCCAACAACGTCAAGGTCACCGTCCATACCGCTAAGCCGGGCATGGTTATCGGCAAGGCCGGCGCTGGTATCGCTGACCTGCAGAAGGCGCTCGGCGCCCTCACCGGCAAGAATGTCAACCTGAACGTGGTTGAGATTCGCGCGGCTGAGGTTGACGCTCAGCTCGTCGCCGAGTCGATCGCCCAGCAGCTCGAGAAGCGTGTCGCCTTCCGTCGTGCTAACAAGCAGGCGGTCCAGAAGGCCATGCGCCTCGGTGCCAAGGGCATCCGTCTCGTCGTCTCCGGCCGTATTGGCGGCGCTGAGATCGCCCGCGAGGAGCGTCTCTCTGAGGGTACCGTGCCTCTGCACACCCTCCGCGCTGATATCGACTACGGTTTCGCTGAGGCGGATACCACCTTCGGTAAGATCGGCGTCAAGTGCTACATCTACGCTGGCGACAAGATCAACTACGCGGCTGCGGGTGACCGTGGCTTCCGTGGTGATCGTCGTGGCGGCGATCGTGGTGGCGACCGCAACCGTGGTGGCCGTCGTGGTGGCCCGGGCGCCCCTGGTGGCGATCGTGGCCCGTCCCGTCCGGCCCCGGCCAACGACCGCGCTGCGATCGCTGCCGGTCCGAAGCCGGTCAACCGCGAAGGAGGGGCTAAGTAATGCTTACCCCGAAGCGTGTTAAGTGGCGCCGCCCGCACAAGGCGGTCGGCGACCTGAACAGGGGCACCTCTAAGGGCGGCACCGAGGTGTCGCACGGCGAGTACGGCCTGCAGGCTCTTGAGAACGCCTATATCACCAACCGTCAGATCGAAGCGGCTCGTATTGCGATGACCCGCTACATCAAGCGTGGTGGTAAGGTCTGGATCAAGATCTTCCCGCACAAGTCCCTCACCCGCAAGCCGGCCGAAGTCCGAATGGGCTCCGGTAAGGGCGCCCCGGAGTCGTGGGTCGCTGTCGTGAAGCAGGGCCGCGTCATGTTCGAGCTGGCCGGTGTCAGCGAGGAGATCGCCAAGGAGGCGATGCGCCTCGCCATGCACAAGTTGCCGGTGAAGTGCAAGTTCGTCAAGGCCGCTCCGGCGGCGGTCCTGACTGCTCAGACTGGTGGTGAAGCCAATGAAGGCTAAGGAAGTTCGCGAAATGTCCACCGAAGAGCTCAAGGCCAAGGTGGCTTCCCTCAAGGAGGAGCTCTTCAACCTCCGGTTCCAGTTGGCGGTCAACAACCTGGACAACACCGCTCGGATCGGTGAGGTCAAGAAGGCGATCGCACAGTGCAAGACGATCATCCATGAGCGTGAGCTCAAGGCGAACGCTTAGGTCTGGGAGGAGGTTAAAGCATGAGCATCGAGCGTAACCTTCGCAAGACCCGCGTGGGCATCGTCACCAGCGACAAGATGGAGAAGACGGTCGTCATCTCCGTTGAGACCCTGGTCGAGCACCCGCTCTACAAGAAGCGCATCAAGCGCACGACCAAGTTCAAGGCTCACGATGAGCAGAACCAGTGCAAGGTCGGGGACAAGGTCAAGATCGTTGAGACTCGGCCGCTGTCCAAGGACAAGCGCTGGCGTGTCGTCGAGATCGTCGAGTCCGCTGTCCGCTAAGGTCTGCTAAACGGTCTACTCTCCGGGCGCGGCGGCGCTCGGGCCTGTCGGAAGGCAGGTTAGCCAGGTCCTCAGGTGTTGTCGGTCCCGCCGAACGCGGGCGGGACCTGGCAACGAGGCCGGGGGAAACCGGCTAGCTATCGAGAGGAGGTTTCGACCATGATTCAGGTTCAGACTCGACTGAAGGTCGCCGATAACAGCGGCGCCAAGGAACTGATGTGCATCAAGGTCCTTGGTGGCTCGAAGCGGCGCTATGCGCACATCGGCGACATCATCGTCTGCTCCGTTAAGGAGGCCAGCCCCGGCGGCGTGGTCAAGAAGGGCGATGTGGTCAAGGCTGTTGTGGTCCGTACGGTGAAGTCGACTCGTCGCCAGGATGGCTCGTACATCCGCTTCGACGAGAACGCTGCCGTCATCCTGAAGGACGAGAAGGAGCCCAAGGGTACCCGTATCTTCGGCCCGGTCGCGCGTGAACTGCGTGACCGTGAGTATTCGAAGATCATCTCCCTGGCTCCCGAAGTTCTTTAATCGGGAGGGGGTAGCAAGATGGCGAAGGAAGTTATCCGTCACCAGGTCCACGTCCGTCGAGACGACGAGGTTATCGTCATCAGCGGTCCGGAGAAGGGCAAGGGCGGCAAGATCGTTAAGGTTCTGCCCAAGACCAACCGTGTCGTTGTTGAGGGCGTTAACATCGTGAAGAAGCACACCAAGCCCAGCGCCCGTAACCCGCAGGGTGGCATCATTGAGATGGAGGCGCCGATTCACGCTTCCAACGTGATGTCCAAGGCGAAGATCGAGGCGAAGAAGGCGAAGAAGGGCTAAACCCTCTCGCCAAAGAAAGGAGGCTTGTGTGACGTGTCGACGCTGAAGGCGAAGTACGCGCAGGAGGTTGCTCCGGCGCTGCAGAAGCAGTTCAACTACGAGAACGTTATGATGATCCCCAAGCTTGAGAAGATCGTCATCAACGTTGGTCTCGGCGAGGCTGTCCAGAACGCGAAGGCGCTGGACGCCGCTGTCGCTGATATCACCGCTATTACCGGCCAGAAGCCGGTTGTTACCAAGGCGAAGAAGTCGATTGCGACCTTTAAGCTCCGCCAGGGCATGCCGATTGGCTGCAAGGTCACCATCCGCGGTGAGCGGATGTGGGACTTCCTGGAGAAGCTGACGCTCGTCGCTCTTCCCCGTGTTCGTGACTTCCGCGGTGTCTCCGCGAAGTCCTTTGACGGCCGTGGCAACTACGCTATGGGCCTCAAGGAGCAGCTGATCTTCCCGGAGATCGAGTACGACAAGGTCGATAAGCTGCGCGGCATGGATATCATCATCGTAACGACGGCCAAGTCCGACGAGGAGGCCAAGGGCCTGCTCAAGGGTCTCGGCATGCCGTTCAAGGAAGCGTAAGGAGGGGCAGCCATGGCTAAGACTTCGCTGAAGCTCAAGGCGGCTCGTCCCGCCAAGTTCAAGGTGCAGGCCTACAACCGTTGCAAGCTGTGCGGGCGCCCGCACGCTTACATGCGGAAGTTCGGCATCTGCCGCCACTGCTTCCGGAAGATGGCCCATGAGGGTCAGATCCCGGGCGTCCGTAAGGCTAGCTGGTAAGTTTGAGACTCGGGCAGGGGAGTTGGGCGGTGGGCTGGCCTAAAGCCAGCCGCTGCCAGCCTCCGGCGCTGTGTTGCCTCCACGCTGGGGCGCAGGGCTTTGGCCCTGTTCTGCCAGCTCCAACCGCCCGATCCTGAAAGGAGGATTTTGTACCATGGCAGTCTCCGATCCTATCGCAGATCTGCTCACCCGCATTCGCAATGCGAACACGGTGAACAACGACCGCATCGAGGTTCCTGGTTCCAAGATGAAGAAGGCCATCGTTGAGATCCTGAAGAGCGAGGGCTTCATCCGGGACTATGAGTGGGTCGACAACGGCCACCAGGGTTCTATGCGTGTCTTCCTGAAGTACGGTCCGAACAAGGCTAAGGTCATCTCTGGCCTGCGCCGCATCTCGAAGCCGGGCCTCCGGGTTTACGCGAAGAAGGACCAGGTGCCGCGCGTCCTCGGCGGTCTTGGTATTGCTATTCTCTCCACCTCCAAGGGCATCATGACGGACAAGAAGGCCCGTCAGGATGGCCTCGGCGGCGAGGTTCTCTGCTACATCTGGTAAGGAAGGAGGTGCAGCCGTGTCTCGTGTTGGTAAGGCTCCTATTGCGATTCCCGCTGGTGTAGAGATGAACATTGACGGCGCTACTGTGACCGTCAAGGGCCCCAAGGGCACTCTCACCCGCACGGTCAGCAAGGATATGATCCTCACGCTGGAGAACGGCGCCCTCCTGGTCACTCGTCCTTCGGATGAGCGGAACCACAAGGCGCTGCATGGCCTGACCCGCACCCTGATCGCTAACATGGTCGAGGGTGTTACGAAGGGCTACTCCCGTAAGCTGGAGATGGTCGGCACCGGTTACCGTGCCGCCAAGTCTGGCTCCAAGCTGACCCTCCAGGTCGGCTTCTCCCACCCGGTCGAGTTTGAGCCGCCGACGGGCATCGAGTTCGTCGTACCGGCCCAGAATGCGATCATCGTCAGCGGCATCGACAAGGAGCTCGTTGGCCAGATGGCCTCCGAGATCCGTGGCGTTCGCCCGCCCGAGCCGTACCTCGGCAAGGGTATCAAGTACGAGGGTGAGCGGATCCGCCGTAAGGAAGGCAAGACCGGTAAGAAGTAAGGGAGTGACGTTGGATGATTACCAAGCAGGACCGCAACCAGGCTCGTCAGAAGCGCCAGCTGCGCGTTCGGAAGTCCGTCCACGGCACGCCCGAGCGGCCGCGGCTTAACGTCTTCCGTGCGAACCAGAACATCTATGCCCAGGTGATTGACGACTCCGTCGGCAAGACCCTGGTCTCTGCCTCGACCCTCGACCCGGAGGTCAAGGCTAAGCTCGAGGGCAACGGCGGCACGATCGATGCTGCCAAGCTCGTCGGTGAGGCTGTTGCTAAGCGTGCGAAGGCCGCTGGCATCGAGCAGGTTGTCTTCGACCGTGGTGGCTACCTGTACCATGGTCGCGTCGCCGCCCTCGCTGAGGCTGCTCGCGAAGCTGGTCTTGATTTCTAAGACGAGGGAGGGAAACAGACGTGGCACGCATGGATACCAACACGGTTGAGTTCAAGGAGAAGATGGTAGACCTCGCCCGGGTTATGAAGACCGTCAAGGGTGGTCGCCGTCCGTCCTTCCGAGCCATCATGGTCATTGGTGATGGCGAGGGCCGTGTGGGCGCCGGTCTCGGTAAGGCTACCGAGATTCCGGAGGCCGTCCGCAAGGGCAACGAGGACGCCAAGAAGCAGATGATCTCCGTTCCTCTGAACGGCACCTCGATTCCGCATGAGGTGATCGGTGAGCATGGCGCCGCCCGCGTTCTGCTCAAGCCTGCCTCCCCGGGTACCGGCGTTATCGCTGGTGGCGCTGTCCGCGCCGTGCTCGAGGCGGCCGGCATCCGTGACATCCTCACGAAGAGCCTCGGCTCGAACAACCCGGCCAACCAGGTCCTCGCTACCATCGCGGGCCTGAAGCAGCTGAAGTCTGCCGACGACGTCGCCAAGCTGCGCGGCAAGTCCGTCGAGCAGATTCTCGGTTAGGAGGGAAATAGACATGGCTGAGAAGCTGATCATTACCCTCAAGCGGGGTCTCGCTGGCAAGGACGGTCGTCAGATCGCCACTGCCAACGCCCTGGGCCTGAAGAAGACGAACCAGACCGTTGAGCAGCCGGACAATGCTGCCATCCGCGGCATGATCGCCAAGGTTGCTCACCTGGTCGAGGTTAAGGAAGCGTAATTCAGGCGCATGAAGGGTAGGCCCCTGTGGCCTTGCGGCTGGGCAACCTCCTGCGGACTAAAATCGTTATGTCCTCGGAGGTTGCCCAGCCGACCCCTCGTGTGCCGTCAAAGAAGTCGAGGTGAATCACACATGCAGCTTCATGAGCTGTCCCCCAATCCTGGTGCCAAGAAGTCCAAGAAGCGCGTCGGTCGCGGTATCGGTTCCGGCCTGGGTAAGACCTCGGGCAAGGGCCACAAGGGCCAGAACGCCCGCGCTGGCGGCGGTGTCCGTATGGGCTTCGAGGGCGGTCAGATGCCCCTGATGCGCACCATGCCGAAGAAGGGCTTCACGAACTACCCGTTCCGTGTGACCTACGAGGTCATCAACGTTGAGGCTCTCGACGTTCTCGAGGCCGGCACGGTCGTCACCCCGGAGTTGCTGGAGGAGACCCGCCTCTGCAAGAACGCCGTCAAGGGCGTTAAGATCCTGGGCGCTGGCGAGATCACCAAGGCCCTCACGGTCAAGGCTCACAAGATCTCTGAGTCCGCCAAGGCGAAGATTGTCGCCGCCGGCGGTTCCGTCGAGGTTATCGGAGAGACCACCGAAGAGGTGAACTAAACGTCATGCCAATGCTGGACGCACTCCGCAACTCCATTCGGTTGCCGGGACTCCGGAAGCGCTTGCTCTTCACGGCGCTCATGCTCGTGGTCCTTCGCATCGGTGCTCACGTTCCCGTGCCAGGGGTTAACATCTTCGCGGCCCAGTCGCTCTTCAAGGGCGGCGGGTTCCTCGGGATCGTCGACCTCTTCGCGGGTGGTGCGTTCCAGCAATTTGCCATCTTCGCGATGAGCGTTACGCCCTACATCAACGCCTCCATCATTGTGCAGCTCTTGACTGTCGTCATCCCGAAGTGGGAAGAGATGCAGAAGGAAGGCGGCGAAGAGGGGCGGAAGAAGCTCCAGCAGTACACCCGGTACCTGACGGTCGTCCTGGGCCTAGTCCAGGCGTTCGGCATTGCGACCTACGTGCGCTCTGCGGGTGCGTTCATCGACAACTCCTGGTGGACAGTCGCCCTCGTCATGGTCGCCCTGGTTGCAGGTTCGGCCTTCATGATGTGGATGGGTGAACTGATCACGGAGAAGGGCATTGGGAACGGCACGTCACTGATCATCTTTGCCAACATCATCACCCGCCTGCCGGCAGCGATCGCGACCCTGTGGGAGCTGGTGAAGGCTGGCTCGGTCAACCCGTTCCAGGTAGGCCTGGTCGGTGTGATCACGGTTGCGATGGTGGCCTTCGTGGTTCTGATGACTGAGGCGGTTCGGAAGGTCCCGATCCACTATACGAAGCAGATGGTCGGGCGGAAGGTTTACGGGGGTCAGTCCTCCTTCCTTCCGGTGAAGATTAACCAAGCGGGTGTGATCCCCGTCATCTTCGCCAACTCGCTCCTCTACCTGCCGATCACGATCGCTGGATTCTTCCCGAACTCGAGCTTCGCGATCTTCGTGAACCGGTACTTCGGCTCCGGCCAGGTCTGGTTCTGGGTCGCGCAGATCCTGTTTATCGTCTTCTTCACCTACTTCTACACGGCGATCCAGTTCAACACCACGGACGTCGCGGACAACCTGAAGAAGAACGGTGGTTTCATCCCGACCATTCGGCCGGGTAAGCCGACCGCCGACTACCTTGGACGGGTGTCGGAGCGTCTCACCTTGGTGGGCGCCATCTTCCTCGGGATGCTGACGGTGCTGCCGCTGTTCATTCAGCAGCTGACCGGCGTGCAGAACGCGGCCATTGGTGGAACTGCGATCCTGATCGTTGTGGGTGTTGCCATTGACACAATGAAGCAGATTGAGTCGCAGGCTGTGGTGCGTAAGTACCAGGGGTTCATGCGTTCCTAATCTGCTCCGGCGCCCGCTGAGGACCGATTCGCCCGCCCCCAAAGCGGGGGGGTCGGTCTTCGCGTGCGTCTTACTCCAGAGCGGTGGAGGCAGAGCGATGCATATCATTCTGATGGGCCCGCCGGGCGCGGGCAAGGGCACGCAGGCTGCGCTCCTGGCGACGCAGCAGGCGATTCCCCATATCTCGACCGGTGACATCTTCCGCGCCAACCTGCAGCAGGGAACTCCCCTGGGCATCGAGGCGAAGAAGTTCATGGACGCCGGCAAGTACGTGCCGGATGAGCTGACCAACGCGATCGTGAAGGATCGCCTGGCGCAGCCTGACTGCCAGAAGGGTTTCATCCTTGATGGCTTTCCGCGCACGGCTGACCAGGCCGCTGCCCTGGAGCTGATGCTCCAGGATCTAGGTCTGAAGCTGGACGCCGTGGTGAACATTCAGGTGCCAGATGGGCTTCTCGTGGAGCGGGCGGAGGGTCGCCGGGTCTGCAAGGCCTGCGGCGCCACCTACCACGTCAAGTTCAACCCGCCCAAGGCGGAGGGCATTTGTGACAAGTGCGGCGGCGAGCTTTACCAGCGGTCGGATGACAACGCCGAAAAGGTGGCTGTCCGTCTGCAGGAGTACCATGGCAAGACCGCGCCAGTTCTGGCCTTCTACACGGAGAAGGGACTGGTTAAGGCTGTGAACGGCAACCAATCTATGGATGTCGTCACTGCTGCGATTATTGACGCGGTGAAGGCCTAATGATCATCAAGAAGTCCCGGACCGAGATTGCTCATATGAAGCTGGCTGGCCAGATCGTCTGGGAGGTTCACCAGGCACTGAAGGCTGCGGTCGCCCCTGGGGTTACCACGGCCGAGTTGGATGCACTGGCTGAATCGCTCATCCGGAAGGCCGGTGGGGTGCCCACCTTTAAGGGCTACCACGGCTACCCCGGTTCGATCTGCGCCTCCGTTAATGATGAGGTAGTCCACGGGATCCCTGGACCGCGCCGCTTGTGTGAAGGTGACGTGATTGCGATCGACCTGGGGGTTACATTCGGGGGCTGGGTAGGCGACTCCGCTTTCACCCATCCGGTGGGCCAGGTGAGTGCAGATGCACAGAAGTTGCTATCTGTGACAGAAACTGCACTTGAAAAGGCGATTGCACAATGTTATCCTGGCAGACGGCTCGGTGCGTTGGGGCATGCGGTCCAAACCTACGTGGAGGCTGAGGGCTTGGCGGTGGTCCGCGATTTCGTGGGCCATGGCATCGGTCAGCAGATGCACGAGGAACCGCAGATTCCGAACTACGGGCCAGCTACGGTGGGTCCGGTCCTGGAGCCTGGCATGGTCCTAGCGGTCGAACCGATGGTCAACCTGGGCACCTGGAAGGTTAAGGTGCTAGCTGACGATTGGACGGTCGTGACACTGGACGGTAAGGCGTCCGCACACTTCGAGCATACCGTTGCTGTGACCGAAGATGGCCCTCTTATTCTCACAAAACCCTAGGAATAGTTGGCGGGGTTTGTGGTATAATGAGGGTATTGGTCTTGTGACTGGTACGGAGAGTGCAGGAGGCTGCCGACGTGGATCAACCGGGTCTGCGGCCGGGAGCGGTTGTCCGCTCGCTGGCCGGACGGGATCAGGCTACTGTATACGTCGTTCTGAGGCAGGTGGATGAGCGTCTGGTCACCGTGATCGACGGCGATCAGCGCCCCTACGATCGACCCAAGGCGAAGAACCGTCGCCACCTGGAGGTCGTCGGCTGGGTTGAATCAACGCTAGCCGAGCGGTTCTCGCGGGGCGAGCGGGTTCCTGATCAGGAGATACTCAAGGCCCTACGGGCCTTCCATCTTCGTGAACAGAAGGAGGTCTAGGTCGAAGCATGTCGAAGGACGACGTAATTGAACTTGAGGGCACTGTGATTGAGCCGTTGCCGAACGCGATGTTCCGCGTTGAGCTGCAGAACGGTCACAAGGTTCTCGCCCACGTGTCGGGGAAGATCCGGATGAACTTCATCCGTATTTTACCGGGCGACCGAGTTACGATTGAACTCTCGCCTTACGATCTGACTCGTGGTAGAATAGTATACCGGTTTAAGTAGCAGGTTGGGCACAGGAAGCACCGTAAGCAAGGTGGCCTGTACTGCAGGGCGCCCTGGTGTCTTCTTGTTCTTTTCGTGCTTCCACACCAATCAACGTTTTCAATCCCTGCGCTCTAGCCATGTTCCACACGAGCGCGACCAAGAGAGGAGGGGCTGCTCGTGAAGGTTCGTCCGTCGGTTAAGCCGATCTGCGAGAAGTGCAAGGTGATCAAGCGGCGTGGCGCTGTGATGGTCATCTGCGAGAACCCCAAGCACAAGCAGAAGCAGGGCTAAATTTTTGGCCTGATCTCTCCCGGAGACGGGGAGACGGTCCCACCCGCATGGACTCGAGGGGAAGGGCACTGCCGAGAGGCGTGTAAAAGCCATCCCTGGAACCAAACTGCAAACGGGGCGAAGGCGGCTGGTCGGTTGAGGACCTCTTCCCTCACTGACTTCTTCGTCAAGATTGCAGGTTGGACGGGTCGTGCATCCATTCATTCACAAGTTGGGCTTCAAACTGAGGAGGGTATTACTCGAGCATGGCGCGTATTGCAGGCATCGACCTGCCTCGTGACAAGCGTGTGGAGGCCGCTCTGCCGTACATCTACGGTATTGGCTGGGCCACCTCCCGCGAGATTCTTGCCAAGACCGGGATCAGCCCGGACACTCGTGTTCGTGACCTGAGCGACGATGAGGTCGCCAAGATCCGTGAGGTCATCGACCGCGACTACAAGGTTGAGGGTGATCTCCAGCGTGAGATTCAGCTCAACATCAAGCGCCTGATCGAGATCGGCTGCTACCGTGGCCTGCGGCACCGCAAGGGCCTGCCGGTTCGCGGCCAGCGCACCAAGACGAACGCTCGCACTCGTAAGGGTCCCAAGAAGACCGTTGCGGGTAAGAAGAAGGCCGGGAAGTAAAGGGGGTCACGTCTAAATGGCTAAGCGCGTCGTGCGTACCAAGCGCAAGGAGCGGAAGAACGTCGATAAGGGCGTGGTCCACATCCGGTCCACGTTCAACAACACTATCGTTACCATCACTGACGTGAACGGTAACGCTCTGTCCTGGGCGACCTCGGGCCATATGGGCTTCAAGGGCTCCCGCAAGTCCACCCCGTTCGCCTCGCAGATGGCCGCTGAGACCGCTGCGAAGGCTGCGATGGAGCATGGCCTGCGTGAGGTTGAGGTCTTCGTCAAGGGCCCGGGTAGCGGCCGTGAGGCGGCTATTCGCCAGCTGCAGGCCGCTGGTCTTGAGGTTACGACCATCAAGGACGTAACCCCGATCCCGCATAATGGTTGCCGCCCGCCGAAGCGGCGCCGCGTCTAGGAAGAGGAGGGAATACGTAACACATGGCACGCTATACTGACGCTGTCTGCCGGCTTTGCCGCCGGGAGGGCGTTAAGCTTTACCTAAAGGGCGAGAAGTGCTACAGCGACAAGTGCCCCGTCGTGAAGCGCAATTCCGCTCCTGGCCAGCACGGCACTTCGCGTAAGAAGATGTCCGAGTACGGCATCCAGCTCCGTGAGAAGCAGAAGGCCCGTCGTTTCTACGGTATCCTCGAGAAGCAGTTTGAGATGTACTTCGACATGGCGTCCCGCAAGAAGGGCGTCACTGGCGAGATCCTCCTGCAGACCCTCGAGCGCCGCCTCGACAACGTGGCTTACCGGATGGGTCTGGGCTCCTCCCGTGCGGAGGCTCGCCAGATCGTCAAGCATTCCCACATCGAAGTCAACGGCCGTAAGGTCAACATCCCCTCCTACCTGGTCCGCCCGGGCGACGTTGTCGCCGTTCGTGAGTCCTCCAAGGACCACAAGCGGATCAAGGAGCTGGCGGCTGCTGGCACCCGGACTGTCCCGGCTTGGCTCTCCGTCGAGGCCGAGGCTCTCCGTGGTACCGTTGTGCGCCTGGCTAACCGGGACGAGATCGATGTGCCGGTCCAGGAGCACCTCGTCGTCGAGCTCTACTCCCGGTAATCGCTTGGCTGACTTGGGTCAACTGGCGGCGTAGACGTTCGCCCTCGCCGGATGCGGGGCTGGGATATGGGGGTATCTACTGAATGATCGGAATGGAAAAGCCCAAGATTGAGTGCGTGGAGCTAGCCGAGGACAACAGCTACGGCAAGTTCGTGGTTGAACCGCTCGAGCGCGGCTACGGCATCACCCTTGGCAACTCGCTGCGGCGGATTCTGCTTTCGAGCCTTCCTGGCGCCGCGGTGACCTCTGTGAAGATCGACGGCGTGCTGCATGAGTTCTCCACCATCCCTGGGGTCGTGGAGGATGTCACTGATATCATCCTCAACCTCAAGCAGCTCTCGCTCAAGGTTCACAGTGATGAGCCGAAGGTCCTCCGGCTCGAGGTGGACACGGAGGGGCCGATTACGGCTGGTGAGATTCAGGCGGACGCCGATGTGGAGATCCTCAACCCGGACCTGCACATCGCCACCGTGGATAAGGGTGGTCGTCTGATCGCCGAGATCCATGTCGGCAAGGGGCGTGGGTACGTCCCCGCTGACCAGAACAAGACCCCGGATATGCCCATTGGCATGATTCCGATCGACTCGGTCTTTTCGCCGATTCGCCGGGTCAACTACACCATTGAGCATACCCGTGTCGGTAACAAGACCAACTATGACAAGCTGACCCTCGAGGTCTGGACGAACGGCACGGTCCGGCCGGACGAGGCTTGCTCTTGGGGCGCTAAGATCCTCAAGGAGCACCTCGAGCTCTTCCTCTCGCTCACCGACGACGCGGATGCGATCCAGGTGATGGAGGAGAAGGACGACAACGACCGGAACAAGCTGATGGAGATGACGATCGAAGAACTCGATCTCTCCGTCCGTTCGTACAACTGCCTGAAGCGTGCTGGCATCAACACCGTCGCGGAGCTTTGCGCCAAGACGGATGAAGAGATGATCAAGGTGCGTAATCTCGGCAAGAAGTCCCTTGAGGAAGTCAAGCAGAAGCTGGCCGCTATCGGCCTGGGCCTCCGCGAGTCGGAGGACTAAACGCTGCGAATTACGTAGCGATACGTCGCAGTCGATTTCACAGGAATAGAGGTGAAATTGCATGGCCGGTAACAAGAAGCTGGGTCGTGATGTTTCGGCCCGTAAGGCTCTTCTCCGCACCATGGT
>DATGYC010000399.1:0-3443 GCA_035298385.1 Symbiobacteriaceae bacterium | reverse complement strand
TCTCTACCGCAGGTACTCGTCGAACCAGGCGTTGATCGCCTTCAACCGGTGAATCCGGTGCCAGGGCTTTCCGGTGCGGGACATGCCGTGGAACTCGTTCGGGTAGCGGATGAAGCGGACCGTCTTCCCCTGCATCTTCAGGGCGATGTAGAACTGCTCCGCCTGCTCGATCGGGCAGCGGAGATCGCCCTCCTGGGCCTCGATCAGGAGCGGGGTCTCGACCTTGTGGGCATGGACGAGCGGGGACTGCTTCAAGTAGGGGCCCATCTTCTCGGGCTCCCACCAGTTATCCGTGCCGAACTGGCCGATCCGGTTGTAACCGGTATCCGAGGTGCCCATCGCCGAGTGGCGGTTGACCACCGGGCGCCCCGTGACGGCCGCCTTGAACCGGTTCGTGTGGCCGACGATCCAGTTGACCATGAAGCCACCGTAGGAGCCACCGCCCACGCCGACCCGAGCGGGGTCGATCCAGGGCGCCGTCGCGCAGGCGGTGTCAACCGCTACGAGGCAGTCCCGGTAATCCTTGTCGCCCCAGTCGCCCATGATCGACATACAGAACTCCCGGCCGTAGCCCTGGGAGCCACGCGGATTGGTGAAGATTACGCCGTAGCCAGCCGCTGCCATCAGGTGGAACTCATACATGAAGCCACAGCCGTACATGCCCATCGGGCCGCCGTGAATCTCAAGGATGGCGGGGACCTTCTCGCCGGGCTGAAGGCCGACCGGCGGGAGAATCCAGCCATCGACCAGGGGCTCACCCTCGCTGGCCCGGAACTGATAGCGCTCGGGGCGGGTCAGGTCAAGCCCAGCCAGATGGGCTTGGTTGTGGGCTGAGAGCTGGACCTCGTGGACGCCGCCGCCGGTCAGGACCGTCCCGGCGTTCAACGTGGGGCTAGTCGGGGCCTTCTCGGTCAGGCGAGCGAGGTAGACGTCACCGGGCGAGGCGGGGGTGGCGTAGGCCAGGGCCGCCCGCTTGGTGTCCGGGGTGAGCGAGTAGCTGTAGACGACCTTGTCACCGCCGGTGATCGCCTGGACGGCGCCGCTGGCAGCGTCGACCTGGACCAGATGGACCTGACCAGCGTCCGAGACGGGGGCGAAGAGCGAACGGCCGTCGGGCGCCCAGGTGAGCGGGTGGCCACCCGGGGCGGGCATGTCGACGATCACCTCGTTGACAAAGCCGCGGTCCAGGTTCGGGGCGAGCTGTCGGATGGCGCCGCCCTGCCGGTCGAGCAGGTAGAGCCCGGTCAGGCCGTAGCCCTGTTCGGCGGGCAGGCTGCCCAGGAAGGCGACCGTCTGGCCGTCGGGCGAGGGGGTGGGGGAGGAAGCGGCGAGGTCGGTTCCATCGGTCAGTTGGACCGGCTCGCCGGTCAGCGGGAAGAACCAGAGGTTCGATGCCTGGGGGTACGAATCGGCGTCGGCACGGCGCAGGGCAGAGAGGTAGAGACCGCTACCGTCGGGCGCCCAGGCCGGCTGGCCGTGGTCGAAATCGCCATCGGTTAGGAGGCGGGACTCGGGGGTGGGGGCGCCCGCGCAGCGGCGATCCGTTACCGGGACGATGGCGACATGGCTCCGCTTGTCGCCAAAGTAGCCGGTTCCGTCCAGCTTGTAGAAGAGTCGATCGATCACCTTGACGCCAGCGGTGTGCTTGGCAAAGAGATCCTGGCTCTCCTCCTGGCCCTCGGGCTGGATGCCCTTGGGACCTAGGTTCACGCTGAAGGCGATTGTGCGGCTGTCGGGGGACCAGACGGGGGCGCCCACCCCACCCTTGATCTTGGTCAGCTGATAGGCCTCACCGCCTTGAGCGGGCAGGATCCAGATCTGGGTCGAGCCCGAGCGGCGAGAGAGGAAGGCGATCAGTGTTCCGTCCGGGGACCAGCGGGGGGTGGAGTCGTGGGTGCCGCCGGTCAAGCGGATCGGCTCCTTCCCCTCCTCGGCCAGCCAGAGGGCGGTCCGGTACTCGTTCGCCTCGGCGTTGATCTCCTGCAGGGTGTAGAGGACCTTCGTACCATCCGGATGGATCTGGACGTCGCCTGCTAGCTTCAGGGCGAGCAGGTCTTCGGCGGTCAGTCTGCGGCGTTCGGTCATCGAGGCGGCCTCCTTGCGAGCGGCAGGAATGTTTGTTGTGGCTTCTATCTATTTATACAAGGGTGATTGTTACGCCTGCCGAAGCAATGAAAAAACGCCCGACTATCTGCCGGACGTTTGTGGCGGAGACCACGGGTCGATCTTTACAGGAGACGCTTGCCGTTGGGCAGGGTGTTGTGCCACAGGTCATAGCACTCTTGGGCGATCTGCTGGAAGTGGGCTCGGGTCGCCTCCGGCACTTCAGCGGACTGCCCGACCTGATGGGCGCCCAGGTGAATCAAATGAAAGAGCTGGTCGACACCGATCTTGTGCTTGGTCAGGAAGCTGTCCAGGGTGGAAAGGTCGCGCGGCGCGCTCACGGTTAGGACCTCCTGTGCCACGATTCTTGCCTCCAGTCTAACACAAAGCGACAGTTACTTGAAACGGAATAGGTCCGACTACCGTCTGTTGCAGTGAAGACCTGCACCATCATCTTTTTTGGGGTGCGTAGCAGGCTAATAGGGTCTCAATGGCGTAACCCTTCGAATATCGCCAATGATGCGGAAGGGTGAAACCAGCAATGTCACAGACCGAGCAGCGGCTATGGGAGAGCGATCCAGCCGCCGCCCTGGAGCAACTGATGGCCGAGTACGGCACCAAGGTTCTCCACCTGGCCCACTTTTATCTAAAGGATAGGCACCTCGCTGAGGATGTAACCCAGGAGGTCTTCTTGAAGGCCTACCATCACTGGAACTCCTTCCGCGGTGAATCCTCTGTCTATACGTGGCTCTACCGGATCACCGTCAATCTGTGCCGTGATAAGGCGCGGACCGCCTGGTGGCGGCGTCTTGTCCCTGTAGCCGACCCCCGCCAAGGGGAGGGTGATCGGGAGTGGGAGCAGGTTGCGCCGGAGGGAACGCCGGAGGAACTCCTGCTTGAGAAGGATCAGCAGGAACAACTGCTGCACCTGATCGAGGAGTTGCCGGCCCATTACCGAGAGGTCCTGCTGCTCTACTACTACCAGGACCTGACCACCGTGGAGATCGCCACGGTGCTTAGCTCCAATGAGAATACTGTCAAGACGCGTCTCTTCCGGGCGCGCCAATTGTTGAAGGAATCCCTCGCGAAAGGGGGGCATGCATGATGCGTGAGCCCGTTGATCTGCGCCGAGCCGTGCAGGAGGAGGTAGGCCGCGATCTGGCCGACTTCACCTTCACCCCGGCGATGCAGGAGCGGGTGCTGGCCCAGATTCATAAGCGGCCGCGCTCCCGCCTGACCTGGCTCTACCCGGCATCTGCTGCCGCCGCGGTCCTCCTGATTCTGGTCACCAGTACCACGAACCTGACGCATACGAAGTCCGAACAGCGGGAGGCTGCGCC
>DATGYC010000398.1:0-2386 GCA_035298385.1 Symbiobacteriaceae bacterium | reverse complement strand
AGCTTGATCTGGCCGTTGGCCAGGCCCAGGATGTCGCCCTCGTTGATCTGCAGATCACCGAAGGTGGTGGTGCGAACGGCGTAGGTCACCTCGCCGGTCTGGACGGAGGCGGCGGCCTTCGTCATGGCGCCCTCCAGCTTCGCCGGCTCGGCATCGCCCATCCACGAGACCATCGCCGCGATCCCCTGCGGAACCGAGCGGGTCGGGATGACGTAGACCTTCTTCGGGGTCAGCGCTGCCGCCTGCTGGGCGGCGAGGATGATGTTCTTGTTGTTCGGCAGGACGAAGACGGCCTCTTCCGGGCAGCTGTTGATGGCGTTCAGCAGATCCTCGGTCGAGGGGTTCATCGTCTGACCACCCTGGATCACGTGGGCGGCGCCCAGCGACTCGAAGATCGCCGCCAGCCCCTCGCCGGCAGCGACGGCAACGACGGCCGAGTTGCCGATCGGGCCCTCTTCGACCGCCTCAGCCTCATGAGCCCGCTGGGCATGCTCGAGGAGGTAGTCATGCTGCTCCCGCATGTTGTGGATCACGATGTCGATCAGATCGCCGTACTGGATGCAGAGCGAGAAGACGGGGCCCGGGTTATCCGAATGGATGTGGACCTTGGCCCGATCCTCGCCGCCGACGACGTAGATCGAGTCGCCCATCGGCTCGAGCAGGCGGGCGACCTCCTCGTTGGGGATCGGCTTGCCGCCCGGATAGCGCCGGATGAAGAACTCGCAGTCATAGGGGAACTGGATCTCCCCGAGCGCTGCGGGATCGAAGTCGATGCGGGTAGCGGGGGAGAGGTCATGCTTCGCCGCACCCGAAGCCACGGGCTTGGCCGCTGCCGGAGCCTCCACGGTGACGCCACCGGAGAGGACTTCGAACATGCCATGCAGGATGACGGTATAGCCCTTGCCGCCGGAATCGACGACGCCGGACTTCTTCAGCACCGGCAGGAGCTCAGGGGTGTGGGCGAGCGAGACCTCAGCCGCCTCGACGATCCCCTTCAGGAGCGCCACCGGATCGGTCACGGTCTTGGCGAGGCTGACGCCAGCCGCCGCCGACTCGCGGGCGACGGTCAGGATGGTGCCCTCGACGGGCTTCATGACAGCCTTGTAGGCGGTCTCGACCGCCAACTGGAAGGCTTCAGCCAGATCCCGGGCGGCGATGTTGACGTGCCCCTCGCAGCCCTTGGCAAAGCCACGGAAGAGCTGGGAGAGGATGACGCCGGAGTTGCCGCGGGCGCCCATCAGGGAGCCCTGGGCGACAGCCGCCGCGACCTCCTCGACGGTCCGGTCACCGGTCCGCTCGAGCTCACGCACGGCGGAGGCCATCGTCATCGACATATTGGTGCCCGTATCGCCGTCCGGAACTGGGAAGACGTTCAGGGCGTTTACGTTCTCCTTAAGGGCCTCTAGCTTGGCTGCGCCGTGGAGCAGCATCTGCTTGAGGAGCTTGCCGTCAATGGCGTGCGTGCTCAAGAACCAAGTCCTCCTCGCGCAAGGAGCGGGGGCGCCCCTGCGGTCTAAATGATGATGGATAAGGCAGATCGAATGGTTACTCTCTATGCATCCTAGTGAGCCGTCAACTTGACGCCCTGAACCCGGATATGGACGGCCCGCACGGTGAGCCCTGTCTGGGATTCGATCACGTAGCGGACCTTGTCGCTGACATTCTTGGCGATCTCCGAGATCCTGGTGCCATAGCCGACGACGATATAAAGAAGGATCTCGACGGAGTCGCCTTCGAGCAGGACCTGAACGCCCTTGGAGAGCGACTCGCGGCCCAGTAGATCGGCCAGGCCGTCCTGCAAGCGTGAGGAGGCCATGCCGACGATGCCGTAGCACTCGGTGCAGGCGACGCCAGCCATGGTGGCGATCACGTCTTCACTTAGATAGATTCTGCCCAGGTTCGTGACGACTTCTTTACCCATGTCGATCCCTTCCCCGAATCCGGCTTATTCTTCACCCCAGCATCATTTTCCTGCTACCGTAGGAGCGGGTTCCCAGGGGGGGTTAAATTTCGCGGCTTGGTCCCTTGTCGCTTGTGCTACAGGTATGCTATCATGAGTAGCGTGCTTTTAGCGAGCAAAAAAGGGGTTCCACCCGTTGTAGGAGGTGTCGACATGGCTCGACTCTGCGAGGTTTGCGGCAAGGGTGTTACCTCCGGTAACGCTGTCTCTCACGCCGATAATAAGACCAAGCGGACCTGGTCGCCGAACGTTCAGACCGTTCGTGCCAAGCTGAACGGCCGCACCGTCCGGCTGACCGTTTGCACTCGTTGCCTGCGGTCTGGTAAGGTCCAGCGCGCGGTGTAGGTTCAACCCGTGCCTGAAAGAGAAGTCCGGTCGCGTTGAGCGGCCGGGTTCTTTTCATTGTAGGGCCTTTGGTGGGGCAGG
>DATGYC010000397.1:0-14141 GCA_035298385.1 Symbiobacteriaceae bacterium | reverse complement strand
CGGCCTCCGCCGCCGTCTCTAGTAGGATGAGCCGTGCCCGACTCCGTAGGAGGTTCTTACACCGATTGACCAGGATCCGCCGAAGCCAGGGGGCGAAGAGTTCCGGGCCGCCCCGGAGGGTATGGAAGCGCTCGTAGGCCTGGACCACCGCATCTTGTACCATCTCCCAGGCGTCGGCCTCACGGCCGGTCAGCGCCCGGGCGATCCGGAGGAGTTTGCCCTCTTCCGGGCGGAGAAGGGCGAGGAAGGCCTCGTCACTCTGCCGCATCTGATCCCTCCCTTTCGTTCAAGCACCCTACAGACACACGAGGGAGGGAAAACGTTCCCTGGTGTGGTACGATCTTCTTACGTTGACTCTATTTGATCGGAGGGTACCCCGGTGGTCAGATTCCGACCCGTTACACTGCAGGACGTCCCTGCCCTCTATGGCTTTCGCACGGATGAAGAGGTCCTCTACTGGGGCGCCGGGGGCTACGGCGATGCCCTACCTACAATGTCCGAGTTCGAGGAGCAGGTCCGCAGCCAGAGGGCGACCGATGGGCGCCGCCTCTTCGCCATCGAGGCAGAGGCGGAGGGGGGCCACACCCTGATCGGCTCGATCACCTTCCGTGGGCTCGATCGGATCAGCCGGCGGGCCACGATCGGCATGATGATCGGCGACAAGCGCTACTGGGGCCGCGGCTACGGCACCGCGGTGGTGCGCCAGTTCGTGCGCTTCCTCTTTACAAGCTATAACCTTCACCGGATCGACATTGATACCTTCTCTGATAACGAGCGGGCGATTCGGTGCTACAAGAAGTGCGGCTTCGTTGAGGAGGGGCGCCTGCGCAAGGCGATGTGGACGACGAAGGGCTACCGCGATCAGGTGATGATGGGCCTCCTACGGGAGGACTGGGAGGCGGCGCAGGTCGACTAGCAAAGCGAGGGGCGCCCCCTGAATGGAGGGGGCGCCCTTCGCGTAACTTTGGTATACTGTGACTATTACTACATTTAAATCGGAGCTGATCTCGATGAAGGCACCGGTGATCGTGACCCTGCTGCTCTTGGCCCTGCCTCTCGGTGGCTGCACCACGGGCTCAAGCCAGACGACCACGGCCCCGGCTGCCGCTCCGGAGACCAAGCAAACGGCGTCCAAGGCGCAGGGTGGAACCTATAAGGGGAAGGTCACCCGGGGTTACGGGATCACCTTCAAGCTCTCGGCCAACGGCAAGCAGATCACTGAGGTCCATGCCGACGTCCTCGAGACCTGCAGTGGCTCCTCCAGCTCCCGCACCAGCACGCTCTTCTTCGACGGTCCCTTCGTGGCCGGGGCGGATGGCGCCTTCCAGATCGAGGGGGAGGAGAAGGAGTACGGGACCCAGTATCGCTTCACGGCGACCCTTACCGGCGACGGCAAGGCTGCGGGGACGATCCTCCAGAAGGATGCCAACTGCACGACCTATGAACTGAAGTGGGAGGCCGAAAAGCAGTAGGAGTCTACCATGCTGCGGATGCGCGAAGGGCGCCGTCCTCCCCGAGAGTGGGAGGGCGGCGCCCTTCGCTTTTGCCTACATTCACCCCGGTGCGGTTCGCCACGCGTCGATGATCGAACGGACACGCCTGACGATGGGATCCAACTGCGCCTGCAGCAGATCGCTCAGGCCCAGGTGAAACTCGACCTGCGCCGGTGTGATCCCGATCAGCGCCCCCTCCTGCGGCAGCGCCAGTTGCAGCAGCAGATCGACAAAGTGCAACTGATGGAGCGAGAGTCCAGGGCGAGAGATGGCCATATCCGCCAGCGGCAGGAGGGTGACCGTCCCCGGTTCGCCGCCGGTCAGCGCAGCGTCGACGATCAGCACCGAATCCGCCTCAGCGGCCACCTCGAGTGCGTAGGCAAAGTCGGTCTCGGCAACCTCATAGCGAACGCCGTCAGCCGCCTTGGCCAGCAACTCCACGACCGCAACCCCGATGCCATCATCCATCATCAACCGGTTGCCCAGGCCCAAGACCAGCAGATTCCTCATCCGAAGATCTGGATCGTGACCGGATCCTTGCCGGGCTGGTAGAGGTGGGTGGCGCAGGACATGCAGGGATCGAAGGAGCGTAGAATCCGCCCGAGTTCGATCGGCTGCTCGGGGTTGCGGATCTCCGTTCCGAGTAGCGCCTGCTCAGCGGTACCGTGCTGCTTGGTATCCCGGGTCGAGAAGTCCCAGGCTGACGGCGTGATGATCTGGTAGAAGGAGAGGAGGCGATTCTCGAGCTTCAGCCAATGGCCCAGGGCGCCCCGCGTCGTATCGACCAGCCCGATCCCCGTCGCCTGGTCTGGGAGTTCCCACGCCTGCTGCAGCGGAACCCCCGGCTCGAGTTGGTCGAGCAGGGTGGTCAGGATCTCCGTCACCTTCCGTTTCTCCAAGGTCCGGGCGATCGTCCGGTCCATCGCTGAGAGGCCAGCCCGGTACTCGCCCGAGAGCCAGAGACGGGCCAGCGGGCCGACCTCGCATGGCAGGCCGTCATAGCGGGGCGCCTTCACCCACGAGTAGGCGCCCTTCTTCTGCAGGTCGGGCTCGGTCATCGTCTCCAGGGGCGTGTAGGAACGCTGCCCCTGGTACCACGCAAAGTCGATCTCCTCGGTAATCAACTCAGGGCGGAAGGGCTGAGTCCGGCCCGCCGTGTAGACGAGCGGATCGACGTAGAGCGTACCTAGTTGTGGGTACCGGTCAAAGAGTCCATAGCTCAGCAGGTTTCCGGGCCCGCGGCCCATCCGGAAGTAGTCCTCATAGTAGCGGGCGATCGTGTAGACGTCCGGCACCGCCTTCTCCCGGACGAAGGCGCTGATCTCGGACAGGATCGACCTCATGCTGACGATCTGATCGACGGTGGGCGCCCGGGTCACGCCGCCAACGAAGACGCCGTGGTTGTGCGGCGCCTTGCCGCCCAAGATGGCCAGCATCTGGTGTGCCAAGCGGCTCACCTGAAGTGCCTCGAAGTAGTGGCCGGCCAGCTCCTCGTTCACCGCTGCCGGGAGCCGGAAGTCCCCATGATCCGGGCTCTTGAGGAAGCTGCTGACGGCGGGGAGTTTCACATAGTCCGGCAGGGTGAACTGGTAGAAGTGGCGCAGGTGGTTCTGCAGGAACTCGCAACCGTGCAGGATGTCGCGCAGGTAGCGGCCCTGCTCCGTCACCTGCACCCCCAGCGCATCCTCCAGGGCGACCGAGGAGGCGACGGAGTGAGCCGTCGAGCAGATGCCACAGATCCGCTGGGTCAGGTAGATGGCGTCGAACGGGTTGCGGCCGACCATCATCTGCTCGAAGCCCCGAAAGAAGGAGCCCTTCGTCTGTGCATCCACGACCCGATTCGCCTCGACCTGCACGTCGATCTCCATAAAGCCACTGATCCGAGTGACCGGATTGATCACGATCCGCTGGCTCATGTGACCTCACGCGTGGCGTCGAACGAGATGAACGGGGCCATCTTGTCGGGGAAGCCGAACTGCGAGCAGCCGATGCAGGTCGAGGCCCCGATCGGCCAGTTGATATGCCCGTTCCAGAGCCGGGTCGGGCAGTCGACGCGGGTAACCGGACCCCGGCACCCAAGCTTGAAGAGGCAGGTCGGCTCCTCGAGCGTGCGCGCGAAGATCCCCTGGTCGAAGAAGGGGCGCCGGGGGCAACGGTCATGAATCAGTGTGCTGTAGAACAGCAGCGGACGTCCAAGGTCGTCAAGCTTGGGTTCACCGTACAGCATGAGATGAGCGAGGGTGCCCAGGAACCAGTCGGGGTGGCAGGGGCAGCCCGGCAGCTTGATCATCGGCCGCTTGACGACCTCGGCGAGTCCGACGCACTGGGCCGGGTTTGGGTTCGCAGCGGACGGCCCGCCATCGACGGCGCAGGCGCCGACTGCGATGATGTGCGTCGCCTTCTCCCCAAGGATTTGTGCCGCCGCTAGGGCCGTAAGCTCCTGTCCGCGCCAGCGCCCGATCACGTGGTAACGCCCCTCATCGCGGAGTGCGATCGCCCCTTCGACGGCCAGGATGAACTCCTCGTCCAGCATCTGCATCAGGCGCTCGATCGCCTGCTCGCCCTCAGCCGCCATTAGGCTGTTGCTGTAGACCAGGTCGACCATCTCGGTGATGGTGTACTCCAGATCGGGGTGGAAGCCGTTCATCAGGGAGATGATGTTGCCGGAGCAGCCGGTCAGTTCCAGCCAGACGAGGCGCTTCTTCGGTAGCGTCCCAGCCCGAGTACGGGCCCGTGCCTCATCAGTGAGCCGTTTCGCGATCGACTCGTTATCCAGCGGTTCGGGCGGCAAGACGTTGCTCATGCTAACCTCCCTACGGGTGTCAGCGTCTTCAGGATCCACTGCTGGGCGCCGTGGCAGGAGGCGAACTCCGCTGTCAGGTCCCGCCCTGCCTGCAGGCCGAAATGGGTCGCTAGGGACCAAGCACGGTTGTTGGTGACGTCGTAGACGACGCCACCAACGGCGACGTAGGCGGGCTTGCCGTTCCGGCCGGTGAAGGTGGCCAGTTCGGCCCGTGTAAAGGTGCGGGATGGTGCGGTAGAGGAGGAGGGCTCTGCGGTAGAGGAGGAGGGCCCTGCGGTAGAGGGCGCCGGACCTAGCCCCGCAGGTAAGCCGCTCCGCCCCATCGACGAGCGAAGGCCAGTCTCCGCCACAGCCGCCCGCCGATCCAGCAGGCCGATCAGGAAGGTTAGGTAGGCCATCTGGCTCTGCAACTGTTGCAGGGCCAGCCCCTTCGTCGGCTGATCCCGCACCACCGAGAGCAGCCGGGTCAGGTACTTCAGTTCCCCCATCACGACCCGAATCTGTCCGCGAATCTGCGCCAATTCGTTCATGCGCCCACTCCCCTGAGTCAACTCAGGGGTAGCCTATTCCTTCTTGCAACTAGCGGTGTGCTGGCTTCAGCGGCGTCACCGTGACCGCCGCTTCGGGCGGGTTGGCGCCCTCCACCAGCGCCAGCGCAGCCCGCCCCAAGACCTGACCAAGTGAACGGGCCAGGTCCGTCGCAATCCGAAGTTCACTGGCGCCGGTGGCCCCCTCTAGCTGTCGACTCCACCCTTGGACGGACTCTTCCAAGAGCGTTGCAACCATCTGCAGTTGCCGTAGTGCCAACTCCACCTGCGCTGGATTGGATCGACCTTGACACATCCTTGGCTCATCTCCTCTCTAACAGATGCGCGGCAGCGGGGCGCCCGCCATCAGGCTCAGGTTGCGCCGACCGCCGAAGGGCGTCTGGAGCCATAGGTTACCGGTACCGATGGTGACCTGGCCAATCAGCCCGGCCATCGCCTGATCCTGCTGGCGCAGGAAGTCGACCAGACGGTCGGCCTCCTCTGGCCCCACGATGATCAAGACCTTCCCCTCATTCGCCAGGTAGTAGGGCTCCAGGCCCAGCAGCTCCAAGGCGCCCCGAATCACCGGCCGTACGGGCAGCAACGCCTCCTCCAGCGCGATATCAAAGCCCGTCTGCAGGGCGATCTCCTTCAGGGTCGTCGCCACACCGCCGCGGGTCGGGTCACGCATGAAGCGGATCGTCCGGAACTGCTCGAGCATGGCATGGATCAGCCGATTCAGCGGGGCGCAGTCGCTCTGGACCGGCTCGGCGAACTGCAGGCCAGCCCGACCGCTTAACACCGCCACGGCATGCTCCGCGATCGGCCCGTTGATGACCACTCGATCCCCGGGTTGAATCAGTCCGATGCCCAGCCGGCCGGACTCTGGCACCCAGCCGATCCCGGTGGTATTGATGAAGAGCCCATCGCCCTTCCCCTTCTCGACCACCTTCGTATCCCCGGCGACGATCCGCACCCCCGCCGCCCGAGCGGTCTGGGCCATCGAGGTGACGATCCGCCGGAGGCACTCGAGCTCTAGCCCCTCTTCTACGATGAAGCCCACCGTCAGATAGGCCGGCACCGCACCGCTAACGGCCAGGTCGTTCACCGTGCCCGTGACGGCCAGCGAGCCGATATCGCCGCCCGGAAACTCCAGCGGATCGATCACGAAGGAGTCGGTCGTAACCGCCATCTGCCCGGTCTGGCTCGCCAAGAGCGCTGAGTCACCCTCGGCCTCCAAGGCGGCGTCGGCAAAGGCCGGTCGGAAGAGCTTGGTCACCAGTTGATGGGTCAGGGCGCCCCCATCCCCATGCGCCAGCAGAATCCTCATGCCGTCCCTCCCGCAAACGCAAAGTAGATCGAGCAGGCCCCTTCGGTCGAGACCATGCAGGGCCCGAGTGGGTTCTCCGGGGTGCAGGCCTTGCCGAAGAGGGCGCACTGGAGCGGGCTCTCCTTCCCCTTCACGACCTCACCGCAACGACAGCCCTTGCTAAGACGGGTCGGGGGTGGCTCGACGGCAAGTGCAGCCTTGGCATCAAACGCCTGATAGGCAGGGGCGATCGCGAGACCGCTCGCTGGCAGGGCGCCAAAGCCCCGCCAGGGGGTATCGGCGATCGTGAAGACCTCGGCTAGCAGGGCCTGAGCGACCCGGTTCCCCTCCTCCTGGACGATCCGGGGATAGCCGTTGATCACCGATCGCTCCGAGCGCTCCATCTCCTGCACGATCCGGTAGACCGAGACCAGCAGGTCGACCGGCTCGAATCCGCCGATCACCGCCGGCTGGTTGAGCGACTCCAACAGATGCCAGCCCTGGCGCCCGATGATGACGGAGACGTGACCGGGCAGCAGGAAGCCATCCAGTTGATGCGCCGGATCCTCGACCAGCGCTTGGAGGGCAGGCGGGGTCAGCTTATGCGCCGAGTAGACGAGGTAGTTGGTCAGCCCCTCCCGCTTCGCCTGCCGGATGCTGAGCGCCACGCTCGGGGCCGTGGTCTCGAAGCCCACCCCCAGGAAGATCACCCGTCGCTCCGGGTTCGCCCGGGCAATAGCGAGCGCCTGGGTGGGCGAGTAGACGACCCGCACATCCGCCCCCGCCGCCCGCTCCTTGTAGAGGCTGGTCGTCGAGCCGGGCACCTTCATCATGTCACCAAAGGTAGCGATGATCGTGCCAGGGAGCCTGGCGTAGGCGATCATCTGGTCGATATCTGTCTGGTCGGTGACGCAGACCGGGCAGCCGGGGCCGCTGATCAGTTCGACCGACTCCGCCAGACTCTGCTTGACGCCGGTCTTGGCGAAGGAGACCGTGTGGGTCCCGCAGACCTCCATGAGTCGCAGCTTGCGGCCGAGCGTCTCTGCCTTCGCCTCGATCCGTGGTACCATCCGCTGGCGCAGGTCGGCGAAGAGCGCTTGATCCCGATAGGCCATGAGATTCATAGCTCTTTCGCCCACTCCTTCCATAACGCAATCCCTTCGTGGGCGTGCTCCTCATCGATCACCGCGATCGCTTCGCCGACGTGGACCAGGACATACTGCCCCGGCCTGACCGCCTCAAGCAGGGCGGTGCCGACCGTGATCTGGCTGCCTAGGTAATCGACGCGGGCTGTAGAGAGGGCTAGGTCCACCTCAAGCACCTTAGCCGGAACTGCCAAGCACATCCTGGTGCCACCTCCATCGTGCGATCACGGCCTGACCGAGGGCGATCCCGCCGTCGCCGGCAGGGACCTGCTGGGGCGTGTAGACCTGGAAGCCTTGCTGGGTCAGAAGCTCCTCGGTCTGGATGAGGAGGAGGCGGTTCTGCCAGACCCCACCGCCGAGGACCACCCGCTGCAGACCGGTCTGGTCACGGGCGAGTTGGGCGCCCTGGCAGACCATCTCGGCTACTGTCCGGTGAAAGCGTAGGGCGATCAGCCCGACCGGCACCGACCGTTCGAGGTCCTGGAGTAGGTGGTGGATGAGGGGGGCGGTCTGGTGGAGAGCACCCTCGCACACGATGGGGTATCCGTCGGCTCGCTCCCCTGCGTGCCGCTCTGCCAGTTCACCCAACCGGATTGCGGCCTCGCCTTCATACGTAGCCGTCGTGCACAGACCCAGCAGCGCTGCGACCCCATCGAAGAGTCGCCCCGCACTGCTCGCTGTTGGCGCCGGAAGCCGCCCGTCCAGTTGGGCCAGGACGAGCGGCAGCGCCCCCGCCTGCGCCGGAAACCGCCCCCTCGCCCACGCCAAGGTCTGCGCCGCATCCCCTGACAGATCATGGTAGAGCGAGACCGCCACCAGCCACGGCTGGCGGATCGCCGTCTCGCCCCCGGGAAGCCTTATCGGCTTTAGGTGCGACAGCCGCGCAAAGGAGCGGTAGTCACCAGCCAAGATCTCAAAGCCCCAGAGCGTGCCGTCCGGCCCATAGCCCGTGCCATCCAGGATGCAGCCGATCACCGATCCGTCCAGCCCATGCTCCGCCATGCAGGCCGCCATGTGCGCATGGTGATGGTAGACCGGCTCCAGCCGCCTGCCAGCGAAGAGCCGAGCCGCCTCCTGCGAGACCAGGTAGCCGGGATGCGGATCGTACGCGATCACAGGCGGTGCCACCCCCAGGAGCCCGGTCAGATGCGCCAACCCCTCCCGCCAGCTAGCGAGCTGCTCCTCCCCGGTCAGATCGCCGTTGTGGGGGCCCAGCACCGCCTCTCGCCCCTGTAGCAGGCAGATCGTACTCTTCTGCTCCGCCCCCACGGCCAGGACCACGGGTCCATCCCCTGGCGGGACTGGAACGGGGATCGGCTCGGGCGCCCAGCCCCGTGAGCGGCGAATCAGTCGGATCCGGTCCCCCGCCTGGTGGGCGACCGAGTCCTCCACCCGTACGGCGATCGCTCGATCGTGTAGCAGGAAGAGATCGGCGATTCCGCCCAGTTGCGCCAGCGCCTCCTCGTTCGTCCGAGCGATCGGCCAGCCGCTGCTGTTCCCGCTGGTGGCGACCAGGAACGGCATCCCGTCGGGGAAGAGGAGGCGGTGCAGCGGGGTGTAGGAAAGCATCAGACCGATTCGGTGGCAACCGGGCGCCAGCGACTCCAGCGGCAGCCGTTCGCCGAGCGTAGCCCTCGGCCGAAGCAGCAGAATCGGGGCGCGCGCGGAGGTGAGCGCCTCCCGCTCCAAGGGCGAGAGCTTGAAGTGCGCCTCTACGGCATCGATATCGCGCGCCATCAGGGCGAACGGCTTGCGGGGGCGCCGCTTGCGCCGGCGCAGTTCGCTCACAGCGGCCTCGTTGGTTGCATCACAGATCAGGTGAAAGCCACCCAGCCCCTTCACCGCCGCAATCGAGCCAGCCTGCAGGAGGGGGTGAATCCTCTCCCGCCAATCCCCCGCCAGTGGGGCGCCCAGCAGTTCGATCTGCGGGCCGCAACTCGGGCAGGCGAGGGACTGGGCATGAAACCGCCGATTGCACGGGTCTAGATACTCGGCACGGCAGGCGTCACAGAGGGCGAAGGGCGCCATGGTGGTGGCCGGGCGGTCGTACGGGACTCCTTGGATCATCGCATAGCGGGGACCACAGTAGGTGCAACTGGTGAAGGGGTATTGATAGAAGCGCCCCGCCGGGTTGAGCAGGTCCGCCCGGCAGGCCGGACAGAGCGCCAGGTCCGGCGGAAAGGCCGCCCGCGCACCACCACCGTCAGCGCTCGCTTCGATGACGAACGTCTCGGCGCCAGTGGGCGCCAATCGTGCCACCTCGATCTGCTCAATCCGGGCCGGTGGGCGTGCCTCGCGCTCCAGGGCGGCACGGAAGCGCTCCAGCGGCGCGGGGGCGCCCTCGACCTCGATCAGGACCTCGCCGCGCTGGTTGCAGACGAAGCCGGTCAAGCCGTTCGCTACCGCCAGCCGGTAGACGAGTGGCCGAAAGCCGACCCCCTGCACGATCCCCCTTACCTGGAGCCTTCGGCGCTCAATCGTCGGCGTAGCCAGTCGTTCCACTCGGTCATCCCCTCCCCGGTCTGCGCAGCGACGTAGAGGATCGGTACGCCTGGGTTCAGCGCCTGGATCGAGCCGGAGAGCCGCTCCAGATCGCAGCGCAGGTAGGGGAGTAGGTCCACCTTGGTCAGGAGGACCGCATCCGCCCAGCGGAAACTGGTCGGGTACTTCGCCGGCTTGTCGTCGCCCTCGGTCAGGCTGAGCAGGGTGATGCGCAGGGACTCACCCAGGTCGAACTCCGCGGGGCAGACCAGGTTGCCGACGTTCTCGATCACCAGAAGGTCCAGTCTTTCGAGCGCAAAGTGGTCGAGGGCGCGGGCGATCATCGTCGCATCCAAGTGGCAGGCCCCGTGGGTGTTGATCTGCACCACCTCAGCCCCACAGGCAGCGATCCGCTCGGCGTCTAGCGTCGTGGCCAGGTCGCCCTCGATCACCCCGACCTGCAAGTCCGTCTCCGCTAGCCAGCGCTCCAGGAAGGTCGTCTTGCCAGCGCCGGGTGAGCTGATCAGGTTCAGGACGGGGAGCCGATGGCGCTCAAAGAGCGCCCGATTGGTGCGGGCAGCGGCATCGTTTCCTTGGAGCACGGGTTGCTTGAGCTTGACTCTCATGGCTCCCCCTCAATCTGGTCGATCAGTAGGTCATAGCCGGGGCGCCCCTCGATCTGGAGGCGGGTATCCTGCATCAGCGGCGCCGGCTTTAGCAGGTCAAAGGCGAACTGAAGCGCCTCGTGGCAGACGAGGCGCTCGTGGCCGATGACGAGCTGGATCACCTGGACGCGCCCGAGGCCATGTTGGCGCGCAGCCGCTTCGACTGCCAGGCAGAGCTCGTGGGCGATCCCAACCTCGTGCATCTGCTTCCCTCCAGGTGCGGCGACCTCTTGGGGTGAGATATGCGTACGGGCCTGGGGGTATGTGCAAGAGCGCCGCCCTACCACCTCTACTCCTCCAACGAAAGTCCAGACCCAAAGGTTCGAGCCCTATTGACTCACAAGCCTTACTGCTCTAGAATCAATCTCAACACTAACGGCTATGATGGAGTAAAGTAAGCTCGATCTCGACCATCCAGGGAGGAAGCGCCCTCAGACTGCAAGCGCTTCTATGGCCGGACCCGCTGAAGTTCCCTCCGGAGCTGCACGCTGAACGCCTCGATGAGGCCGGTAGGCGCCGCCGGTTACCCGCCGTTACAGGGAGGCGCGATCGAGGAGTGATCCTCCGCCGCGTAATTGAGGGGTGTCCGAAACTGGACACCAACAGGGTGGTACCGCGGGAGCAATCGCTCTCGTCCCTACTAGGGGACGAGAGCGTTTTTTTATCTGTAATAAGGTAGATGAAGGGAGCTGAGTAGCATGGCCGAGGACCAGACCATCAAGACACAGCAGGAGGTGGCCCGCTACTTTGGCCCCATCGCCTTCGTACCCGGGCGCCCAGTGATGATCGCTGGCCCCTGCTCCGTCGAGTCCGAGGAGCAGCTCCTCGCCGCCGCCCGCGCCGTCAAGGCCGCCGGCGCCACCGCCCTCCGGGGCGGCGCCTTCAAGCCCCGCACCTCGCCGAAGGGCTTCCAGGGGCTGGGGGCGGAGGGCCTGAAGCTCCTCGCCCTCGCCCGGCAGGAGACCGGCCTCCCCGTCGTCACCGAGGTGATGGAGAACGGACAGATCGACCTCGTGGCGCAGTATGCCGATGTCTTGCAGATCGGCTCGCGCAATATGCAGAACTTCGCCCTCCTCAAGGAGGTCGGCAAGGCCGGCAAGCCCATTCTCTTGAAGCGGGGCCTCGCCGCCACCCTGAACGAGTGGCTCTCCGCCGCCGAGTATATCACCGCCTCCGGGAACGACCAGGTGATCCTCTGCGAGCGGGGCATCCGTACCTTTGAGACCTACACCCGGAACACCCTCGATCTCGGCATCGCCATCGCGGCGAAGCAGATCTCGGGCTTCCCGGTGATCATCGATCCCTCCCACGCCTCCGGCCGCAAGGAGCTGATCCCGGCCCTCTCGAAGGCCTCGCTTGCCGCCGGGATGGACGGGCTGATCGTCGAGGTCCACCCGAACCCGGCCTGCGCCCTCTCCGACAAGGAGCAGCAGCTCACCCCCGAGGAGTTCGTCAGCCTGATGCAGCACCTCGGCCTGCTCCCCGCCAGCGCCCTCACCTCGATCAGCGAGTGCCGGACGGCGATCGACCAACTGGACGACCAGTTGATGGCCCTCCTGCGTGATCGGATGGAGATCTCGCTCCGGGTGGGCGAGCTGAAGGCGGGCTCGAAGACCGTCTTCCTCAACCGGGAGCGCGAGATCGTCGAGCGGCTCTCCCAGAACTCCGGCCACCTAATCCGGGAGGAGATCACGGCGATCTACCAGGTCCTCTTCGGCGCCTCCCGCCGGATCCAGGATGACCGGAAGGAGTCGTAGGATGGCCACGCTGACCGTCGCCTTCCAGGGCGAGCAGGGCGCCTACGGCTGGGAAGCGATCCGCGCCTACTTTGGCACAGGAAGCGAGCCGCTCCCCTGTCGCACCTTCCGCGATACCTTCGATGCGGTCCAGTCCGGTAAGGCCGATCGGGGCCTAGTGCCGGTGGAGAACTCGCAGGCCGGCTCGATCAACGAGGTCTACGATCTGCTCGGAACCTCGGGCCTGATCGTCGCCGGCGAGCGCTGCCATCGGGTCGACCTCTGCCTGATGGCCCTGCCAGGGCAGCCTTTGGAGGCCATTCGCAAGGTGATCTCCCATCCCGTAGCGCTCGCCCAGTGTGACCCCTACCTGCGCTCACTCGGCGTCGAGATCGAGGTCGGCTATGATACCGCCGGCTCGGCCAAGCAGGTGCAGGAGGGGCGTCTGATGGGCGTGGGCGCCGTGGCCGGCAGGGGCGCCGCCGAGGTCTACGGCCTGACCGTCCTGGCGGAGCGGATCCAGACCGTCAAGGAGAACTTCACCCGCTTCATCGAGATTAGGCGTGCTCCTGTTGAGATCCAGGCCGGACCCCAGAAGACGATGCTCTGCGTCACGCTGGCGCACAAGGCGGGCTCGCTGCACCGGGCACTGGGGGTCTTCGCTGAGCGCGGCATCAACCTATTGACGCTGGAGAGCCGCCCTTCGCGCGAGCGGCCCTGGGAGTACCGCTTCTATCTAGATGTCGATGGGGCGCCCTGGGAGAGCGCCGTCGGTGAGGCGCTCGTCGCCTTGCAGGGTGAGGCCGTCCGGATTCAGATCCTGGGCACCTTCCCGCGTGACCTGGGCTGCGAGGGGTAGGGCACAAGACGGAGGGCGGCATCACCTGCGCTGGTGATGCCGCCCTCCCACTATCCCTGCACCAGCTCCGTCAGCCGTCCCGTCGGATCATAGATGATCTCCGTCGGTACGACCGGTAGCGGCTTCGTCTCGGCCAAGAGGACCTGGTGGACCTGCCAGCGGAGCCCACCAGCCCAGACCTCACCCCGGGGCGCCCGCCCCGCATCCTGGGGCCGGACAAAGCCGACCACAACCTCGACCGGCTCCGCCGCCTCTGGATACCGGAGCCCAACAGCATCGAACCAGCAGTCGGAAAAGAGCTTCGACAACCCGTTCAGCGCAGCATCACGGCGATCCATAGGCGGTGCCTCCCTCTCGCTTCTGGTTCCTTTACTGTCGCATCGAATAAGTGTGAACGTCAAATCGAATTTTTCAATCCAATTGTCGCACAATCGTGCCACGGATCCCGTGCGAAGGGGTGGGTGTAACAGAGAAGCGAGCCGCGGTCTTCCGCGGCTCGCTCTTACTCTTACTTGACGGCAACCAGCTCGACATCAAAGTGCAGGACAGCGTTCGGCGGGATCACTCCGGGGTAGCCCCGCTTGCCGTAGCCCAGCTCCGGCGGGATGGTCAGCTTCGCCTTGCCGCCGACCTTCAACTGGGCGATCCCCTGATCCCAGCCCGCAATCACCTGGCCCTGACCGAGCACGAACTCGATCGGCTCGCCCCGCTCGATCGAGGAGTCGAAGACGGTCCCGTTCGCCAGGCGCCCGGTGTAGTGGACGGCGACGATCTGCCCTTCCTTGGGCGCCGCCCCGGTCCCCTCCACAAGATGCTCGACCTTCAGGTCTGCCGAACGGATGCCGAGAAGCTCGACCTCAAAGACGAGTTCGGCGTTCGGCGGGATCACACCGCCAGCGCCACGCTCACCATAGGCGAGGTGCGGCGGGAGGTGGAGCTTGCGCTTGCCGCCCACCTTCATGGTGGAGAGGCCCTCGTCCCAGCCCTTGATCACCTGGCCGGCGCCCAGCTTGAAGCTGAAGGGCTCGCCGCGGTCGACCGAGGAGTCAAACTTGGTGCCGTTGGTCAGCCAGCCGGTGTAGTGGACCTCAACATGCTGGCCGGCCTTCGGCTGCTCGCCGGT
>DATGYC010000396.1:0-2102 GCA_035298385.1 Symbiobacteriaceae bacterium | reverse complement strand
GCCCACTCCTGCGCCCACTCCTCGTAGATGGCAATCCGGCTCTCGATGTCGCCGGTCGCCTTACCAGCGGCGATCAGCTGCTCGGACTTGTCGGTCCACCACTGGGCGACGTTGAAGCCGCCGTCAACGGCAGAGGCCTTGTCCCAGATGCCGGCCGGGTCGGGCTCGGCGGAGAGGGAGAAGCCCATGAAGCCGAGCTGGTAGTCGTGCTCATCGGTCATCTTGGCGAACGCGGTGACGCGGTCGTAGCCGAGGAGCTGCAGATCGATGCCCACGTCCTGGAGCATCTTCTGCACGACCGGGGCGGTCTTGATGCGGACCTGGTTGCCGGTGTTCGGGAAGGTCAGGTTGATGGTCAGCTTCTTGCCACCCTTGTAGCGGAAGCCGTCCGAGGAGAGCGTCCAGCCGAGGGAGTCAAGGATCTGACCGGCCTTGGCCTTGTTGAAGTCGTAGTGCTCGACGTTCTCGGTGTAGGCCCAGAGGACCGGAGCGATCGGCTGGTAGAGAGCCGAGGCATGGTCGCCCATCAGGTTGTGGATGATCGCCTGGCGGTCGATCGCGTAGGCGATCGCATGGCGCATCTCCTTGTCGGCGATGAGCGGGTCCTTGACGTTGAACCACATTAGCTGGAAGGCGAGGTCCGGATACTCGTAGACCTTCGCATGGTTCATCGCCTCGTAGACCGGGATCTCGAGCGGATCCTGGAACTCGACGACGTCCAGGTTGCCGATCTGCATCTCGCCGACGGCCACGTCACTGGCGACGACGCGGTACAGGATCTTGTCCATGTACGGCTTGCCGTTCCAGTAGTTCGGGTTGGCGATCAGCGAGGCGTACCGACCCTCAGCGTAGTCGCCCATCTTGAACGGGCCAGAGCCGTTCGGGTAGTTGTTGTTCGGGTCCTTTGCAGTACCCCAGTTCTGAACCGGGATGCTGGCATACTTGGTGTGGTCAACGGCGGCGAAACCAGCGTTGCCCATCAAGAAGGCCGAGTTCGGCGCGTCCAGCTTGAAGACGACGGTCAGGTCGTCCTCCGCGTAGACGCCGGCGATGTTGGTAGCAGTGACCACGCCAGCCTCGAAGTTGGCAGCGCTCTCACCGGCGGTGCCGGCGTTGTACTCCTTGTAGCCGAGGACGCCCTCGAAACCGGAGTTGCGCGGGCCGATGTACTTCGGATGGAAGATCGCCTTGTAGGTGAAGACGAAGTCATGAGCGGTCAGCGGGGTGCCGTCGAAGAAGGTCAGGCCCTTGCGCAGGTGGAAGGTGAGCTTGGTGTCTCCCTCCGACCACTCCCAGGCTTCGGCAAGCGCCGGCTGGGGCTGGAAGGACTCATCAAGGCGGATCAGGCTGTCATAGAGCAGCCCACCGATGTTGGCGGTGTAGGTGTCGTCCCAGACGATCGGGTTCAACTTGCCAGCCGGCTTGTCGAAGTTCGCCAGGTTGAGGGTGCCACCACGCTTCGGCCAGTTGGGGTCGCTGATCTCGACCTTCTTGAGCAGGCCGCGATCCTGAACCTCGGTGTAGTTGACCGAGCCGCCAAAAGCCTCAGAGACGAAGCGCAGGGGGACCATCGTCCGCTCGTCCTTGATGTACGGCGCCGCAGCGAGCGTGGTGGACGAGCCGTTGACCGAAGCGGTCGTGCTGCCAAGGGTCAGCTTGACCTGCTTGCCGTCGCGGGTCGCGGTCACGGTGCTGGTGCCAGCATCAAAGGAGACCTCCGCACCCATCTTTTCGAAGATGGCACGGAACGGAACGAAGGTGCGGTCGTTCTTGACCTCCGGCTGAACATCAAACGAGATGTGGCGGCCGTTGAAGGTGACATCGAACCGGGTGGCGGGTAGCGCAGCAGCCGCCGGCGCCGCAGTGGCGATGACGGAAGCGATTGCTACGAGGGACGTCAGGGTACGCTTCACAGGGTCAACCTCCTTCGTCGTGGTGGGTCATGACGCTCGGTACCTCATTAGGACCTTTGTCCTAACAGCGGTATATATTCTAACTAGATTCAAATAATCCTCTAATGGTACGAGGTCAAATCATACGTTTTTCTTTAAATATATTACATGGTTGAAAACGGTTATCTATTCACGTAAATAGGGACCGCC
>DATGYC010000395.1:0-6686 GCA_035298385.1 Symbiobacteriaceae bacterium | reverse complement strand
CTGAGCGGTGGCGCTCCTGCCACCTGAAGGTTTTCCCCTAAACAATGCCGAAATGGGTCCAGATTAGCGATCGCTGTCTTCGGAGGGATCTGCCCCCATGTACGAAAGTGAACGCCTCCGCCTTCGCCGCGTCGACCCTGTCCATGACCTCGAAGACCGCTTCCGCTGGATGAGCGATCCGGAGGTCACCCGCTACCTGGGGATGCGCCCTGCGCTCCTCTCCCGGGAGTCGATCCGCTCCTATCTCGAGCAGTGCGCCAACTCCGCCGACTCCTCGGTCGAGTTCGCTATTGAGACCAAAGAGGGCAAGCACATCGGCGGCTGCACCCTGCGCGGCTTCAACCATGTCAGCCGCTCCGCCGAATTCGCCATCGTCATTGGCGAGGAGCGCGGCAAGGGCTACGGGACCGAAGTGACCAAACTCATGATCGATATTGCCTTTGGCTACTTTAATCTAAATCGGTTCTGGCTGACCGCCTATGAGCCGAACGTCGCCGCCATCCGCTGCTATGAGAAGGCTGGCTTCGTCAAGGAAGGAATTTTAAGAGAGCACGTCTACATGCACGGCCAGTATCTGAACGGCGTCATGATGGCCGTCCTCCGATCCGACTGGGAAAGGGAGCGCGCCCGGTGACAACCCAGAACAAAGTCAAGACATTCGCTGAACTCGTCCGCTGGGAGCATACCGTCTTCAACCTGCCCTTCGCCTACCTGGGCGCCTTCCTGGCCGCCCACGGCTGGCCCGGCTGGCTGAACATCCTCTGGATCACGGTCGCTATGTTCGGCGCCCGGACCGCGGCGATGGCGATGAACCGGCTTTTTGATGCCGAGATCGACGCCAAGACGCCCCGGACCAAGACGCGCCACATCCCGGCGGGGCTGATCGGGAAGAAGGACGTTGCGTTCATGATCCTCCTCTCCCTGCTCCTGCTCTTCCTGGCGGCCTGGAATCTGGATCCGATCTGCGTCAAGCTCTTCCCGCTCGCCGTCCTGACGGTGACGATCTACTCCTTCACCAAGCGCTTCACCTGGCTCTGCCACGTCTGGCTTGGCCTCTCGGTCTCCTGGGCGCCCTTTGGCGCCTACGTCGCCGTCAAGGGCGCCGTCACGTGGGAGTCGATCTGGCTCGTCGCCATCGTCACGCTCTGGAATGCGGGCTTTGACATGCTCTACGCCACGCAGGACATGGAGTCGGACATCCAGAACGGGATCCACTCGGTCCCGGCCCGGTTCGGTCTGGCGGGGGCGCTCAAGATCGCTAAGGCGTTCCACCTCGTGCTCGTCGTCGTCAGCCTGCTCTTCGGCGTGGCGGTTAACCTTCTGCCGATTGCGAACCCGCTCACCTGGTCGCTCGGTGGCTGGCTCTACTTCCTCGCCTGGGCGGTGATGGCGGGACTGCTGCACTACGAGCACCACATCATCTCGCCGACCGATATGAGTCGGCTCGATGCCGCCTTCTTCAGCATCAACGGCTACCTCTCGGTCGCCTACTCGATCCTGGCCGCTGCGGCCCTGGTCTTCGCCTAAGCGAATTGCGCTACCCGCCCATCCAACCACTTCCATCAGGAGGGATCCGGTCCATGCTGCAGGCACTTCGTCGTCCCCTCGTTGTCGCCCTGGCCACCCTTTTGGCCGCCGGCGCCCTTGCCGGCTGCTCCGGTTCAACGAACAAGCCGAAGTACACCTACGACAATCCGACCGCCAAGGGCAGCGGCGCCCCGGCCAAGCTGGAGACGGTCCGCATCGGCTTCCTGCCGCTCCCGGATGCTCTTCCGCTCTGGAAGGCCGAGAAGGAAGGGTACTGGCCCACCGCAGGCGTCTACGTTGAGCTCGTCCCCTTTGAGAAGGATGGTGAGTTGCGGCAGGCGTTCGCCGACGGCAAGGTGGACGGCGCCCTGCTCGATCTCGTCCAGGCGGTCGGCCTGAAGGCTGGCGGCCTTGATCTGCAGGTGACCGGCGTCGCCCTCGGGCAGACCCCGGCCGAGGGCGCCATGCAGATCGTCTCCATGAGCGACAAGTACAAGACGGCATCCGATCTGAAGGGTGTCCGCATTGAGGTGACCAAGGGCACGGACGAGGAGTACGCCGCTGAGCAGATGCTGCTGGCTGCCGGTCTGAAGCCGGAGGAGATCTCGTTGGCCTACTCCGGCTCGGATGATGACCGGACCCGCGCCATGCTCAGCAAGTCGCTCCACGTCGGTCTCCTGCCCGAGAAGTTCGCCTTTATCGCGCTGGGGCGCGGTGGGCACCTGATCAGCTCGGACACCCAGGCTAAGCGCTCGCTCTCGCAGACGGTCTACGCCTTCCGGTCTGAGCGGCTGACGGCCAAGACCGACGCCATCAACCGGTTCTTCCAGGGCTACAACTGGGCCGTCGCCGACACGATGCTGAAGAAGGAGGGTCTGGCTGATCTGCTCCGGGACAACGTCAAGCTCTCGGCTGCCGAGGCCACGCTCTACCCGATCCCGCACTTCCCCGGTGCCGCCGTGCCGACCAAGGAGTCGGTCGAAGCAGTCGCCCAGTGGCTCCTTGCCAAGGGGATGATCAAGGCGGCCCCGGCCTATGATACGGTCGTGAACGCGTCCGTCCTCCCGCCGATCAAATAAAAGTTCAGACCGTCCAGCCCAAGGAGGCGATTCCGCGATGGCCCCCGCCTACAAGCCCCCGACGCCCGAGGAGAAGGAGTCCTACGTCCGGGAGATCTTCAACCAGATCGCCGAAAACTATGATGAGATGAACCAGGTGATGTCCGCTGGTCAGTGGGCGCGCTGGCATAAGGCCTTCCTGGCGCAGTGCGACTTCCGCCCTGGCGACAAGATCCTGGATGTCGCCTGCGGTACCGGCGATCTCTCGATGCTGGACGCCTCCCTCGTCGCTGGCGATGGTGGGCACGTGACCGGCGTCGACATCTCGGAGGGGATGATGGAGGTCGGGCGCCGGCGGATCTCCAACACGCCGTTCAAGGATATGATCAACCTGGAGCTTGGCAACGCCATGGAGCTGCACTTCGAGGCGGACACCTTCGATGGCGCCACGATGGGCTGGGCCATGCGCAACGTGCCGGGGATCCCGCAGACGCTCTCGGAGATTCACCGAGTGCTGAAGCCGGGCGCCCGCTTCGTCTGCCTGGAGGCGGCCAAGCCCTACAGCCGCCTCGTCGAGTATGGCTTCTTCCTCTACTGGAAGACCTTCTTGCCGTTGATCGACAGGCTGGTCTTGAAGACGAAGAAGGACGCCAAGCACCGCCCCTACACCTACCTCTCGCGTTCGCTGGACCACTACCCGCGGCCGCATGAGCTGGAGAAGCTCTTCAAGGCGGCGGGCTTCCGCGAGACCGGCTGGACCCCGCTGATGATGGGCACAGTCGCCATTCACTGGGGCGTTAAATAGCCGAAGGAGGAGACCGCGGTGCGGATCCGCTACTTGGATCTCCCCGGCGATATGGACCCGATCCTGGCGACGCTCCCGGACCTCTACGAGTCGAACTTCCCCGGCTTTGTGGCCGACAGCGAGTTCGTCAGCCGCAAGAAGGGCCAGATTCGCTCGGCGAGTCGTGACCCAGGGCAGACGATCCTGGTCGCCGAGGATGCCGCCGGCCTCGCTGGCTTCATCTGGCTGGCGATCGAGGAGGAGTGGGGCGGCACCGGGACTCGCGGCGAGGTGGCGGCGCTCTACGTCCGGCCCGAGTACCGGGGCAAGGGCGTGGGCCGTGAGCTGATGGCAGAGGGCGAGGCGATGCTCCGCCGCTACGGCTGCCACAAGGTCCACCTGATGGTGACCCGGTCGAATGAATCGGCTGTTCGGCTCTATGAGGAGCTTGGCTACAAGGTGACCCGGCTGCAGATGGAGAAGAGTATGACCTAAACCGTTCCGGCCCCCGACCACTACTTTCGTGCGTCGGGGGCCTTTTTTGTAAAGGGGGATGGCCGGGATGCGCTGGTGGCTGCTGGCGGCGACGCTGACGGGGGTGCTCTATCTGGTGCCGAGCCCGGTGGGGCCCTGGTGGGGCTGGGTGTTGAAGCCGCTCACAACCCTGCTCCTGATCGGCTTGGCCGCTGCGGGCGCCCCGAGTGGCTATCGGCGGTTGATGCTCCTTGGTCTGCTCCTCTCCCTGGCGGGCGACGTCTTCCTGATGCTGCCGGGGGACTGGTTCATCCCGGGGCTGGCCGCCTTCCTCTGTGCGCACATCGCCTACACGGTCGCCTTCTGGCGGCGGCGTTCGGGATGGGCACCGTGGGGTTGGGGCGTGGCAGCAGCCCTGTTGGCGCTGGGTGGCTTCATGTACAGCCAGTTCGTGCCGGCCCTGCAGCCGCAAGGTGGTGTGATGCTCCTGGCGGTGGCGGCCTACGTGGTGGCGATTCTGCTGATGACCTTGCGGGCGGTCCTGACCGGTCACGGTGTGATCGCCATCGGGGCGGTGCTCTTCCTGCTCTCGGATGCGATCCTAGGCTGGAATCGGTTTGCCGCACCGGTGCCGCTGGCGGATCTCTGGATCATGGTCGCGTACTGGGCGGGACAGGGGTTCTTGGCGTGCTCCGTCTCGCAGCGCTTGCCTTCGACTCTGTCTGGGCGGTAGGGGGAGGGGATTGCGGTGGATTGGTTTTGGCTCGTCCCGGTGGGCGCCCTGGCCCTAACCGCTCTGCTGCAGGATCTGAAGGCCTACAGTGTGGTGGTGACGGCGGTCGGACTGCTCTACGCCTTGCGGCAAGGTCGGAGGAGAATCACCGAGGAGAGTGCGAGTGGGGCGCCGCAGGAGATTCCCCGCCGGCTTGAGCCGATCCTGCTGGCCCTGCTACCGCAGTTCCTCCTCTTCCTGCTCGGGAAGAGCCTCTTGGGTGGGCGCTTTCCGGGGGCGGACCATGACGCCGTCCAGGCGGGGGATAAGGCCTACCTTTCGGCGCTTCTGTTGGGTGGGCAGTCCCTACTCTCGCTCTTGGTTGCGGCTCGTTGGCCGGTCCAGCGGATCGTGGCCCGGCTGACCCTACTGGCGGGGCTGGCCCTGCTGCTGACGCTGGGTGTTCTGGGCCACGGGCGGTGGGCGAACGATTGGCCTCGGTTGGGTGGCTCGCTTGCGCTCTTTGGCCTGGCGATCCTGGTGGAACTCTGGCTGAGCGGGGAAGAGCCCCCGTTCGGGGAGAAAGGAGAGCCGGATCTGGCGGGGCTGTCGCCAGCGGTCGCGGCAGCGTTGGGGCCAGCGGCCCTCTTCCTGGAGGCGCATCACCTCTGGCAGGGGGTGGCGGTGGCAGACTTGGCCCGTGAGGGGCGCTTTCTGCTGGTCGCCACGGGGAGCGGGTGGATGGTTTGGGCCGGGCTGCTCGCTCTGCTGGGCGCCCATCCCCGCCTGCGCTCGCTGCGACCGATGGCCGTCTATACGGCGGGAGCGACGGTGCTCTACGGGGTCTGCTGGGTCTTGATCGGGTAGAGGTCAAAGGAGGTACTGGAAAAAGCGATGGCAGAACTAGACGATCGGGCGATACGCACCAAGGTCAGCGCATTGAACCGGCACCGCCTCACCTGGGTCATGGGCATCATCATGATCGTACATATCGCACACATAGCGGCCTTTTGGCCCTATCGCGCAGTCGCCTTGACGCCGACGGAGCGCTGGCGGAACGAGATCCTCCTCGCGCATGCAGCCCTGCTCATCTTCCTGATCGTTCTCCTGCCAGTGAAGCTTCTATTGGAGCGGAATGAGCAACGGAACCGACTCCTGTTGAACCTGATTCCAGAGTTCTCGGCCCTGGTCTATCTGATTGGTGGCGCAGCGCTGGCCATTGTCGATCAACAGGTCACGTCCAGCATCACGCCGCTAGTAACCATCGGGGTCGGTATCCCCCTGGTCTTCGTCCTGCGTCCGGTCGTCGCGCTCACGGAGTATCTGCTTATGCTGGCCTTATTCTTCGTCGGTGTGAGTTGGGAGCAGTCGAACCCGAGCCTCCTGCTCACGATTCGGGTCAACGCCTTGGCGGTGACGGGCCTTGGGTTTGGGTTGGCCCTGTTGCAGTGGCGGAACAAGATTAACTCCCTGCGGCAGGAGCATCGCATTCATGAACAGCAGCGGGAGCTGGAGGCGAAGAACCGGGAGTTGACGATCCTGGCCACACGGGACTCGCTGACGGGGCTCGTGAATCGAGCGCAGTTCGATCGTGAGGTAGAGACGACGATCGATGCGATGGTGCGGACCAAGGGTAAGGCCTGCCTGGTGATGGCGGATGTGGATTACTTCAAGATGATCAATGATACATATGGTCATCCGGTTGGCGACGGGATCTTGCAGGAGATTGCGGGCATCTTGACGGGCCTGCTGCGCAGCACGGATGTCCTGGGACGGATGGGGGGCGAGGAGTTCGCCATTCTGCTGCCGGAGACCACGCTCCAGGCGGGGGTGGAGGTTGCGGAGCGGCTCCGTGCAGCGGTCAGCGAGCATCTGATCGCGATTGGTGGGAAGTCGATCCAGATTACGGTGAGTTTTGGCGTTGCGGAGTTGATGGCGGGGATGAAAGATGGGCCTGCCCAGTCGTATCGGGCGGCGGATTTGGCGCTGTATCAGGCCAAGAACGATGGGCGGAACTGTGTTCGCTCCCTTGACCCAGGGGCTGGACTCCGTCACGTAGCGGTGAGTAGTCAACCTGCAGATATCGCCTAGGGTTTTGGGGGTCATAGTCGGAGGGCGCCTGGCACGAAGC
>DATGYC010000394.1:0-22754 GCA_035298385.1 Symbiobacteriaceae bacterium | reverse complement strand
AAGCCGATCGGTAGGAGCTCTAGGAGAACCCGGAGCAGGAGCCCACCCACCAGGAGCGAGTAGCAGGCCCAGGCCCACGGAGCCCGCTTCTGCAGCTCCAGCCGGGCGTTGGAGCCAGGCGGCGCCGGGAACATCCAGAGTGCGACGCCAAAGACCATCAGGGTAAAGAAACCGACCATGAGGATGTGGATGTGGATGATCCGGAAGCCCGGCGGGACAGGCCACTCATAGACTCCAGCGGTCATCATCCAGCCACCAATCAGGAAGCCAAGAACCAAAAAGGCCACACTGGTACGAATAAAAGTCGCCGGTAGGCGCGGCATTCAGAACACCTCCACAGATTAAGACGAAAGAGAAGGCCGCCAGGGTCTCCCTGGCGGCCTTGGTTTAGAGCCATTCCTTCAACTTGACCGGCACTAGCTTGAGACGGCCGTCCTTGAGAAGCTCCATCGCACCAGCCCGCCGGAAGTCGGTCAGGCCGCGCGAGATCGTCTCACGGGTGGCGCCCAGGTAGGAGCCCAATTCGGAGCGGGTGAGCGGCAGCCAGACCTCCGGGCGCCCCTCTTCCTCCGCCAACTGGAGCAAGTACGTGGCCAGACGCTGGTGGACAGAGCCGGTTGATAGGGCGTGCGCCCGATCCTGACTCCGCCGGAGTCGCTCCCCTACCTCCTTCAGGAAGGCGGGCATGACGGCCGGGTGTCGGCTGAGGAAGCCCATCAGGTCCTGGCAGTTGACGGACCAGATCCAGCTATCACCCAGGACCGTAGAGGTTGCCGGATAGGGCGAGCCGTCGAGTAAGACGACCAGACCGAACGGCTCTCCTGCCCCGAAGACGCCAATGATCTGCTCCTCGCCATCTGCCGTCGTGCGGCTCACCTTGATCCGGCCTGAACGGACAAAGTAGACCGCCCTACCGGGCTCACCCTCAGCGAAGACGACGCAGCCTCGCTCATACTGCCGCAGGTGAAAGTAGGATGCCACCTCGGTCTGGAGTGCCTCAGGGAGGTCACTCAGAATCGGGAGCCCTGTCATCTCCTGCAACAGCATGTAGATCCGCCCTTTCCCAACTACTACCTAGATCTAGTCTATCCTAGTTGGGCGCCTCTCGCTATCGAGTGTTGGACCGACTGAGATCAGGTCCGGGCCGGAGCTAGTGACCGCTCATGTTCGCTTCGGCAGCGTGGAAGACCGCCGGGTTATCGGCGCCCTCAACCTCCAGGTAGGCGACGGCGCCCTTGTCGATCGCCCGGGTGATCGAGTGATCGACCAGGAGGTACCGGCCCGGGACATCGACCTTGAACTCGACCCAAGTCGCACCGCCGGCCGGAATCAGGGTCGTCTGGATATCGTGGACGGCCTCGCGGGCGCCCTCCTGATGGACCTCATCAAAGATCTCACCGATTACGTGGAAGGAGGAGATCAGGTTCGGACCGCCGTTGCCGACGAAGAGACGAACTGTCTCGCCGACCTTCGCCTTCATGGCGTTGTCGCCAGTCAGGGACGCAGCCTGGCCGTTGAAGACGACCCAGTTCGGGGACTCGGATGACTGGAGCTCGCCGTCATGATCCTTGTGGCCCTTCTGGCTCTTGGGTCCCGCCGCATAGACCTCACCCTGCATCAGGTAGAACTCGCGGTCGACCTTCTTCAGGCCCTCCTGCGGTTCGACCACGATCAGGCCGTACATCCCCTTAGCAATGTGCGTCGGGATGTGCGGAGAGGCGCAGTGGTAGACATAGACACCGGCGTTCATCGCCTGGAACATGATCTTCTTCGACTCGCCGGGCTTGACCTGGGTGCCGCCAGCACCGCCGCCGGGGCCGGTCACTGCGTGCAGATCGATCGAGTGCACGTTCTGGCTCTTCGCATCGTTGGTCAGGGTCAACTCCACGGTGTCGCCCTGGCGGACCCGGAGCATCGGCCCCGGCACCTGGCCGTCGAAGGTCCAGTAGGTGTAGGTGGTCCCATCCGACAGGGTTCCGTTCAGTTCCTTGGTGGTCAGGCTCAGCTTCACCGTCTCAGGCGCCTTCCGGGTGATGGCGGCCGGAATCTGATCCGGCTTGCCAGCGATCCGCACCGCATCTGTCGCCGCCGGGGCTGCGGCCGGTGTCTTGCTGGTCGTCTCCGGGGCCGGGGCCTGGGTCGAGGAGCAAGCAGCAAGGGTCAGGCTCGTCAGCAGGAGCAGTGCGCCAAGCGTGCGGTGGGTCGTCATGAAGGACGCCTCCCTATTAGGATGAAGGGAACCTAGAAGCGGGTAATCGTCAGCTGGACACCGCCGCCGTTCTCGCCTTCACTCGTCTCCACCTTGAAGCCACGTTGCTCCAGGATGGCGTAGAGCGGAAGCGGACGGCGGTCCATCAACACATGGAGCGCCTCACCAGCGGGAAGGTTCTCAATCGCAGCCATGATCCGGACCATCGGTTCTGGTGGCAGAAGCCCTCGGTTGTCAAGTTCCATGTCGTTCAGGCCTCCTTCTGGCACTACAGTACCACGTTGGCAGATCATTGATCCGTGATCTTCGTCACGGTGATAATCACTCTCAAAACGCTATGATAGAGCCAAAAGGGAGGCCTGATTGCAGATGCGAAAGCGTTTCATCCATATACTTCTGGGCGCCCTCCTGCTGGCGGGCTGCGGTTCAACGAAGGCACCGGCGGCTACAGGCGAAGGCACGGTCATCAAGCTGAGCGACATGCAGTTCCACCCGAGCGAGCTAACCGTGAAGGTCGGCACAACCGTTACCTTCACTAATGAAGAGAGCATGGTGCACGACGTGAACCAGCTCACTGTGAAGGAGGTCGGCAAGACGAAGCCCGGCTTCGACTCCGGCCCGATCTCCCCCGGCAAGTCCTGGAGCTACCGCTTTGATCAACCCGGCACCTACCCGATCCTCTGCACCCAGGGCCTGCACTACACTGCCGGGATGGTCGGTACGATCATCGTGACCAAGTAGGGGGAAGCATCTATGGTCGTCGAGCTTAATGGCCGTGTCCCACGCCTCCCACTCGCTTTCTTTGGGCTTGGGGTACTCAGTCTGCTGACCCTCGCCGTGGTCTTCCTGGTCGGGCTACCCAGCATCGCCGGGGCGTGGTTCCGCAACCCCTGGGCGCTGGTCTCCACTCACCTCTTCACCCTTGGCTTCGCAACCCCGGTCATCTTTGGTGCCTTCTACCAGTTGATCCCGGTCATGAGTGAGGCGAAGCTCTGGTCGGAGCGACTGGGCTGGGGTCACCTCGTCTTCCACGTGCTGGGCTTCCTCTGCCTGCTTCATGGCTTTGCCCATGTCCAGCCCGCGCTCCTGATCGCTGGTGGGTCGATGCTCCTCACGGGTGGCGTCCTCTTCGTGATCGGGATGGTCGCGACCATCCGGGTGGCGCCCCGTTGGCACCCCGCCCTGACCTTCATCTGTGTCGCCCTCTTCAACCTGCTCGTCGTCTTCAGCCTTGGACTGACCCTGGCGCTGAACTGGTCCCTCGGCTTCTTGGGCGCCGCCACCCGCGCCCACTTGATCCAACACGCGATCTGGGGCTTCGGCGGCTGGCTCACGCTGACGATCCTCGGGGTCGCCCTCAAGCTTGTGCCGCTCTTCACGCTGACGCACAAAGAGCCCGGAACGCTAGGCGTGCCGGTACTGGTCCTCTTCAACGTGGGCATCTACGTCGGCCTCTGGTGGCGGGTACCCGGCCTGCTCCTGATGACCCTAGCCATCCTCGTCTACCTGGGCGACATGGCCATGGCTCTACGGAGCCGGATCCGGCGGGTCTGGGATATCTCGCTGCGCTACGCCGGTCACGGCCTGCTCTGGCTTGGCATTGGCGGCGTGCTTAGCTTGGTGGGGGCGCTCTACGGGCTCACAGCTGGGCAGGCAGTCGGCACCATCTACGCCCTGGCCATCGGCTGGGTTGGGCTCCTGATCGTGGGACACCTCTTCAAGATCCTGCCCTTCCTCGTCTGGACCGCCCGCTATGCCCCGCTGGCCGGGCGGGAGAAGGTGCCGCTTCTCACTGACCTCTACAATTCGCATGTCGCCAACTGTATCCGCTACCTGCTCTCGCTGGGCTGCCTCGGCGTCGTGGTCGGACTTTGGACCAATCGGTTGCCGATCGCTACCGTCGGCGCCGGTTTAGTCGCCATCGCAGCCGTGCTTATCTGCTGGTCGTTCTATCGCATTGTCAGGAGGGACGCACATGGTCACCGTTGACGAAAAGGATTGCTGGGAGGCGCTCAAGGGCGTAATGGACCCCGAACTGGGGATCAACATCGTCGATCTGGGCCTGGTCTATGAGATCGTGATCGAAGGCGGTGAGGTCTGTGTCGTCATGACCCTAACGACGCCGGGCTGCCCGCTCTCCGGTTCTCTGCCGAAGGCGGCTCTCAATGCCGTCGCCGTGGTCCCCGGCGTGATGGGCGCCGATGTCGTGCTCACCTTCGACCCACCCTGGTCGCCCCAGAAGATCAGCCCGGCTGGTCGTCAGGTCCTAGCGGGCAACTAGCTCCCGGTTGGTCACCAGAGCCCCAACAAAGCGAATGTCGACCCCAGCAGGTACCGCCACCTGCTGGGGTTTTGGTCATCCCTTGACAACTCTCAATCATCGGTGCACTCTTTTTAAGGGAGCACTGATGGTCAGGAGGGATTGGCGTGAGTCTGTTAGATGAGATCCTCGCCCACAATCAACTGTTTGTAAACGAGCGGGAGCGCCCCATCACAAAGTCACCCGCCAAGAAGATCGCCATCTTCACCTGCATGGATACCCGCCTTGTCGACTTCCTCGAGCAGGCCATGGGGCTTCGGCGCGGTGATGCCATGGTGATCAAGAACGCCGGCAACACGATCATCGACCCCACCGGTGGCGTCGTCCGCTCCCTTGTCGTAGCGGTCTACGCGATGGGCTGCGAGGAGATCTACGTCATTGGCCATCGGGACTGCGGCATGGCCCAGCTCGATGAGCCCGAACTGGAGCGGCGCATGCTGGAGCGCGGTGTTCCTGCGGAGGCGCTCGAAAGGCTCCACTCTTCCCTCCTCGAATGGGTGGGCGCCTTCCATAACCCCGTGGGCAACGTGGAGCGAGTGGCTGAACTCCTGCGGGAGTCCCCCCTCTTCCCCAAGGACGTCCCGATTCACGGCATGATCTTCGATCCCCATTCCGGGCGCCTGGACCTCTTGGTCAACGGCAACGAGACGGTCAAATAGGAAAGACCCCGGAGATGTCTCTCTCCGGGGTCTTCCGTCTTTATTGCCGCCGGCCCATGCCGTAGGCTAGGCCGAGGAGTCCGCCAAGGGCCGCTCCGGTCACGAACGCCGGTAGGGCGAGTGTTGCCCCGCCTACCGCCATGGACATGGGGCCCAGGGCGCCCATCCAGCCAGCACCGGCGCCACAACACCCACCAATGGCCGTCCCCATTGCCGTCGGGCGGAGTAGATTCTGATAGCTGTACATCGGTATGATCCCCCCGTCTTCATCTTATGGATGAGGGGGATCAGTTGTCCCGCAAAAAGGCCCGCCGTCAAGCTGACGGCGGGCCTTCTGATCGGTCTCTAGCTCTTGTGGCGGTAGGTGATCCGGCCACGGGTGAGGTCGTAGGGGCTCAACTCCACCGTAACACGGTCACCGGGAATGACGCGGATATAGTGCTGCCGTAGCTTTCCAGCCAGGTGAGCCAGCACCTCGATCCCATGCTCCAGCCGAACGAGGAAGAACCCGTTCGACCGCGGTTCCACCACGGAGCCTTCAACCTCAATCATATCTGCATGTGGCACATTGATCTCCTCCGATCAGCTGGAGCCTTGTCTCTTCATAAATGAAGAAGCCCGGTGCGTTGGCACCGGGCAATCACTCAATTAGAAGCGACGGCCGCCGCCGAAGCCGCCACGGTTACCGCCAGCCGGGCGGTCCTCACGGGGCTTAGCCTCGTTGACCGTCAGGGGACGGCCACCCCAGTCAGCGCCGTTCAGAGCGTCGATGACGGTCTGGGCAGCGTCGGCCGGAACCTCAACGAAACCGAAACCGCGGGAACGGCCGGTCTCGCGATCGGTGGCGATGCGAGCGGAGAGAACCTCGGTGTACTGAGAAACGGCCTGGGACAGATCCTCGTTGGTGGCGGCCCAGGGCAGGTTACCGAAGTACAGAGTCTTAGTCATTTGCTTCGTGCTCCTTGAATCATGGATTATCGTTTCAACTTGCACGAAGACAAACTCTGTGAGACAGAGTGACTCGGCTCGCTTCCCGACGCTTTTAGTTTACCCAGCCTGCATCAAGTTGTCAAGAATGACCCGTAGAAATCCATTGCGTTCAGAAAAGGGTGGGCTCTCCTCCTTGTGGTTCCAGCACGGTTGCGGTACAATGAGGGTAGACGTGCATACATATGACTCCCTGAGAGTCGCCTGGTGCTATGCACCAGGCCCCTTTTTGTATCGCATCCTCTCAACCGGTCATCCAGAAAGCGAGGGACGCATCCTGACGAATATGGGAACGACTCTGGCGTTCACCTTACCCGAGGGCTGGACGCTCCGCAAGGTGGCTACTACGCTTGCGCGTGAGTGGCTGCCGCCCTTCCGAGCTGTACCCGTCGAAAAGGGAACTTCGTGGATGGTACAGCCGATTATGGAGGAGACCGACGAATCCGAGGGGCCGCTTTGGGAAGCTGGCATCGCCACGGAGGAGTACGAACGGCGGCTGGACCGCCCCGGCCTGAATTGGGCTGTGCGGGCGAAGTCGAAGCACGGCCGGACTAGTAAGGCCATGATCCTGGCTCGGTTCACGCTAAAGGAAGATCAGCCCTCCGTCTTTGAGATGGTCTGCACGAATGAGGCGCTCCCCGAATCCCTGTTTGACGCCGAGAAGCTCACAGAGTTCTTGGCGAATCAGGGCGCCCCCGGGGCTGAAGGTCTCTTTGTGGGGCTATTGAAGGAGAACGGTTTCGCTCAAAGCGCCGAGTAGGCTTGCACCAAACACGCGGGGCTGGGGAGTGATCCCTAGCCCCCCTGTGTTTCTTGTGAGTAAGGCGCTCTTTCTATATAGGTAAGCCAAATTGGATGAGGAGGCGCCCATCATTCACGCTGCCGTAGAGCAACCGACCCAGCCAACGCGTACATATCCCTATGCAGCCCCTCTGCTAGCCGCGGTTGCCGTCAATCTGTACGGGTACGCCTACTTACAGACGACCACCTTTGCTTGGCTCCTCGCATCGCTCGTTACCGGCCTGTTGGTGCTCCTGCTCTGTGCCCGTCTTCCCCACCTGCGGGGACCACTGGTCCAGAGTTTCGGTGCCACCGCCATTCTCTTCCTTGCCCTGCGGTTCTATCCAGTCGTCCCGCTCATGCGATGGATCAGGAATTCGGTCCAGGGTTCGCCCCTTGGCTACTGGCTGATCGAAGGGCCCGGCGGTGGTCTTCTCGGCCAACTCCCTGCTGCCGTTCTGATGCTGCTGACAGGCCGCTGGGTCTTCGGCCTCTCTTGGGCTGATCAGACTGGGGCCAGGTCCGGCCTCTCCCGTCACTCTTGGTTCTACGGCGCCATCGTGGGTGTGGGGATCAGTCTGGTGACGATCGGGCTCGCTTGGGCCACCGGGCAGGGCCACCTCTCATGGCAGTTCAACTGGGCGTCGGCCGGAGTGAACCTCTACACGAACCTCTTGGAGGAGATCATCGCCCGCGGAATGCTGCTCCAGGTCGTGCGGAGCGCTTTGGGTGATACGCCTGCCGTGATCTGGACCGGCGTAGTCTTCGGGCTAATGCACGGCTTTGGCCCAAAGGGCCTCTTCATCGCTGCGCTCTCCTGGTCGCTGGGCTGGGCCGTACTGCGGTCGAAGAGCCTCTGGGGCGGGTGGATCGGCCATCAACTCTCCGATCTTATCATCGACTCGCTGTTGCATTAGGATTGGCAATCATGACAAGGGGGCGCCTTCAGCTGAGGGCGCCCCCTTTCTCTGCGCGATCGATCGTCGGTATCATCGCACAATCATAAAATCCGAGACAAATAGATCAAGGAGTTCGAATTATGCCCTAGAAATACTCTAAGAGCGGTTCAGATTGGTAGTAAGAGATCAGGTCAGCCAGTAATGGGAGGTCCATCATGATCCGCACACTACGCCACACCCCGCCGCAACAGGAGCCTACTCCCCTGATCGGACGGACCACCGAACTGCAGCGGCTAACCACTGCGCTCGACCGTGCCGCCCATGGGACCGGTCGAACCGTCCTGCTCGCCGGCACGATGGGCATGGGCAGGAGTCGTCTGGCCCATGAGCTCACCTGTGTGGCTCAGAGCCGCGGTCACCTGGTGCTGATGGGCCGTGCCTACCCGCTGGATGACCGCCTCCCCTACGCCCCCCTCATCAGCTCGCTGGGGCCTTACTTGCGCCAACTTGCGTCACCGCAGCAGACCGAGCTACTCGCCGACCTGCCGAACCTGAACCGGTTGATCGGCGGGCTCCCCTTCGCCGGGGACGGACCGGCCCATCCGCTCGAACAGGTGCATCTGCTGGAAGAGGTGGTTCGACTGGCCGGGCGCCTCGCGCAGGGGCGCCCCCTGGTCTGGTGCATCGATGACCTTCATCTGGCCGATCCGGCATCGGTCGAGGTCTTCTACTATCTAGCACGCAACATCCGCAGCCACAAGGTGCTGCTCCTGGCCACCTATCGCAACGACGAGGCGAATGGCCTGCGTCACCTTCGTGTACCGTTGCTCGCCTTAGCGCGCCACGGCCTGTCCGAGGAGATCCAGCTTGGGCGGCTCTCACCTACTGATGTGGAGCTGCTGACGGGCCAGCGGGTGGGCGGTCGGCCCGCGCGCACCCTTCTAGCGTACCTGGAAGCCCGAGCGATGGGTACTCCGCTCATCACCCTCTCCCTGCTGGACTCCTTGCAGGCATCGGGCCTGCTCACTCGAGTAGGCGGGGCCGTAGGCTTGAGTCCAGCCGCAGACCACCACTCAGTACCGGCTGCCCGAGAGGTCATCCTGGAGCGACTGCTTCCGGTGGGTCCCCAAGAACGGCAGATCCTCGATCTCCTTGCCGTGATGGGCGGTACGGCTCAACAAGGTGAGCTTGCCCAGGCCATGCAGTGCGATCCCGCGCTACTGTTGGCTCACCTGGCGTCACTGCAGATGGCCGGCCTGATCCACGCCCAGGAGCGGGCGAGGGACCTCTCCGTGCAGGTCAGCCTTACCCATCCGTTCCTGCAGAACGTACTGTACATGGAGCTACCTTCCCTGGTGCGGCGCCAGTACCACGCACAGGTCGCCTCCGCCCTGGAGGGCGTAACCCCCGCTCCCCTGGATCGCTTAGCGCGCCAGTATGTAGGGTCAGGCGGCGCTCCCGACGCGCTTCGGGCGCTCCAGGTCATCCTGAGGGCTGCAGAGGAAGCTCTCCCCGTTTGCGGCCCGGATGCGATCGATTACTATCGGGCGGCGCTGGCGCTGGTGCGTGGTGGGCTACTGCCCGAACGACTGCCCGTGGTCTTGCTGGGACTGGGCCAGGCCCTGGCCCTGGCGGGCGAACTCGCCCGGGCCCGCGAATGCCTGTGCGAGGCACTCGCCGTCTGCGAGGAGCGCGGCGATCTGCACGGGGCGGGCGCCATCCACCGGCACACCGCCTACATCGAGTTCATGCTGGGCGATCTGGACGCGACAGAGTCCCATGTGCAAGACGGCCTGGCGCAGGTGGGAGCCGACGGTAGGAGCCCGGAACTGCCCCATCTCTACGGACTGCGCTTCAACGTGCACCTGTTGCGGTCCGAGACCGCAACCCTCCCCGAGGTTGCGGCCGACTTGGCCCGGGTCGCCGATCTGCTTCACACGTCCGTGGCCCGCGCCTGGCATCTACACGCACAGACGTGGGTTGAGTTGCTCTCTGCCCAAGTGGAGACCGCTCACTCCCTGGCACAGGCCTCTCTGCAGGAGGCCAAGCGATCGGAGGACCCGAACCTGATCGTGATGGCCGCCCTCGACCATGCGCACATTCTGTTGCTGCGGGGCGCCCACCGCGAAGCCGTAGCGGTGCTGCGCGACGCGCTGGTGCAACTTCCCCGCGGGTATCTGCTGGTGGCCCAGCACGCCGTGGGACCCACGCTCTCCATGGCGGAGACCCTAGGTGGTCACTGGGAGGAGGCGTTGCAAGTCAGCGATCAGAGCGCGCCGCTGGAGCCCTTTATCCAGGGCCTGCCCCGGGCCAACCTGGGCGCCCGCGCCGTGATTCTGATCCGGCGGGGCGCCCTGGATCAGGCTCGGGCCTGTCTCCACGAGGCGGCTCAGTACCCGCGGCCCTTCATCACCGACTGCGATTACGCAGAGGCGCTACTCGCCTTCGACGACGGTGACTATCAACGGGCAGCCGAGACGGCAGCGCGACTGCACACCTGGTCGCTAGCCCCCCTGGGCCTCGCCCTGTTGGCAGAGGCGCAGGCGGCGCTGGGCGCCGTGGACGAAGTCCGCAATCTCGCCTTCCTGCTCACGGCCATGGGGAGCCTGAACCTGCCGCTGGTCGCTGCGCTGGGCACCTGGGTTACGGGACTCGCCGACCGAACTGTCGGCCATGCCGAAGCGGCCATGATCGCCTTCGCCACGGCGGCCGAGCAATTCGAGCGGCTCGCCATGCCCTTTGATGCTGCTCGTGCCCGCTTCGAACAGGCCAAATTGCTGGCGGCTACAGACCGCCGGGGCGCCTCCCAGCAGGCTAGGCGGAGCCTGCAGGTCTTCGCTCAGTTGGGGGCCGATCTCTGGATCGATCGCGTACACCGCTGGCAAGCCGGCCTAGCGCCTCGCAATAAGGAGGTCAAGGCCAAGCCCAAGTCGGACGCACAGTTCAGTGCGCGTGAACTGGAGATCATCCGCTTGCTGGATGAGGGTCTGACCAGTGCGGAGATCGCTACTCGCCTGGTACTCAGCCCGCGTACGGTCGCGAATCACCTCGATCGCATGTACACCCGGCATGGTGTGCGCAACCGCCTGAGTCTCGTCCACTTCGCCAGAGATGGCGGTCTTCTGTAGCGAGTATTATCTGAATATTGCTTCGTATGAAGATTGAGTATTTCTGTCCATGAATGAACATACGTAAAAAACGTATAGTGTATTTATGGCTGTGTAAGGTCAGGCGCAGATCAGGCCCCATCCGGTGTAGAACCGATGGAACTCCTTGGGGAAGGGGAGCCACCTGCGTCTCTTGCCTGCCATGGCAATCTCTACTGGGGGAATTTCATTCATGCACTCGCACCGTACGCAGTCGAATCTATCCCGCGCGACCCTGTTACTCATGATGGTTGCACTCATCCTCGCTGCGCTCCTCCCGGCCTCTGCGTCCGCCGCCCCGCTACCTCAGTCCTGTGCGGAGGTCCGCCTGCAGAATCCGGCGGCGGCTGACGGTCCGTATACGCTAGCCCTGCAGAGTCACACCGCGCAGATCTACTGCGCCGACATGGCCGGCACGCCTAAGGAGTACATCTCCCTGGCCCATACCGGTGGCTCCTACAACTACTCCTTCTCTCCGGGCGCCCACGTGGTCTACTACACCCGCAACTACCTAATCTATGGCACCGACGCCAACACCAGCTACCTCAAGATTCGCCTTGACCCAGTGACCCTCGTCGTCGACCAGAAGGACGTGACCTTTGCCAATCTGGTCTCCATCGGCAGCAACGGCTACGATCCCCAGAACCCGAGCTTCAAGCCGACACCTCGGACGGCAGACTACGCCAACGCCAGTGACTGCTATAACATGTACTCGAACCACGGCAGGGCCAACGTGGATCTGACCGGCACCGACTTCGCCATTGACGACAGCGTCTCCTTCGCCGTCGGCGGTTGGGCCCAAAACGGCAGCATCTCCATGGATGCGAACCGCCAGGTGGTCAACATGACCGGTGGCGGCTGGTGCGGTGGGGCCGGTCCGACCGGTCCGCTCAAGCTGAAGCTACTGACGCCACTGGTCCCGATGGACCAGACGCCGCCCGTAACCACGGCCATGGCGCCGTCCGGCTGGCAGAATCACGACGTGACCGTCACCCTCTCCGCCACCGATGACTCGTCCGTCGCCGCCACCTACTGGCAGTTGGACAACAATCCGGTACAGCAAGGTACGAGTGTGCTGATCAGCCCCGAGGGCGCCCACAGCCTCGCCTTCTGGAGTGTGGACCAGGCGGGCAACGTGGAGGCCGCCCAGACCGTACTGGTGCAGATCGACAAGATGGCGCCGATGATTATCGGTAGCGCCAGCACCACCGGTTGGTCCAACCAGCCTGTCACCGTCACCTTTACCTGCTCGGACACCCTGTCGGGTGTGCAGTCCTGCGAAGCCCCGATCACGGTGAGCACCGAAGGTGTGAACCACATCGTCGAAGGTAACGCCGTGGACAACGCTGGCAACGCCACCAGTGCGATGGTCAGCAACATCAACATCGACCTCACCGCCCCCACCATCGCGGGGAGCACCGACCAGATGGCCAACGCCGCTGGCTGGTACAACGCCGCCGTGACTGTGAGCTTCACGTGCGCTGACGCCCTCTCGGGTGTAGCCACCTGCGCCGATGCCACCACCCTGAGTGAAGGTGCCAATCAGAGCGTGACCGGCAGCACCGCCGATCGGGCCGCCAACACGGCCAGCGCCACGGTTAGCGGCATTAACGTTGACATGACCGCTCCCACCATCACAGGCAACACCGACCGGATGGCCAACGCTGCCGGCTGGTACAACGCCGCCGTGCATGTAAGCTTCACCTGCGCTGACACAATTTCGGGTGTAGCCACCTGCGCTGGCGCCACGACCCTGGGTGAAGGCGCCAACCAGAGCGTGTCCGGCAGCGCTGCAGACTGGGCCGCCAACACGGCCAGCACCATGGTTGCCGGCATCAACGTCGACCAGACCGCTCCCACCGTCTCCTATGCGGGCAACGCTGGCACCTACACGGTGGATCAGCAGATCAGCATCACCTGCTCAGCGTCGGACAGCCTGTCCGGCGTCGCTGCGAACACCTGCCAGGCGATTACGGGCCCGGCCTATAACTTCGCCCTGGGCAGCAACTCGATCAGCGCCAGCGCCACGGACAACGCAGGCAACGTGGGTAGCGCCTCCAGCAGCTTCAGCGTAGTCATCGGCTCTGACAGCCTGTGCAACCTGACCCAGCAGTTTGTCAGCAACAAGGGCATTGCTAACGCTCTCTGTGCCAAGCTTGACGCCGCCATGGCGTCGGCCGCCAAGGGAAATGCCAACAGCAAGGCCGGCCAGATTGGCGCCTACATCAACCAGGTGCAAGCACAGGCTGGCAAGACACTGACCGCGGAGCAGGCAGCCATCCTGATCCAGCTCGCCCCGGCCCTGTAGAGCCCACGGTTTCACAGCGAGCCCGGGAGATGTGGCGCCAAGTGCGCCGCATCTCCCTTTTCGTCATACGAGAGAGGATCGGGCGTCTGCCCGATCCTCTTCACGTCAGGACCCACCAGCGTTAACCAGCCAGTCCTCGTACCAGTAGACGCGGGCAGCTAGATCCGCAATCAGATCAGCCGCCTCGCGCTCCGGGATGTTCTCTGTCATGACCGAGATGGCAAAGGAGCGCTGCGGGGCGTAGACAAGCCCCACATCGTGTATGACGTCCGCCAACGTCCCAACCTTCTCGGCGGCGTAGACCTCTGGCGGCAGTTTGGCTGGGATCCGATCCCGATAGGCAGTGGTCGCCATCAGATCGATCAGCCACCGCGTCAATTCCGGCGAGATGCCTGCCTGCAATCCGTTCAGCCGCACCAGCAAGGTATTGGTATCCCGGGGCGTCAGGCGATTCCCTGTCTCGGTGTAGGGGGTCTGGACCCCCTGCGACTGCATGTACTGGTTGATGGTTCCGGCCCCGATGTATCGTTCCAACATGTTCCAGGCAACGTTGTCCGAGACCCGAATCAGCCGATCGAGCAGGTAGCCCACGCTGACTTTGTCGCCATCCTGGAGCGCGTAACGAAGGCTGCCGGCGCCCTCTGCGTAGTCGGTCTTGGCCTGATAGGTCACCTGGTCGTCAAGGCTGATGGCGCCCTCCGTCACGAGGTGCAAGACCGTCATAGCTACTGGGATCTTGGCGACGGATGCCGCCTTGAATGATTTGTCAGGATTGATCTGTACAGTGGCCCCTGTTGCCAAGTCGGTCACAAAGACGCCCACGTTAGGCTGACGATTACCGATCCGCTCCAGGAGGAGTTGGCGAACCCATCGGCTGGAGAAGGGTAGTTTGGGCAATCCAATCCCTCTTTTCCGTCGACCACTCCAATGTCGGTATACGTCCAACCCCGAGTAAGTGTGCGGACATCCGCACCAACTAGGCACTCTTCGCATCACGGCAATGAAAAAGCCCACCCCCTATGGAGTGGGATGGGCTTTTTGATGAACACGTCTACGACGAAACGGCGCCAACCAAGTCGCTCTACTGGCCGGCTCGCTCACCAACGATCTCAGCGATCTTCGCCGGCGTCGCCCACGCCTCCGGATCGAACTCGGCCGGCGAAAAGGCTGTGCCAAACTCCTGTTCCAAGGCGAGCATCAGTTCCACCGTCCCGAAAGAGTCGATCAACCCCGTCTCATAGAGGTGGACCTCAGGGTTGCGCCTCGGCTCCTCATCCCCAGCGATGCGCGCGATCACGTCTGTAACCCGCTCCAGAATCGTCATTCGCTCTCCCCCTTGCGCGATACGGTAGCTAGAATAGGTGACCGGAGAAGATCAGAAAACCAAAGCAGACCACGTGTAACGTAATCACAACGCCAAGCGCCTGCCAGAACCGCCCGGTTCCCCAGATCTTGCGACTCTTGTTCCATCGACTTAACCAGTCAAACCCAATGATCAACAAGGCGTGGTAGAGTCCGTAGACAATGTAGTGCAACTGCAACCCATGCCAGAGCCCCATCAACCCCATGGAGATGAGAAAGCCGAGGTAACTGATGGCATACTTGTCCGCCAACCACTTCCGCCGCGTCGCTGTCATGACAAACCGCATGTAGACATGGTCACGGAACCAAGTCGAGAGGCTGATATGCCACCGGTTCCAGAAATCGCGGATGTTCCGTGCCAAGAAGGGGCTGTCAAAGTTCTCCGGGGAGCGCACCCCGACGAGATAGCTCACCCCGACAGCGAACGCACTATAGCCGGCGAAGTCGAAGAAGAGATAGAGGCTATAAGCATACATGTACGAAAGCACAGCGAGCCAGCCCTGACCTGCAGCCGCCGGCTCCATCCAGTAGACCCGAACCAGGTATGCCAGGAGGAACTTGTAGAGAAACCCGCGCATGATTCGCTGCACGGCACCATCCAGATCCTGCAGGTATTCTGCCCGCTCTCGCGGTCTCTCCCAATCCTTCACGAACCGGCGGAAACGGTCCACGGGCCCGGATGCAGCGGTGGGGAAGAAGAGCAGGTAGAGCCAAAAATCGCGCAGCCTGACCTGCTTGATCAACCCATCGTTGATCCCAAAGATCACATCAAGGCTGCGAAAGGTCAGGTAGGAGATGCCGAGAAAGCCCCAGACCCCTTCCACGCCAAGAAAGGGCAGCAGTTTATAGCCAAGCAGCGGCAATAGGCTGAGCAGCACCGCGGTGCGATCGACCCACTTCGGCATGGCCCGGGCCTTGGCCACAAGGTACGCCTTCACCAGCGCCCCCTCCCAGAGCGCATAGGTGAGCAGGAGCCAAAACTGCCGCGCGGTGACCAGAGGATCCATATCCCAAATCAGGTCGAACTGGACGGCAAGCATCACGACGGTGACCGCCAACGCTACATTGACGGTCAGCCGTCCCCGTAGCCCCCGCCATAGGGCCGCAATCGCTGGGCCAAGGAGGAACCCGAAGTAGGCGTAGGTGGCGAAGGGCGTCATCCTAGTCGTTCCATCAGCATGCGTCGGTCCACCTTGCCGTTCGACGTCATCGGGAAGTACTCCAGGAAGAAGCACTTACGCGGCAGCATGTAGGCTGGTAGCCGCGTGGACAGCTCCTGCCGGAGCGTCTGGCCCAGGGCGAAGTCCGACTGCTCCCCACGGTCAGACAGGATCACAAAGGCGGCCAGCCATTCCGTACGGCCCTCTTTCAAAGCGGGGAGCACGACGGCATCTACCACTCCGGGTAGGGCTCGCAAGTGCGTCTCGATGTCGCCCAACTCGATCCGATAGCCGTGTAACTTAACCTGGAAGTCGATTCGCCCCTCCCAGAAGAGCAGCCCATCCTGATACCGTCCCCAATCTCCTGTGCGGTAGGCCCGCTGCCCGTCCAGCCTGAAGAATGCCCGCTCTGTCTGCGCGGGGTTGTTCAGATAGCCGAGGGCGACGTTCGGTCCAGCGATGACGATTTCACCGCGCTCGCCTTCAGGCACGGGCTGTCCCTCTTGCATGAGCAGGATGCGGGCGTCAGGCTTGGGACGGCCCACCGGCAGCGGGTTGTACCGGTCCAGGATCTCTCTGGTGATCCGGACGGAGGTCGTGGCGACCGTCGCTTCCGTCGGCCCATACGTGTTCCAAACCTCGGCCGATGGAAAGCGCTCCAGCAGTCGCGCTGCGCAATCCGCCGGGAGCCTCTCCCCGCAGAAGAGAAAGCGCTGGAGCGATGGCAGCATCTCGCTGGTAAAGCTCTGTTCAGCCAGACAGATCATCGCGAAACTGGGGGTGGAGACCCAGGCTGTGATGCCGCTCTCTACCAGGGCCGGAAAGAGCCGGCGGGGGTTCTCGAAGGTGGCCTTCTCCAGGCTGAAGAGGGTGCTCCCTGTCGCCAATGCCAGGTAGAGATCCATGACGGAGAGGTCGAAGGAGAAGGGCGCCTGGTTTAAGAAGACCTCCTCCGCCTCCCGGATTGGCTGCTCGCTCAGCATCCAGGCGACGAAACTCTCCAGGCAATCCGCCGAGACCTGAACCCCCTTCGGCTCACCTGTGCTTCCAGAGGTGTAGATAATATAAAAGGGTTGCTCTCCCTGTACCCAGCGTGCAGGGGACGGCGCTTGAAGATCACTCGGCACCTCGGGCAAGGCCTCAGCCTCTAGCACCAGCGCATCTGATGCCGTGATGATCCGCTGGGCTCGCTCCTCCGGCATCGAGCGATCGATCGGGATATAGGGGTGACCGGCCTTCACAGCGGCGAGGAAGGCGATCAGCATCGCTGGCTCCTTGTGACCGCGCACGGCGATGGGGCGCCCATCTGCCGCCAGGTCTGCCGTCAGGAGCGCAGCGAGGCGCTCGGAGCGGTACCACAGGTCCCCATAAGTCAGGCTTTGGTCGCCGCTCCGGTGGACCAGATGGTCAGGAGTCGCGAGCGCTCTGGCTGCGATTCGTTCCAGGATCCGCATGGTCGCCCTCTTTTCATGGAATTAGAAGTTGGTATAGATAAACTGGGCGCCACTCTCTTGTCCAAAGGCGAAGAGCAGAAGGAGTGCCAAGCAGATCAGGAGGTAGTAGCCGATCCGTACGCTAGTCCTAGTGATCAGCGCTTGATAGGCCGTCGTGATAGTACTGATCGATCGCTCTAGCAATGGCAACCCCTCCCTTCCAACCGGGATGCCACGGGTCCCGCATAAACCCCGGCTCATACTCACCGTAGCCAAGATCCACCACGGGGAAGCCAGCCTGTTCCACCATACTCTTCACCTGTTGGTAGTAAGCCTGGCGGTCAGAGCTAGGGTGGCCCTTGAAGTCATACCACGGCCCGAGGACCGGGATCGAGATGAAGAGTGGCTTCGCCTCTACTTCCCGTAACAGATCAAGCTGGAGGCGTAGGTCCTCCCACTCCGACGAATCGAGCCAGCGTTCGCCCTGGCCCGAATCCTTCACCTTCTCGATCCGGTTCGCGACATACTTCAGGTAGTAATCATCATAGATCCCGAAGCGGTTGGAGGTTGTCTTAACGGCGGCCTCTTGCTTCGCCTTCTGGTCGAGTCCCTTCCAGTCGATCGTCTGGGGCCGCGGAGCGGGGACTGGCTTCAGCGACTTGGCGCTGAGCAACTGAGCGAGTTGGACCTCATCTTTTGCCCGATAGGCCGAGATGGCCGCACGCCCGAACGGCCAGAGCGCGTGGTAGCGAGCAGGGCTGTCGGCAACGATCGCCTGCATGGCGGCACGGAGAAGGCCGTCATCCGTGGCGGGGGCGCCCAAGGAGAGAAGTCGCTCGGCTATGCGATGCTTGAGCGCCCAGGTGAGATCCGGCGAGAAGATTGTCTCGTAGGTCTGCAGGAGGGAGAAGTTCTTTTGGAAGGCTTTGTCGGCGATCGGCTTTTCGAACCATGTGGGCGAAAGAAAGCAGACCAGCTTCTTCCCCTTTAGGTCTCCGCCAAGGGCGCCGAGAGCCATGACGTTATTGAGGCTCTGCCGGTAGCCGCTGCCCACGACAACGGTGGTGAAGCCCGTCGGCTTTGCCTGGAAGAGACGGGCAGGATGGTATTCGTCCTGGAAGGTAAGCTCAGAGGAGCCGAAGAGGAGGAGCTCGTCGGGGCTGTTCAGTGCCGTTCGGATGACCGAGAGGCCCTTGACCACTTCATCCGCTCCCGTGGTAGCGAGGCGCGGACGGTAGGGCTCCGTCCACGAACGAATCACGATCAAGGCGGCTGGGAGCGACAGGAGTAAGGTGAGCAGAGCGACAGCAAGAGCCCGTAACTGGGGGCTTCGTCGGGGGGCGGATGCCCTCTTTTCTGCACCGTTTGCTGGGGCCGGCAGCATCCAACCACCTCAGAGTGTTACGAAAGTATGAACGGCACCATCGGTATTTCGAGAGACCTTAATCGATTCCTGCTGGATTTGCCATGTTCCCGAATTGGTAAATGGAAGCATAGACTCTTAGTCCATCCGATGGTCTGTTCACACGTACCGGCCACGCATATGGCGGGGGGACGGCTCAGTGCGCCGTCCCCCCTTACTATCCAAGTATGAGCTCGATTCCGTCTGCCGTAGGAATGCGCTCTACGGGCAGTGGCTCCTGGTCACCGAAGAAGACGACGATGTTTTGAGTGGCCTCGGGCGGGGCGCCGAACGTGAGCCGGTAGCGCTCGGGAAAGTTCGCCTCGGCATGAGTCAAGAACTGGCGGACACCGTCGCTCCCCGGGCCCGTGAGGGCACCGATGACGTTGGCCGCCAGCATACCGCCCGGGTTGAGCCGGGCCCTGGCCAGGTCAAGGAACGCCCTCTCGCGGAACTGGGGCGGCAGCCCCGCATCCCCAGCGTTAGCGTCGAGGATGATCAGATCATAACGGTCAGGTGCATCCTGTAGGATCGCCTCGCCGTCCCCGACCACCACCGCCAACCGCTCATCCTGCGGCAGGTCGAAGTGCCGGATGGCGACGTCGGCAATGACGGAATCGATCTCGGCCACCGTGATGCGCACGTCCGGATAGGTACCCCAGAAGGAGCGGGGCAGTTCCCCGGCGCCCAGCCCGATGATCAGGACCGAGCCGGGCAGCGTTGGACGCAGGGATCTGATTAGATGAAAGGCACGTAGCACCCGGGAGGTACACGTATACGGGGCGCCGAGGATCATGCCACCCTGGAGCATGGTGCCGAGGTACAGAGCCCGCATCCCCGGGAACTCACGCACAATGACCGGTCCAAACATGCCTTGGTATTCATGGTTCAAGCCGGGCACCCCCCGGTCCAACCTATGACCGGCGATCGGGTTGCGTTCACATAACAACTATGACAAGCGGTGCTGCATACGTTGGCAAGGGTCCTGGATTAACCGCTCCGTTTCACGGGGAGGGCACGGCATGTCACGTTTCGAGGTCGATCGAGTGATCGGGTCGGGTTCGGTTGAGGAGCTTATCTGCCAGACGGTGGCGTTCACGAACACGGTGGAGGAGATCAAGGAGATCCGCAAGACGGTGATCATCGACAATTGTCGAGTCGTTTTCGACAAGGTCATCATCGACGGCCGGCTTCGCAAGGACATCATGTATAAGAACGCCTCCACCGGATTCCCGATTCCGGGTACGGTCCAGGGGTGCTCGGGTCTACTGGGTACCATCCCGGGACCGATTCTCGATCTGGACGTTGAGATCGCATTCACGGCGCTGATCCCTGTCAGGGGGGCTAAGCCGGGTGACCGGTGCGTGGTGATTCATGCCTTTGTAGAGGGCGAGAAGGAAGAGCCAGCCAACATCAATGCCGCCGGAACCTTCACGGCCCTGGTCGACAAGTCGATCGTCTTCCTCTGCGTGAAGGTGATCCGTAGTGCGATCGCCGACCTGGACGATGATGACTCCAGCGACAGCTCCGATGAGTGGGATGATGACCAATACCTATCTGACTGCAGCGAGAGCGTTCGCGCGTGCGGCTACCAGGACCATAGCGGCAGTGCCGACTGCTCTGGTAGCGACCACTCCGACAGCTCCAGAGAGGACGACGATCACGACTGTGACCATGACCGGAAGCGCCGTCCCCATAAGCGGCCACCCAGCAAGCACCGCAAGCCCCAGGACAGAAAGCGTCACAAGACTGACACCGACCTCTGTCCGCCCCGCCGTTCCACCGGGTTCTTCCCCGGCAAGATCCCGACCGCCCAGCCCGGTCTAATTCCGGGTAGCTGGGTCGGTCCCACCCTCGTCTTCCAGGGCGTGCTCAACCCGGGTATCCCGACGTTGCTCCCGCCTGCTAACGTCCCCTCAGCAACCGCTCAGGACAATCAGATTCAGATCACCGGCTTGAGCACGAAGAGGGATTGCTAGGCCCGCCGTGAGCAGGAACCCCGGCTCGGGAACGCCACTTCCCAAGCCGGGGCTCCGCTTTTTCAGCTTACATAACCGCTTGACCAGAACCGATTGGGCAGACGTGCATACCTTGAAAATAGCTCCGCAATCAGGAGCCATCTGCAAATAGGAGGCACCCACGTTGGCGCTATTTGAACTGGCCCAGGTCATTGGAGCGGGTACCGCCCAGGAACTGCTCTGCAACAATCTGACCCTTCCAGGCGGCGCCGTCGAGATCAAGGAGATCCAGAAGACTGTCATCATCGACAACTGCACGGTTGTCATTGGTAAGGTCATCATCGACGGTCGGCTCCGCAAGGATATCGCGTTCAAGCAAGGTACCACCGGTTTCCCGCAGCCAGGCTCCGTTCAGGGCTGTGGCGGCGTCGTTGGTACCATCACCGGTGCCCTCGTTGCCCAGGACGTCGATATTGCATTCACGGCGATGATCCCCGTGGCTGGCGCCGAGCCCGGTGATACGTGCATCGTTCTGGAGGCCTTCGTCGAGGGCGAGAAGGAAGAGGCAGCCGGTATTTTGGCCACGGGCGGCTTCACGAACCTGATCGACAAGTCGATCGTCTTCCTCTGCGTCAAGGTCATCCGGGATGCGGCCACCCGCGTCTTCCCCGCCGGCACGCCCCCCACCCCGATCCCGACCTCGGCGGAACTGCTCTGTGGCGACCGCCGGTCAACCGGCTTCTTCCCTGGTGGCAACGGGACGATTCCGTCCGCCCGGCCCGGTCTGCTCCCCGGCACCTGGATTGGCCCGACACTCATCTTCCCGGGCGTCATCAACCCCGGCATCCCGTCGACCATCCCGCTGCAAAGTGCGCCCTCCGCAGGCGCTTCGGACAACCAGATTCAGATCACGCCTGCTGCAGCCCAGCCCATGATCTAGTCTCCTGAAACGCTAGATCTTCCCTCGGGCGCCTTCACGGCCCCGAGGGCCTACTTACGCTTTGTGGAGGTCTCCCTGATGATTGCAGCCGTGCCGCTGGTTGCCGCTTGGGGGTTCGCCGAACCGCTGGTCTGCATACGGCTGACCCTGCCGGAGCCGGCCCTGGAGGTCTTGGAGTGGCGAAAGACCGTGCTGGTTGACAAGGCTGATGTGGCACCGGACAAAGTGATCCTCAACGGGAGGCTACGGGCACGGTGCCTCTTTGTCACCCGGGACAGCGGGGATGTTCCCCCCGCTCCCGGTACAGTCTCCGCCTGCAAGGGCCTTGTGGCGGCAGCCGCAGGTACCGTTCGCATGGCGGTGGTGGACTACGGCTTTGTGACCTTGATTAGAGCGCCGAGAGCCGACCCCGGCATGAGGGTCTCCCTAGTGGATGCGTACGTCTCCGGCGAACAGTCGAGGCCGGTAGCTCTGTCACAAGATGGGCTGATCACACAAGTACTGGATGAGAGTGTACTCTTCGTCTCGGTCAACGTGCTGACGCCAGTCGAGGTGCGTTGGCCAAAGCCGACGCCGTATCGACCGCTGGAGCCTGTGTGGCGGGAGGTCCAGCCAGAGGTGGTCATCGCCGCAAGTGCGGAGCCCATGCTGGATGAGCCGCCCGCCTGGGAGACGGAGCCTGTGCCGGATGAGGTACCCGCCTTGGCTGCGGAGCCTTCGCCGGATGAGACACCCACCTGGGCAACGGAGCCCTTGCTGGATGAACCACCTGCCTGGGAGACGGAGTCTGTGCTGGATGCGGCGCCCGCCCTGGCTGATGTGCCTTTGCCGGAGGAGGCGCCCGCCCTGGCTGATGTGCCTGTGCCGGAGGAGGCGCCCGCCCTAGCCTCGGAGCCTGTGCCGGAGGAGGCGCCCGCCCGGATTATGGAATCGGTCTTCGTGCAGGACGAAACAGGTCACCGACCAGCTCCGGCTGCGCCACGATCCGTCCAACGCCAAATGAAGCGCCTGCCGGCGCCGTTTACATGGGTCAATCCGAACTGCGTCGTTCCCACCGCCCTTTCGGGCACACATAAGCAGCGGAAGTAAACGCTGCGAAAGACCCGGTCAGCATGGCTGGCCGGGTCTTTTCCTGACATTTCTACGCGTCGACGCTCTGTGCGGCCATCTTGCAGCAGATTTCGTTGCAGC
>DATGYC010000393.1:0-2852 GCA_035298385.1 Symbiobacteriaceae bacterium | reverse complement strand
CCCACGATGCGAACGATCGGCACCCTGCAGGATGCGCTCCTCGCGCCAGACCTGACCCGGATCGTCGGCTTCAGCCTGACGCGGGCGGGCTACTTCCGGCGCCGGCCCCACCGGGTCCTCGCCTGGGAGGCGATTCAGGCGCTCCGGCCCACCCACCTGGTCGCCCAGGCGGAGTACGTGGAGGTGACCGAGGGCCCGATCGCGGCGATGGAGCTGCGCGGGCGCCCGGTCCTCGGCCCAGATCGCTGCGAGGCAGGCTTCCTTGATGATATCCACTTCGACCCCATCACCGGTCGAGTGATCGCCCTGCAGCTCTCGCATGGCCTGGTCGATGACCTCTTCCAGGGCAAGGGCATCGTCGCCGTCGACGGACCCTTGGCGATCTGGGATGACCTGATCTGTTTTCCGGCGCTTGATTCGAAGGATGATCCTGGAGGTGTCTCGTAGGGTGCGCTGCCCAAACTGCACCGGCCGGAGTATTGGCCGGGTTGGTACTGACCAATACTACTGCTGGGACTGCTGCGTCGAGTTCAATGTCGGCCGTGGAGGCCTTCGGGTCTTCCATCTCGATGCTGATGGAGAACTGATCGTTGCCACGGCCCAAGCAGGCCCCGAAGCCCCACAACCGATCTAGGTCCGATACAGAAGGGGAGTGACCGCATGCGAGGTGCATTCGTAGCCGGACTCTTCGCCGGTGTGGCCCTGGGTGCTCTGGTCGTCCTGGCCTCTCAGGAGCAGAACCGGAAGGTGATCGTCATCCAGGCCGGTCGACTGGCTGATCAGGCCCGATCGATGATGAACCGGAGCGCTAACCAGGTCGTCACCGTCGCGACCGATGTCGCCTCTAACGTCGCCGAAAGCGTGATGGAGGCCGTTGAAGATGCGGCGGAGATGGCCTAAGGCTCCATGCGGAACCTAAACTGGCGGCGAATCGCCGCGGCGCTAGTACTTGGTCTGACGGTCCTGGGCTCCCTCTGGGGACTCTGGCACGTCCGGCCTGTGCTGGCGCCCTTCTTTATCGCCCTGGTGCTTGCGTACCTGATCGCCCCGCTCGTCCACCGGCTGGAGGAGCGAGGGCTGCGCACCCCTTGGGCGATTCTGATGGTCTACCTTGGCTTCCTGCTGCTGATCAGCTTCGCCGTCCTGAAGCTGTTGCCCCGGCTCTTGGCGCAGTCCAGGGCCTTCCTGGGCGCCCTGCCGGCCTATGCCGTGCAGGTCCAGTCCTTCGTGGGTAGCGTTGAACAGCGCGTCCAGCGGCTGGGACTGCCCACGCCGCTGCGGGACCAGATCGACGCCGCCATCCACAGTGCGGCGACGGGTCTGGCCGATCAGGTGATGGGCCTCCTAGCGACCGGGACGCTGATGCAACTGATCGAGGTGGCGGGCGCCCTGATCTTGGCGCCCTTCATCGCCTTCTACCTTTTGCGGGATATGGGCGGCTTTAAGACGCACTTCGTGCGTGCGCTCCCCCGGCGATACCGGCAGGAGATCCTGGCGCTGCTCCGGCAGATCGACGGGGTCCTCTCGGGCTGGCTGCGGGGGATGCTGGTGATGCTCGTGATCATCGGCGCGCTCTCGACCTTCGCGTGCTACATCCTGGGGCTGCCCTATCCGCTGCTCCTTGGGTTCTGGGCGGGGCTGACGGAGTTCATCCCGTACATCGGGCCGGTGCTCGGGGCGGTGCCGGCGTTGATTGTGGGCCTCTCGGTCTCCGGGGGGAAGGCGGTTCAGGTCTTGATCGCCTATGTGATCATCCAGCAGCTGGAGGGGAACCTGATCTCGCCGAACATCATGGGCCACTCGCTGGGGATCCACCCGCTGGTGATCATTGCGGCGATCCTGGTGGGCGGGTACGTGGGCGGGGTACCGGGGATGATCCTGGCGATGCCCCTGACGGGGATTCTGAAGGCGCTGTGGCGGTTCCTGGTCGACCAGTTGACGGAGGTCTCGCCGGGGGCGGTGGTGGCGGCAGGGCGCCGGGAGGATAGCCGGGGGGCGCCCCGGTAGGATCCCTCAACCAAACTGGTTGATTCTCCCAAAGGTCCAGCCCCACAAAAGATCTACACATTAGCGAGAAAGATACCGAACTTTTCTCCCCCTGCACTCGTATTGAAGAGTGAAGGGGGATGAAATAAAGATGGATGAAGCTAAGGTCTATGAGGCCTACCACGAGCTCCCCAACGGCTTCGAGGTTCAGGTGATGGTACTGCAGGACTACCCCGGCGGGCGCCCACGGCGCGGCCTCGCCCCCTCCATCTACCGCTCTCGCGTCTGGATTGGGACGGCCGAGGAGCCGGACCCGCTCCTGCACCGGAGCCAGGAGCATCCGGCGCTGCAGGCCGCGATCGACGCCTGCTACACCATGCTGCTCAATTCGGCCCGTCAAGTGATCAGTTCGCCCGAGGCGCTGGCAGCGCTGGAAGGCCATATTGAACGGTACTTCCAGGGCGCCGCCACGCATTGAAACGGTTGGCGGTGGACGGGCGGGCCAATCTCCGGTATACTCATCCCTTGTGAGAGTTCGGTAGATGGTCGCGCTGCAGATCCGGGGAGTCCTTCGGGACGTTTGGACCCGCACGCTGTGGTGAGGAACTTCCTGGCACCGCTACCGGTGAAGCCCGAGTTCCCAAAAGGGACGTTTGCAGGGCCCGTAGCCGGCGGATTGATGGCGCCGGGCGCAAGCCCGGGCGGTGGAAGCCGACGATGGGGAACGCTACCTCGGTCTCCGAGGCGCCTGTACCTGTAAAGAGCTATAGAAACGCAAGCCGATCGGTGACGGTCGGATGAGACGAGCAATCTCCGCCACGGTGCAAGTCCAAGTAGGCGCGTAAGCGCGGGTAGGACGCAGCCCC
>DATGYC010000392.1:0-8157 GCA_035298385.1 Symbiobacteriaceae bacterium | reverse complement strand
GGGGCGCCCGGCTTCCAGTCGGCCTGGACGTAGATCGGCCGGGGGCCGCCCACGTCATTGGAGGGGACGTAGTACTTGTAGGCGACCGATCCCGTCTTGTCGATGCCCATGTAGTAGGCCGGGTCGAAGCCCCGGTCGGTCAGGAGTGCTGCCACGGCCGCCTGTTGCTCGGGCGTGGGCGCCCCCTCGATCCGCAGGCCCGTGAAGAGTCGCCGGTTGATAAAGCGATCGGCTAGGTCACGCAGGATCGGGTCCTGTACCTGCCGCCAGGACTTGATCGCATAGAGCACGTCGGTCTCGTCCAGCTCCAGGTACTGCTCCAGGCTCAGCTCCTGCTTGGTCAGAACTGGTACCAGGGCGGCCGGCACCGGCAACGGGTAGCCCTCCTGCAGCAGTTCCATCGCCCGCCGGATCATCCGCTCGAGCACAAGCTCGATCGAACGGGTCGCCTTATGGAAGTAGACGTTCCAGTACATAAAGTAACGCGCCAGGATGAACTCCTCGACGGAGGTCAACCCCTTGGGCGAGAGGGCAATGTGCCCGTCCGTGACGGTCAGGGTCTGCACCAGCCGGTCCAGGTCGAACTGACCATAGGTGACGCCGCACATGCGGGAGTCACGCAGCAGGTAGTCCATCCGGTCTACATCCATCTGGCTGGAGAGTAACTCCTTTAAGAAGGGGGCGCCCTGGTAGTCACCGCGGATCATCGCAGCGATCTGGCCCGGCAGGGCGGGGTCGCGGGCGGTCAGCACCCGGTTGACCTCGGTCTCCGGTGCGGTGATAATCCGCTCCGTCCAGCGCTCATGGTGCAGACCAGTCAGCTTCTCAAAGAGGTGTGAGAAGGGACCGTGGCCCACGTCATGCAGCAGGGCGGCACAGGCGCCCAGGGTCATCTGCTCCTGGGTCACCTCAACGATCTGGTGGTCGTTCAGGTACTTGAGCACCAGCACCATCAGGTGGTAGACGCCCAGGGAGTGGGCGAACCGGGTATGCTCGGCCCCCGGGTATGAGATGAACGAGGTGCCCAACTGACGGACGCGGCGGAGACGCTGGAACTCTGGGCTTTGGATCAGCCCCATGACAGTCTCGTCCGTTACGGCGACGTTGCCGTGCACGGGATCCCGGAAGATGTACTCCTTCATCGGGCTTCGCTGCCCCTCTCCATGTAGAAACCCTTCTACTATTGTATATCCTCCTGTCAATCCCACGTCAAAGAAAACTTAGTGCTGGAAGAACATACGGCCCTCTTTGGTCTGCGTGAGGCTGACGCCCAGGGAGCGCTGGAGCTCCGGGGTCAAGCGTAGCCAGAGTTGGTTGGTCTGCAACTCTCGTGCATCGGCAGTCTCGACCGACCATGTGGAGTTCAGGAGGCGGTACCGCTTTTCGGGCAACGGCACCCAGTAGAGTTGCCGGTGGAAGAGGTTGTTGAAGGTGCCAAACGAGATCCAAGGTCCATTCGCCGGGATGAGCCAGGCCCACCCCACCTCTGCGCCGTTGATGTAGATCAGGAAGGGCTGTCCACCCATCTGGCGATCCCGTTCGTCCAAGGAGCCCGGCTCCGGTTCGGGCGCCGCCGGGAGCGGTGGCAGGGCGGCAGGCGGGCTTGTAACCGGGCTGCCGGGCGCCCCTGGCCCAGGTTGGGCGACGTCTCCGGGCACCCCAGCCCCATCCTGCAGCCGAGACCAGCGCTTCTGCAGGCGATCCTCTGCCCAGGGCGAGAGCCGGGCGGCATCCCCCTGCCGGGGGGAGGGGCCCATGGGCCTGTCGGCGCTGGGCGCCGGGTTAGCCGGACTCGTCTCCGGGAGTCGGGCGGGCATCTGCCAGGGACGCACCACGGCCAGGGTGGCCAGCAGGAGGATGGCTGCCCCGCCCGTACCGACCAAGGCTGGCCGAACCCAGGAGAGGCCGGGTTCAGCCTCGCGTATGCGACGGGCGGCTGGGCGCCGGGGCAGGTCGCCCACCTGCCAGGGAGCGGGCGCCCAGGAGGGGTCCCGCAGGGGGATCTCGGGCGGCGGCGCGGCTAGGGGGCGCCCGGCCAGCCCGACCAGCGTCTCGGTGGCCAGCTTGGGATCGTGGGCGGTCCAAGGCCGGTCGAGCGTCGGCTTGGGACCGGACGGAGCACTCCCGGTGGTATCCGGTGTTTCGGCCAAGCGAGTGCCGGACGCGGCACCCGGCGTCACATCGGCGCTCGTGCTCGATACGCTCCCCTCCGCACCCCGCTCCCGCCGACCGCCGAAGTGCCGGACCGTCGTCACCGGTCGGCTCAGATACTCAGCCAGTCGGTCGAAGCCCCCCGCCCGCCGGCAGGCGACCAGCGCCTGCTGCAGTTCCGGCAGACCCGGGTAGGACTCGTTGATCGCCTTCACCAGCGGTAGCAGGAGCGTGGTCGAAAGGGGCGGGAAGCGCCCCGTCAGGGCCGGGCGCCCCAGCCGCGGGAACTCCCCTGTCACCAGCCAGAAGAAGAGCAGCCCAACCGCGTAGACCCCAGCGGGCTGGCGACTCCGCCGGACCTCCGGGTTGTGGGCCAGCATGGCGTAGTCGACCACCCACTCACCGGAGGGCGCCCGGCAGATGCAGTCCGGATCGACCACAGCAGGCACGCCCTCGGGCCGATGGGCAGCCAGATGCTGCAGGGCAGCGGCCACCGCCTCTAGGGCGCCCGCGATCTCGCTACCGGTCAAGCCGCCCTGCGTGCGTCGCTCCGTGAGCCGATCCCCCGTGAGAAGCGGTAGCCACGTCTGCCTGATGCCGTTCCCTTCATGCCGGACAGAGACGCGCGGCAAGGCCGGATGGTCCAGCCCCAGGGCCGGCCACCCGACCGGTTCATCAATCACATGAAACGTCTCACTCTGCTGGAGGTGCAGGACCATGTAGACCGTCTGCTCCCCCCAGTGGGTCTGCCGGAGGACCCGGTACTCCGCTGGACCCGCCATGCTCTCCCTCCGTCCTGACATAAACCCTTCACCCCTAATACGGATAGACAGGGAGAAAAGTTCGGTCCAGACGGTATGAGATGCATTATTCCTTCGGTCGAAGGCGCGGCATATCCAGGAGTGGTACCGTCAACTCTGCCTTGTAGATGCGGCCAAACGGGTTGAGTGTGCCATCCGGATTGGCGGGCACGAACCAGTCCTGCTCCCAGACCGCATCAACGATATCCCAATGCTGCTCCTTGCGCGGGATCAACTCCTCCAGCGTCCAGGTCCGGGTCGTTGGCATGCTCAGGAAGAGGTGGTCGGTCCTGTACCAGAGGGGCACCGAGCGCGTTAGGTAGGCGTCAGCTAGGCGTACACGCAGTTGAAAGGCACCCTCTTGTGCCTTGAAGGTCCAGACCCCGTCCTTCCCGAGGCGCTGGCCGTCCACCTTGTAGCCGGTGGCATCCAGTGCCCCGTAGACACGACTTTCTGGCGGCCCCTTGACCGTCAGGCGAAGTACCTGGTCCATGCCCAGGATCGCTTGGCGATACCGGTACATCGGGCGGTATAACAGAACCGGCTCCTCCCCCTCCTCCGTCAGGAAGGCGCAGGGCCGCGCACCATAATCAAAGTAAAGGTCCAGGACACAATCCAGATCCTGGTTGAAGGAGATCCCTGCAATCTTGCAATCGTCCAGCGGAATCAACGGGTGTGAAAAGAGATCGGGCGAATCGGGCGGGCGCGGCCGGAAGAGCGAAGGTAGTCCGACAGCCTCCAGCGCTAGCCAGGGCTGGGACTCCTCCGTCTCGGCCGCCGCCAGGGGGCGCCCCCGCCCGTCCCGAATCTCGCCCCCCTGGGCCCGTGCCAGCCGGATCGCCATCTCCTCCGCCAGGCACATGGACCAGAGATCTTGGCCTGGAATGAGGCTGCACGCACCCTCTTCCAGTTCGGCGTCCAGGGACGGACTGAGAAGCCCGAGTCGGGCCTCGCCCAGGCCGTCCAGCGCCAGCAGGTGGGTCAGAAAGCCCTCCACGTCCTGGACGGGCGCCCCTTTCGCCCAGCGGACGATCAGGCGGTCCGGCTCCAGCCCCTCGACCATTGCAGGTACGACCGGCATAGTCCTTCTCCCCCCATATACCCAGTATACGGAGGAGACATAAAATGGCCCCAAGGGGCTGGTTCCATCTTGGATACAAAAGAGCCACCGACATCTACTACGTAGTAGACTCGGTGGCTCCTTATCGACTAACGGCCCAGCTTACGATCCAGCGCCGCCTTCACGAAGTCACGGAAGAGCGGATGCGGCCGGTTCGGGCGGGACTTGAACTCCGGGTGGTACTGGACGCCGACGAACCACGGGTGGTTCTCCAGCTCCACGACCTCCACCAGGTTGCCCTCACGCCACAGGCCAACCGGCTTGAGGCCCGCCGCCTTCATCTTTTCGACGTAGACGTTGTTCACCTCGTAGCGGTGGCGGTGGCGCTCCTGAATCATCTCCGCGCCATAGGCAGCGTGGACCTTCGAGCCAGGCTCGAGGTGGCAGGGGAAGGCGCCCAGGCGCATCGTGCCGCCAAGGTTCACAATCTCCTTCTGCGCGGCCATCATATCGATCGCCGGCTCCTGGGTGTCCGGGATGAACTCGGTCGAGTTCGCCTTCTGGATGCCGCACTGGTTGCGCAGCGTCTCGATCACGGCGCACTGCATGCCTAGGCAGATGCCGTAGAACGGCACCTTGTTCTCACGGGCGTAGCGGATGCCGTTGATCTTGCCCTCAATGCCACGGTAGCCGAAGCCGCCCGGCACAAGGATGCCATCCACGTCCGAGAGGTACTTGTCCAGGTTCTCGGCAGCCTCGCCGTTCTCCAGCTTCTCAGAGTCGACCCAACGGATCTCCACCCGAGCATCGTTGTGGATGCCGGCGTGATTGAGGGACTCGACCACGGAGAGGTAGGCGTCCTCCAGGGCGACATACTTGCCGACCATGGCGATCGTCACCTTGTGCTTCGGGTGCAGCGCCCTCTCGACCAGGCCTGCCCACTCGGTCAGGTCCGGCTTCTGCTCATCCAGGCCCAGGTGACGGCAGGCGTACTCGGCCAGGCCTTCCTCCTCCATCACCAGCGGCACCTTGTAGAGGGAGTCGAGATCCTGGTTCGGGATGACCGCGTCGCCATCGACGTCGCAGAAGAGGGCGATCTTCTCGCGCAGCTCCTTGGGGATCTCGTGCTCCGAACGGCAGACGATCACGTCCGGCTGGATGCCGATCGAGCGGAGCTCGGCGACCGAGTGCTGCGTCGGCTTCGTCTTCATCTCACCGGAGGCCGCGATGTACGGCACCAGCGTGACGTGGACGAAGAGGCAGTCATTCTTGCCCGGCACCTCATGCTTGAACTGCCGGATCGCCTCCAGGAACGGCAGCGACTCGATGTCGCCTACGGTACCACCAATCTCAATCATGACGACGTCAGCCTGGTGGTCATCAGCCACCCGGGTGATGTTCAGCTTGATCTCGTTGGTGATGTGGGGGATCACCTGAACGGTGCCGCCCAGATAATCACCGCGGCGCTCCTTGGCAATGACCGAGGAGTAGATCTTGCCGGTCGTGACGTTATTGCCTCGGCCAAGGTTCACGTCCATAAACCGCTCATAGTGGCCCAGGTCCAGATCGCACTCAGCGCCGTCCTCGGTGACGAAAACCTCACCATGCTGGATGGGGTTCATCGTGCCCGGGTCCACATTCAGGTAGGGGTCAAATTTAAGGGCGGTGACCCGATAGCCGCGGCTCTTGATAAGCCGGCCAAGGGACGCCGCCGTTATGCCCTTACCTAGCCCGGAGACAACGCCACCCGTGATAAAGATAAACTTGGCCATCCACGTGCCCTCCCTGGGTTTTCTGGCCTTCCAAAGCCGCACATTATACCAACCTGTCCATTTTATCCATGCCCGTTTTGGCATGTCAAGCCAACAACGTGGGGTAACCTCCGAGGAGTTTGCGATTTAGCTCCGGAGGAGGTTACCCAACGTAGGGGCGGAACAACAGAAAAGGACGGAGAGAGCAGGGCGCCCCCTCCATCCTAGCTTGCCCGGTCGACCTACTCGTCTTCCGGTTCCTTCTCTTCCTCGTACTCATCTTCCTCGAAGCCGTCATCATCAGACTCGTCGGCCTCTTCCTCGCGATCATCGTCGTCCATGAACTCCTCGTCCTCATCCTCGCGGCCTGAGGGAGTGGCAATGCGGACGACCTTACCCTTCTGCCACTCACGGAGACCCCACTCACCGCCGCCCTGGTGGACAAAGCGGGAATCCAGGTTGATCTCCGTGTGCATCTGGGCGATCAACTTGCCGGAGTTGGCCTGGTTCAAGGACTTGACGGTCATGACACCGCTGATCAAGTCCTTAAAGTGCATGGCCTTGCCGCCCTTCTTCAGAATCGCATAGGCCAGATCCGTCACGGCCATATCCGGTCGCATCTCGTGCGGAATACCCACTTTGTTCATCACGCTCCCGTTGCTCCTGCAAGTAAACCCCATGTGAACTCATCTGCACAAGAATAGCCAAAGCCGGAAAAGCCAATTCGACCAAGTGCGGGGGACTCCTGCCAAATTGGACAGGTTTCTTCTGGTTCCGGCGACTTTTTTGGGGTGCGTTGGTGCATAACCGCTTTTTTACCCGTATAGACGCACTTTAGCGACGAGAAGTTCGGTCTCTGGCGGGTAAAGATTCTGTAAAGATTATGCGAGCAGTTCCCTGCGACGGTCTCAAGCTATGCAGACGCGTTGACCCCTGCTACGGTTGCCCCATACTACCCGGTTTCGCATCGATCAGTGGAGCCTCGGCCTGAGCAGGTTGGGCGAGCTGCGTCTTCAGGAGCACGACTTGCGACTCTGTATGTCGCAATTGCTCGCTTAGAACCTGCACATGCCGATAAGCTTGGGTCAGCTCACGGCTTAGATTCTCGCGCATAGACCGCTCATTCATCAACTGGTCTTGTGCGGATTCCAAATCCTGCTGGGTCACGCGCAACTTGGCGTTGGACTCACCCACTTGCCCCCGCAGGGTGAGAAGTTGCTGCCGTAGCCCGACAAGTTCCAAGTTGGACTGGATGGTCGCCAACTCAAACCCCGTGATACGCCGCTGCATGGCAACATGTACCTGATTCACCGTCGGTTGTGATGGGCCCTCTGGTTCTACCGCGCCAGCTACGGATACCATGCCCACTGGCGGGCTGGCTAACCAATACTGCCCATCTCCGGCCGCGGCTAACCGACCAGCGGTCGCCGTAACCAGCAATAGCACGAACAAGAACCCGACCAGGATCTGCTCACGCTTCCCGATCCAAGCCAAAGATGGCACCCCCGTTTCGGAGTGCCATCTTCTACAAAAATTGTCAAAATTCCCGCTAGATCACAACGCAGGAATTCCTTGTCGCTGGAGCAGTTCATTTAGGACGTAGGCCGCGACCTCGGAAGGGACGGTCCCAGGGCCAAAGCCGGCATCAAAGCCAAGCTCCACCGCCAGTTCGTGGGTCAGGCGCGGGCCACCGCAGATCAGGATGACCTGGTCACGGATCCCCTCCGCCTCCAGCAGATCGACCAGACTGGTCAGGTTCTGTAGATGGATGTTCTTCTGGGTGACGATCTGGCTGACGAGGATCGCATCTGCCTTCACTTCCCGGGCCTTGGCGATCAGGACCTCGTTAGGCACCTGGGCGCCCAGGTTGAAGACGTTGTAGGCAGCGTACCGCTCCAGGCCAAAGTCGCCGTGGAAGCCCTTCATGTTCAGAATGGCATCCAGGCCTACCGTGTGGGCATCCGTGCCCGTACAGGCGCCCACAACCGTGATACGGCGCCCCAGCTTGGCAGCGGCGATCTCATTGATGGTCTCACGGTCCCAGGTGGGGATCTTCGCCTCCGGCACATCAATGCCGGCGATGTCGATCGCCTCCTTCACCTTTGCGTAGACGTTGAAGAAGGTGTAGCCGCCGCCCAGATCCTTCATGTAGACGATCTGGGCGTTCTCTAGATTCATCTGCTCGCAGAGGCGCTTGGCCGCCTCGCGGGCGACGCCGCCCCCCTTGACCGGCAGGGTGAAGGAGAGTTGAACGGCACCGTCATTGGTCGTGTCGCCGTAAGGTTTGATCAGCATCGTCTACACCTCCTTCAACGCGGCCTGTAGCGCATCCACGAACGGGTTGAAGTAGCCCTCGCCCTTGGCGACGACCCCATCGAGCCCCTTGCCGCCATCC
>DATGYC010000391.1:0-5600 GCA_035298385.1 Symbiobacteriaceae bacterium | reverse complement strand
GGGGCGCTGAACGAGATCATTCTGAACCAGGCCATCCTCGATCGGTACGGTGTTACCGGTGTGGCCGAACTCTCCGCGCTCTTCGCGGGACAGGAGTGCAACTGGACCTGGTTCTGTGCGATCGGCGACCCGCATCCGACGGATGTCGGGCATGCAGCGATCGCTGGCGCCCTCGGTGAGCAAACAAAATTGGTCTGGCCCGAGGGACGGATGCATAAAAATGCCCGCCGTAGGAGGAAACTATCCCCTTAGCGGCGAAGTGTAAAGGGCTAGCGCCGCGATCCGTGAGGACCGCGGCCCAAAAGTGTTTGATATGCGGAGGGAAAAGCATGGCCGAGAAGTACTACAGCACCTCGCGGGTGTTGCGGACCGGTACCACCAGCACGCTCGCCCTGATGATCTGGAAGGTGCTCTCTGATGCGCTGGAGCTTCAGAACGAGCCCGTGACCGGGACGGAGATGGCGGCGAAGATTGGGCTGCCGCTGGAGCAGCTAGACGTGCTCTTCTCCTCGACCTACTACCAGAAGCACTATGGCTTCGCTCGTTTCGACTCCCGGGCCGACTGGGAGTCCTGGGCGAAGGGCACCGGGGTCCTCTTTAACCCCGAGCTCCATACCCCCAAGGCCGAAGAGCCGGCCGAGGCGGCCGCAGAGTAGCAGACCAGCCGGAGGGGCTTCCCCTCCGGCTCTTGCCTTTCTATCCTGATTCTTTACGGAGTAGCACAGATGCTCTTTACCCTGAATCACGTCGGGCTGGACCGGACGGGACCGGACGGGGCGCCCCGACCAATCCTAGCCGACCTAACCGGCGCCATCCCCGAGAGCGGGATCACCTGCCTGGTCGGCCCAAGTGGAGCGGGCAAGTCGACCCTTCTCCGCCTCCTGAACCGGCTCGAGGAGCCGACCCGCGGCTCGCTCCAGTACCGGGGCCAGGACCTGCGTTCACTCCCCCCGACCGAACTGCGCCGCCGGGTCGCCCTAGTCCTGCAGAGCCCGGTGATGCTGCCGGGGACGGTCCAGGAGAACCTGGAGGCCGGACTCGCCCTGCGGGCCCAGGCAGCGATGCGGCCGGGGTTCAGCCTGAAGCTCGCAGCCCTCAAGTCACCGCAAACGATCGGTCTGCTCGACGACCCGGGCGCCCATCTCGAGCGGGTCGGCCTGCCGTCGAGCTACCTCGCCAAGGATGCCGCCGCCCTCTCCGGCGGGGAGCGGCAGCGACTCGCCCTGGCCCGTACCCTCGCCACCGAGCCGGAGGTCCTGCTGCTGGACGAGGTGACCGCCTCCCTGGATCCGGAGTCGACCCGGCTGATCGAGGCGGTCGTGCGGGGCTGGGGGCGTCCCATCATTATGATCTCCCACTCGCCCGAGCAGGTTGAGCGGATGGCCGACCGCGTCCTCCGGCTGGAGGCCGGGCGCCTTCGGGAGGTGGCCCTCGTATGAGCACCTCCACCCTTCTCTTTACGCTCCTCTTTGTCGGCATCGCTGGGGTGGTCTCCGTCTGGCAGCGGCTCGGGCTGGCGAAGGACCTCCTCGTCGGCACCGTTCGGGCCGGGCTTCAGCTCTTTGCGATCGGGTACGTCCTCGCCTGGCTCTTGGGCGCCAACAATCTGCTCGCTATGCTGCCGGTCCTGGCGGTGATGATCACGGTCGCGACCTTCTCGGCCGCCAAGCGGGCGCCCGGGCTCCCCGGTATCCGCTGGCGGGTCGGCGTAGCGATCGGCGTCGGGGCGCTCCTGACCGTCGGGCTGATGCTCCTGCTTCAGATCATCCCCATCCAGGTCCGCTTCATTCTGCCCTTTGTCGGCATGATGACCGGCGCAGCGATGACGACCTGCTCCGCCCTGCTGAACCGGCTAGAGGGCGAGATGTCAGCCCGGCGGGGCGAGGTGGAACTCCTGCTCGCCCTCGGGGCGACGCCCCGGCAGGCGACGGCCCAGGTGCTCCGGTCCGCCGTCCGTGCGGCGATGATCCCGCATGTGGACATCCTGAAGACGGTGGGCCTGGTCCAGCTTCCAGGCACGATGACCGGTCAGATCCTCGCCGGCCAGTCCCCAGTCGAGGCGGTCAAGTATCAGATATTGATCATGTACGCCCTGACCTCGACGGCAGCGGTGGCGGCGATCATCCTGGGGTTACTCGCCTACCGGCTCTACTTCAACGAGGCCGCCCAGTTGGTTCGCTAACCCAAACCCTCCGCAAGCCAAAAGGCACCGACTCCCCTGCGGGAGCGGTGCCTTTCGCGTTTCAGCTATGACGGAAGGCCCAGCCGGGCCTTCAAGAGGTCCCGATTGAAGCCCCGGATCACGTCGTTCCCAACCAGGATGACCGGAACACCGCGCAGACCGCCCGTCTTCTCAAGCATCTCCTGCAGGTTCTCCGGATTCTCCACCACGTCCTTGGCGTCGAACTCGACGCCGTTCTGGTTAAGGTACTCCTTCACCAGCTTGCAGGGCTGTCAGGTGGGTGAGGTGTAGATGGTCACCTTCGACATAGCTCTCATCCCTTCTCGAATGGATTCTGGCGTAATCGTTCGCCAGGCGACAGACCGCCACCTGCCGAGCCAGGGGCGGAAACTTAGCGGATGAGGTAGACAAGGACGACAAGCGCAGTAATCGCCAGTCGATAGATGGCGAAGATGGCGAAGGTCCCCTTCCGCAGGTACTCCATCAGGAAGGCGATCACAGCATAGCCCGTGACGGCCGAGGCGGCGATGCCGAGCCAGAAGGCGAGGTCCATCGCACTGGCCGGGATATCCTTCAGTGCCAAGACGCCAGCCGCTAGAATCAGGGGCCAGCCAAGCAGGAAGGAGGCCTTGGCCGACGCGGTCCGGTCCAGGCCGACTAGGCGCCCCGTCAGCATCGTCGAGCCGGAACGGGAGAAGCCCGGGATGATCGCAAAGGCCTGACCGACGCCCATCCAGACGACATCCATCACCCGGATATCCGCCAGGCTGCGCCCCCTGGGCGCCCGCTTGTCGACCAGCCAGAGCACAATGCCCATGACAGCCAGGGGCAGGGCGATCCAGAGAACCTTACCACGGATGGTATGCTCAATCCAGTTCTCCAGGGCAAGCCCGACGATACCACCAGGGATCGAGCCGAGTACGATGCCCCAGGCCATCTTGCCCATTGGCGTCTTGGTGCCCTCGGTCAGACCAGCCCGGAGCAGGTCCAGCAGGTCCCGCCAGAAGTAGATCGTAACGGCGACCAGGGTGCCCATGTGCAGCGCCACATCGAAGGCGAGCGTATGCTCTTGCCAGCCGAGCAACCACGGAACAAGGACCAGGTGTGCGGACGAAGAGATGGGCAGGAACTCGCCTAATCCCTGCACAATGCCAAGGATGATCGCGTGGATTACGGACAAACGGAACGCCCTCCTAGTCGCCAGATGCTGGGGCAAGTCTACCACAGGAATGGATACTCGTCCATTTGACGCCACATACCCCGTGCTTGGTTCTACTCGGGCAGGGGTGGCGAGACGCCGTGTAGTGCTTCCGAGAGGAAGACCGAGGGCGTGGTGATCGAGAAGTTCGACCCGCTCGCCCGAATCTTGGCGTTGGTCAGGTAGAGGAGCTCCCGCGCCCGGGTGATCGCCACGTAGGCAAGGCGGCGCTCCTCGCTGATCGCGCCCTCATCCAGCGCCCGCCGGTTGGGCAGGAGGCCGTGCTCGAGCCCCACCACGAAGACGACCGGGTACTCGAGCCCCTTCGATGAGTGGATCGTCTGCAGGCGGACCACGTCATCCCCGGTGGCGTCGTCCTGGCTGTCCTGAAGGGAGAGCCTGTCCAGGTACCCGGCCAGGTCCTCCTTCTTCCAGCGGCGCCCCCACTCGTGCATCCCGGTCAGCACGGCGCGAACGTTGTCTGCTCGGCGCTCCTCCTTCGACTTATCCTCCGCCTCCAGATGGCGCATGAGGCCAGAGCCCTGGACCAAGAGGTCGACGGCCTGCCAGTCCTTGCCGGCCTGGCGCAGCTGGCGGGCCTCCTTGTAGAGGTGGTAGAGATCTAGGGCGCCCCGTGCGCCGTTCTCCACGACGACGCCCTCATCAGCGGCCATCGCCAGCGCATCGATCAGGCTGGCGTCACGCTGGGCGGCCAGGGCGAGGATCTTCTGGAAGCCCCGTTCGCCGATTCCACGCTTCGGGGCGTTTAGCACCCGCTCACAGGCGACCGAGTCGCGCGGGTTGACCAGGAGCTTCAGGTAGGCCAGGGTATCCTGGACCTCCTTCCGGTCGTAGAAGGTCGGACCGCCGACGACCTGGTAAGGGATCTGCTCCTCGCGTAGCCGCTCCTCGAAGGGGCGGGCCTGGGCGTTGGTCCGGTAGAGGATGGCGTAGTGCTTATAGGGGCGCCCCGCCGCGACCCCCTTCTTGATCTCGGTGATCACATAGCGGGCCTCATCCTCGCCGGAGTCAGCCTCATAGAGCTGGATTGGCCAGCCCTCCCCCTTCTCGGAGAAGAGGACCTTCGGGATCTGCTCTGGGTTGAACTGAATCACCCGGTTGGCCGCGGCCAGGATCGTGGCTGTGGAGCGGTAGTTCTGCTCCAGCTTGACGATTTGGGCGCCCGGGAAGAACTGCTCGAACTGCAGGATGCAGCGGATGTCGGCCGAGCGCCAGGCGTAGATCGACTGGGCGTCGTCGCCGACGGCCATCACGTTGTTCCGCTCGCCGGCCAACTGGCGGACCATCTGCAACTGGGCGATGTTCGTATCCTGGAACTCGTCGACCTGGATGTAGCGGAAGCGGTGCTGCAGATCGGCCCGGATGCCGGGCTCGTCCGTCAGCATCCGGACGAAGGTGCCGATCAGGTCATCAAAGTCGAAGAGGTTGTTCTGGCGTAGTTTCTCCTCGTAGCGCCGCCAGATCTCCGCCGTCAGCCGGTTGACGTAGCGATCGGAGTCGGCGATCAGCGCCTGCACGCGCGGCCAGTCCATCAGGGGGTTCGTCGCCTGACGGTAGAGGAGAGAGTCCGGATCGGCCAACTCGTTCTTGAAGCGCCCGATCCGCCAGAGGAAGGACTCCGGCTTGTTCGCCTTCAGGTCGAAGTTGCGCTCGGCGATCGCCTCTTTCACCAGGGCGAGCTGGGCGCTCGGGTCGGCGATGCCGAAGTTCTTGTCGCGCCCGGCCTTTGGGTAGCGCTCGACGTACTGCCGCAGCAGGATCATCGCCGCCGAGTGGAAGGTCCGGATCATCACCTCTTTGGCGGACTCCCCGACGAGCGCCTCGGCGCGCTCGCGCATCTCGCGGGCGGCCTTGTTGGTGAAGGTGATGCAGAGGATCTGGTGGGGGGCGATGCCGGTGGCCAGGAGGGCGGCCAGGCGGTGGATCGCCGTCTTAGTCTTGCCCGCCCCGGCGCCGGCCAGGACGAGGAGCGGCCCATCACGATGAAGCGCCGCCTCCCGCTGGGCCGGGTTCAAATCGCGGGTCAGGGCATCGAGTCGAGACACGTGCGCTTCCTCCTTGCGGGCCGTGTGGTCATAGGGAGATGCTACCACGTTCGCGGGCCAAGAGGTAGACTTGACAGTTCGCACACTTGGCAGTCGGAACCAGGAGGGGCGCCCGGAGGTACCCCTCCTGGTTCGGCTGGCTCTGGGTCTTGGC
>DATGYC010000390.1:0-17103 GCA_035298385.1 Symbiobacteriaceae bacterium | reverse complement strand
AGGCGGGCGCCCTCGCCGCCGTCGCTCGCCTCCCCGACTACCTCGATCTCATCCTCAAGCGTCAGGTAGACCTTCAGGCCCTCACGGACCATCTTGTGGTCATCGACCAGGAGTACCCGGATCATGCGGTCCCCTCCTTCTTTACCTGCACCGGCAACCGGACCGAGACCTCGGTACCCCCGCCCTGACGGGAGCGTAGCTGGAGTTGACCGCCCAGCGCAGCCACCCGCTCCTGCATCCCGACTAAGCCAACGGCCGTCGGGCGCCGGGTGGCGCTTGCCTGGAAGCCGACCCCGTCATCCCGGATCGCCAACCGGACCGCATCCCCATCCAGGCGGAGTTCGATCAGGACTCCCTGCGCCTGGGCGTGCTTCGTCACGTTGTTCAGCGCCTCCTGCGCCACCCGGAAGAGCGCCTCCGCCGAGTCGCCGAAGAGGCGGACCGCTGGGTCGATCTGCAGTTCGAGCTGCCAACCGGCCTTCTGGGCCGCCGTCTGGGCGTACTCCGCCAGCGCCGGGCCCAGCCCCTGCTGCTCCAGAGCCGTCGGGCGTAGCTGCAGGATCAGCGAGCGCGCCTCTGTATGCGCCTCCCGGGCGCCCTCCTCCAGGGTGGTCGCATCCGCAATCAGCCGCTCGAGCCCTGTCGACCCAGCCTGGACCTGCTTCTCGAGCTGCTTGCGCAGGGCCGCCGCTCGCATCGCCTGGACGAAGAGCAGCTGGTTCACGCCGTCATGCAGGTCGCGCGCCAACCGGGCCCGCTCGGCCAGGGCAGCGCCAGAGAGCGCCTCCTCTGCCAGGACCCGGTTCTGCTCACCAAGCTCCTTTAAGCGACCGACCGTCGAGGCCAGCGCCTCGCCCATCTGGTTCAGCCGGTCGTAGAGTTCGCCCACCTCGTCCGCCTCGCCCGCGGGCAACCGGGCGCCAAAGTCACCGTGCGCTAGGCGCCCGGCCATATCCCCGGCCTCCCAGAGGCGCAGCTTCAGGGAGCGGGCCAGTTGGAGCACTACGTAGACGCTCACCACATGCAAGAGCAGATTCCCCGCCACCGCCGCGAGGAGCGCGTCGCCCTCGGTCAAGCCCGGGATGCGACGCGCCAGCCAATAGAGCCCAACCGATGCCGCAGCAGCGACGATCGATGCGAGGAGAACCCAGAAGCTCAGCTTCCACTGCAGGCCAAAGGAGTAGCGTCTCACTCGCCCATCCACCCCCCAGGGCGCCGGGGCTCAGCGGCCAAGACGCGCAACTCACCGGTCCCCATCTTGGCCTTAATCTTCAGCAGGACAGGGCTCTCTGGCCTCGTCCAGCCGCCCTTTAAGTGGGAGCCCGTCCCGCCCCGCTGCTCGCCAAAGAGGATGAGGTCGCCCAGCTTGACCCGGCCCTCCACCGCCACGCTCACGTCGGTCGGGACGATGATGACACAGTCCCCCATCCCGTGCTTGACCGTGATCTCATACTCCCCGGGCGCCATCACGGCCGTAGACAGGTCCAGCTTCAGATCGCCGACCCCATGCTCGATAGACATGTCGCCGGTCAGCTGCCACGGCTCTTGCCCGATCCGCTGATCGCCGAGCACCCCGCGCGCGTACTCCTTCCCGCGCACCCGGCGCGGCTTGAAGAGCAGATCCAGGCCTATCCCCACGAGAAATCCGGGCAGGATCAACTTGAACAGGATCGCCTCAGACGGCACCAGGTAGCCCATCTCATGGAGCGCCCGCAGCCCGCCAAACGATCCAACCCAGGCGCCTATGAGGGCGAGGAACACCCTTCTCCGACCCAGGCTGACGAGAAAGAGCCAGAGCCCCGCCAGCATGATAGCCAGCGAGGCGATGTTGATCTGGCTGGTCAGTAGGCCGAACTGGCGGGCCAGCAGGAAGAGACCCGCCAGGATTGCGACCGAACCTACGAAGAGGCGTTTCGCCAACCGTTACCCCTCCATCTCAAGATCGACGATCGGGCGGACGATGCGCCCATCCCGGCGGGGATCGCCGAACGGCGCCGCCTGGAGGATCCGCAGCCGGCCAAGGCCGTTCTGAGCCTTTACAATCAGCGTCGCATCCGCCTCCGGCATGATCAACTGGCGCTTCAGGGAGGGGGTGATGCCGCTCCGGCGCTCGCCCAGGACCTCCAGGTCGCCCAGGCCGACGTTCGCCTCCACGATCACCGAGACGTTGCCCGGCAGATAGATCGTCGAGTCGCCGATCCCCTGCTCTACCTGCAGGTTCCAGGTACCCGGCAGCACCTCGGCCTGGCTCAGGTCGACCCGGGTCTCACCGATGCCGTGGCTGATCTGCATATCCTCCTGGATCACGTAGCCCGGACCGCCGAGCCGGCTGTCGCCCACGGCGCCCCAGCGCCTGGTGTGGTGGCTCCACTCGCCGTCGCTGATAAACCCGATCTTGATCCCACCGGTCAGGATGGTGATGCCGAGCATCAGGAGGATCACCGGCCAGAAGGCGCCCCGGATGAGCGCGCCGCCGATCGGCGAGAGGCCCATACCAAAGAGGATATCCATCAGGCCGACGGCCATCAGCCAGCCACCAAACCCGAGCTGAATCCAGCGGACACGGCCCCAGCGGACCGCCTTCTGCACCAGATAGCCGCCCAGCAGCACCCAGGCGATCGACCAGATCGAGAAATCCATCATCACCAGGCTCATCCGATCCAGCAGGAAGATCAGCCCAGCCGCGATCAAACCGAAGCCGACGATACGGCGTTCCATCTTGTCCATACTCCTCTCGATCCCGAACTTCTGATTCTATCGTACCGGAAGCTCGAGGAAGCGGACAGGTACGGGCGGGAGAGTCGCTATCGTACTTTGGTACGATTCTACGGCGCGCAGGGGCGCCCCAGCCCCGCATGCCGGGGACGGGGGCGCCATCTGTCACCTGACCGTTCTGCTAGAGGGCCTCGGCCCCACGCTCAGCCAGGAGTGCCTGCAGCAGGTCGATCGTCGTCGTCACGTCGTCGATCCAGGTGGTCGGGTGGTTGACCTCAAGCTCGGTCTCCCGCCCCTTGCCCAGGACGAGCAGCACATCGTGCGGGGCCGCCAGGCGGAGCGCCCGGTCGATCGCCTCGACCCGGTCCTCGATGATCTCCACCTTCACGCCCGGGCGCCGCACGCCCGCAGCGATCTGCTCGCAGATCTGCAGGGCCGACTCGGTGCGCGGATCCTCCTCGGTCAGGACTAGGATGTCGCCAAAGTCGCCCGCCACCTGGCCCATCGTCGGGCGCTTGGTCTGGTCGCGGTGGCCCGCCGAGCCGAAGACCACGATCACCTTGGCGCCCGGCTCCTTCACCTTGACCACGTCCGAGAGGAGCTTCTCGAAGCCGTCCGGCGTGTGGGCATAATCCACGATCACATGGAAGGCTTGTCCCAGGTCGATCCGCTCAAAGCGGCCGGGCGCCGTAACCGCCTGCGCCAGCGACTGCGCTGGCCGGGCTAGGCCCCAGCCGAGTCCCATGCAGGCCGCCAAGGCCGCTAGGGCGTTCGAGACGTTGTAGGTCCCGAAGAGGCCTGGGGCGTCGACCGCCACCTCACCGGCCGGCGAGATCACCCGGTAGCGGGCGCCCACCGGCGAGAGCGCCAGATCGACCGCCCGGACGGCCGCCTTCTCGTGGAAGCCGTAGGTCAGGATCTGCACCCCAGCCGGGACGGCGGCGACCATCCGCTCACCCCAGGGGTCGTCCAGGTTGATCACCGCGACGGCGCCCGGGCGCAACGAGCGGAAGAGCTTCGCCTTCGCCTCGAAGTACCCCTCCATCGTCTTGTGGTAGTCCAAGTGCTCATGGGTCAGGTTCGTAAAGACGGCCACATCAAAATGGATATGGTCGGTCCGGTGCTGCTCCAGGGCGTGGGAGGAGACCTCCATCGCTACCGCCTCACCGCCACGGGCGACCATCGCCGCCAGAGCCCGGTGGATGTTGTGCGCCTCCGGCGTGGTGTAGCCAGACTTGGCCTCCAACTCCACGTCGCCTAGGTAGTTGCCCGCCGTCCCGATCACGCCGGTCAGGCGGTCCAGCGCCATCCCCATCTGCTTGATCAGGAAGGCGGTCGTCGTCTTGCCGTTGGTGCCTGTGATGCCGACACTCTTCAGTTGCCGCCAGGGCGACCCGTAGAAGCGATCCGCCAGCGCCGAGAGGGCCAGGCGGGCCTCCTCCACCACGATCAGGCCAACGCCGGCCGGCACGGTTACGGGGCGCTGGGCCACGACGGCGGCGGCGCCCTTGGCCACCGCATCCCCAACATACTGGGTCGCATCGACCCGCCCACCTGTTATGCAAACGAAGAGGTCGCCCGGTTTGACCTGACGCGAGTCGGCGGCCAGTCCGGTTACCTCTTGCTCTCCAATCCCTTCGGCTAGCATGACCCCCGTGAGGGCTGCGGCCAGTTCCTTCAGCTGCAAACTCTCTTCCCCCTTACAGGGTCTTCGCCAGTTGACCGGAGATCAGTTCGACGCTCAGCCGGGCTCTCCCTGCCCAGAGCACCGCTAGATCCAACGGTGCAACAAGATGGAACAACGTCTTGTATTTTACGCATGACTGTATTATCCTAATGTTGTATATTCACGATAAAAACAGATAGACCAGGGGGTTGTCCCGTGGGCCGTAACTTCTGGCGATACTTTGTAGCACAGGCGGTCAGCAGCATCGGTTCGATCGTTGGCCGATTGGCCCTCTCCTTCCTGGTCTATGATCTGACCGAGTCCGCATGGGCGATGGGCGCCCTGCTCTTAGTCTCCTCCATTCCCGAGATCATTGTGCGGTTGCTGGGCGCCCCGTTGATTGACAGATTCCCCCGGCTCAAATTGATGGCCTTCCTCGACATTGTTCGTTTCACGACCTACTTAGTAGCCTGGATCTGCTTCACGACCGGCCAGTCCGCCGTCTGGGTCTTCTTCCTGCAAGCATTTATCGCCGGCACGACCGGAGCCTTGTATAGCCCCGCTGCCATGGCGATCATCCCCTCACTGGTACCCGCCGAGAAGCTCGTGAAGGCGAACGGCCTGAACCAGACTGTGATGAATGCACTCTGGGTGCTCGGGCCCATGATCGCTGTCACCCTGTGCGCCTTCCTCGGCAACGCCAACGCAGTCCTGCTCGATGGTCTTACCTTCGGCCTCTGTGGCCTCGTACTGGCAACCATCCCAATGAAGAAGGAAGCCCCCGTGGTGGCGATGCGCAAGGGGACCTCTGGTTACGCCGCGGACCTCGTTGAGGGCTTCGCCATCTACCGGCGGATTCCGGCCTTACTCTCCATCACCGCCGTCTTGGCGATCTCGAACATCGGTTCGTTCGGCTCAACGGCGATGCTGGTGCCGTACGTTCGCGAGTATCTGGGCGCCCCCAACACCCTGGTAGGCTGGATTGACGCAGGCCTAGCGGCCGGTGCGCTGATCGGCTCCCTCATCCTCACTTCGTTTACATTGCGCGTTCGTAAGCGCTATCTGATGCTCGGTGGTCTGCTGCTGATCCAGGGGGCACAATTGATCGGGGCCTTCATGTCGCCTCGGTACGCCATCCTGCTCATACCGGCCTGGGCACTCTGGGGCCTTGGCCTCAATCTCTACTCGATCAACTCGCACACCATCTACCAACAGTTGGTACCAGATCACTTGCGGGGGCGCGCCATGTCGGTGCGCATGCTCGTCGGCTATGGTGTGCAGCCAATCGGCCAGTTCCTGGGCGCCTGGATCGCCGTCAAGTGGAACCCGTCGATCACCTTCCTGGTCGGTGGCGGCATCCCCTTTCTCATCACCATTGGCGCACTCTTCCTACCGTCCATCCAGGGGCTGGACCGGCTGGATCTTAGACCTGCGGATGCAGATGCCGATTCCCCACCAGCAAAGCAGGGCGCCCCCGCCATCGCAGCGAATTCCTCCCAGTAAATGGGAGGAGTGATCCTGCGTGGATACCCGTAGGCCGAACCCGGGCCCGCCTCTGGCGCCCGCTGACGAGTTCTGCGCCTGCCAGGCGCCTTCAAGCAAGGAGTACCTCAAGGCGGGCGGAGTCGCCCTGCTGCTCATCTGCTTCGGCGCCGGTGCGATCATCGGCGCCGCCCTACTCTCCGGCCAGACCTGGTCCGTCCTGACCGCCCTGGTCGGCGCCGGGGTCGGCTGGTCCGTCAACCGGGCCGCCGGGAGGCATCGCTCCGTCTGGCTGGGCGTCATCGCCGCCGCCGCGACCGGTCTGGCAGCAGGCGTGGGCTACCTCGCCCTCAGGTGGACCGATAGCCCCATCATCTGGGGCCTCCCCTGGACCCATCTTCTCATGGTCAGCGCCGGAGCGCTCGTCGCCTACCGGCTGGCTGGACCAAATGCAGCCGCCAAACAAACCTGGTGAATAGGATGGGGCGCCTCCGCTGGGGGCGCCCTTTGCGCGCGAAAAAAACTGCTACGCCAACTAAACGAGGGAACGCCCAACCATTCCATACGTCTAACTAGATAGGATTAATATAACTGAAAGGTGGCGATCTCCCTGCGCACCTCCCGTGCGGCCTCGCTCGTGACCGGCCTCGCCCTGGTCGCCTCGCTCGGTACCCCCGTCGCCAGCGCCACCACGCCCCCGATGCGCCTGGTGATCGACGGCAAGGTCGTCCAGACCAACCCGCCCCTGCGGGTCGAATCGAGCCGGATCCTCCTCCCCCTGCGCGCCTTCGTCGAGCGCCTCGGCGTCGAGCCCCTCTGGAACGATGCCGAACGCTCCGTCACCATCCAGACCCCGGACCGCTACGTCAAGGTCTGGCTCGACAAGCAGCTCGCCTGCCTCGCCCCTGATTGCAACCAGGCGGCCATGATGGACGTTCCCACCCGCGCCTGGGATGGCCGGACCTTCCTGCCGATTCGCTTCCTGGCGAACGCCGTGGGCGCCCAGGTCACCTGGGACCAGGCGACCCAGACCGCCACGGTCACCACCCGCCAGGGCGCCCAGGTCGACCCCGCTACTCTCAAGATCACCTCGCTCCAGCCCGGAGCGGTCATCAGCGGCCCCGTCCAGCTCCAGGCGACCGGCGCCAACGGCAGCCGGGTCCAGTTCTACCTGATCGACCCCGTCACCCACCAAGGCCCGATGATCGGGACCGGCGCCGACCCGGCTGCTGCCTACGCCTACCTCCCCGACCCGGCCCACAACGGCCGAAAGCTCCTGATGGCCGGCGTCCGCAACGCGGACGGCCAGATGCAGTACAGCGATCCGATCGCTGTCACCATCCAGGTCAACCCGACCGTCACCCTGCAGGGGCTCAGCGCCGACGGCCAGATCACGGGCCCCCAGGCGCTCACGACCAGCCTGAACTTCGTCGCCACCCGGCAGGAGTTCCGCCTGATCAACCCGCAGACCGGTGAGTCGACCGTCCTGGGCTCCTCAGACCCCTGGCAGTTTGATAAGCCCTTCACCTGGTACCCGGGCCTGTGGCACAACGGGACCTGGCAGATCCAGGCCGTCGCCTGGGATCGCTTTGACAACGAGTACAAGTCCGCCCCGACGACCGTCCAGGTCGCCACCGGGCGCCGCTTCTACCTGAACGGCATCGCCGCCGGCGATACGCTGACGACCGGCACGGCCGCCCTCTCTGCTGCCGCCAACTTCTCGACCAGCTCGATCCAGTACCTGATCGACGGCAAGGTGATCGGGAGCGGCGCCTCCCTCACCTGGCAGTACGACACCAGCTGGAACGGCGCCCATACCATCCAGGCCGTCTTCACCGACACGGACGGCACGGTCCTCACGACCGAGCCCGCCAACTTCACCGTCGCCTGGAAGCCCTTCCTCAAGGTGACCGGCGTCAGCCCGAAGGCGATCGTCACGACGGCTGGTACCACCCTGGGCGCCTCCTCGAACGTCCCGCTCGCCTCCGTCACCTACTCCGTCAAGAGCGCTTGGGGCGCCCTGACCGGCGGGACCAAGCCGGGCGGTACGGGCCTGAACTGGACCCCGGCGAAGGGCAGCGACGGGACCTACACCCTGACCGTCACCGCGAAGACGCAGGACGGAACCACCCTGACGGCCGATCCGATCACCTACAAGGTCTACACGGGAACCGTCTATGATAAGAAGGCGCTCGTGCCCAAGGAGCAGTACCTCGACCTGGTGAAGTCCCTGGCGCCCAAGCCCTATCAGGAGTTGGGCATGTCCCCCGCCATCCAGGTCGCCCAGGCGATCCTGGAGACCGGCTGGGGCCAGGCGATCCCGGTCGACAAGTACACCGGCCAGTTCTCCTACAACCTCTTCGGCATCAAGGGCGCCGGCCCGGCCGGCTCCGTCACCATCACCACCTGGGAGGTCTACAACGGGGTCAAGGTCTGGGTTGATGACCAGTTCCGGGCCTACAACTCGACCCAGCAGGCCTGGGATGACCACGCGGAGTTCCTGATGGTCCGCCCCTGGTACGCTCCCTTCCGTGCGGTCATGACCGACCCGATCCAGTCTGCCTACGCCCTGCGTCGCTCCGGCTACGCCACCGATCCGGCCTACCCGTCCAAGCTGATCAACATCATGAAGCAGTACAACCTCTTCGCCCTGGATCAGATCCAGTGGTAAGCAGAAGGGCCCGCCCACTCTAACTGGGCGGGCCCTCTGTTCATTCCATCGACTCTTCCTCAGAGCCCGCCCCAGGCTGCATCCCCTGTCCGGCCCCAGGCTGCATCCCCGGCCCGGCGCCCGGCATTCCGCCCTCCGTCGGTGGCTGCACCCGCGTCAGTTCCGGCTCCGGGAACCAGTAGCTCTCGCCCTTTGACGGGAAGCGCACTAGGTAGAAGGGGAAGTCCGTCTCCACCTGTTCAATGATCCCCGGTACGCCCTCCAACTCTGGATGCCGGTAGGTCTGTGCCGTCACCCAGTCCTGGTAGTTGTACGCCCGTCTGATCAGCATGCGCCGAATCTGCACCTCAAGCCTTTTTCCCCACGACCGGAACTGCTCCTCGGCCCGGCCCACCCGGGTACCAAAAGGGCTGCCCATCTTGCGCTGAGATGACATAAAACCACCCCCACTACCCAAGGTATGCGGGGGTGGTTCATGGCACTTAGCGCAGGCCCATCTCCGACATCACCTTCTGCGCCATGTCAGGCCGGTCGGTGATGATCCCATCGGCACCGATCTCCAGCAGATGGCGCATCGTCGCTTCATCATTGATCGTCCAGTAGTGGACCTTGACGCCCACCTTGTGGGCCGCCTTGATCAGGCGAGGCGTATCCAGGCGGATCTCGATCGGGCCGACCTTCTGGGCCGTCGGCAACTGGAAGAGCTCCACGTTCGGCTGCCAGAGGAAGGAGAGCCCCGGCACCCAGAGCCCCGCGAAGGTGTACATATCCTTCTCAGAGGCGCTACGCGCCGCCACACCGCCATCCAGCGCTCGGTAGCGCGGGCCCGGCTCCGCATGGAAGGAGGCGATCCCGACCTTATCCTCCATGTGATACTTCTTAACCAGTTCGTAGAGGACCGGCTCCATCGGCGTTGACGAGAGCTTCAACTCCAGGTTGACTCGGACGCCGGGGAACTGCTGGAAGACCTCCTCCAGTGTCGGGATGGTGACCCCCTTGCCACGCCAGGGGAAGGTCTGCCCGTCCGGCGTGAACTTGTAGCCAAAGTCGAGCTGGCGCAACTCCGCCAGGGTCATCTCTTCGATCGCCCCGGTGCCGTTCGTTAGCCGGTCGACCGTCTCATCATGAGCCAGGACCAGGGCGCCGTCCTTGGTCATGTGCAGGTCGGTCTCGATGATGTCTGCACCCTGCTGCATCCCCAACTTGAACGACTCGATCGTGTCCGATGGCGCGTAGGCCGAGGCGCCCTGGTGGGCCAGGATCACCGGCCTGGAGTCAGCCAGGTACGGCTTCAACGCAACCGGCTTGATCGTCGCCGCCCGGATGGCTCCACCGACGGCCAGGACAAGGGCGACGCCCCCCAGGATCCGCCAGCGGAGGGGCCGGGCCTTCGGGGCAGACTGTGGTGCGGACTGCATCTGCTACGCCTCCACTCGAATCAGGTTATTGATCGCCAGGACGTGGGTCTTGTCTGCGCGGAGCCGGGCCATCACCGCCTGCATCGCCGACTCCTTGACCGCGTGGGTGACCACGACGTTCTCGATATCCTGGGTCGTGATTCGGCCCTGGATCATCTGGGCGATCGAGACACCCTCGGCGGCGAAGGCGGTTGCTACAGCGGCCAGGGCGCCCGGCTCATCCTGCACCTCGAGCCGGAGGTAGAAGCGGGTCGTCACCTCACCAATCGGCAGGACCGGCTTCTGGTAGAGGGCGGTCGGGTCGTCGCCCGCCCGGCGCCCCGGGGTGCGCTTGGAGAGGGCAGCGGCGATCAGGTCGCCAATGACGGCCGAAGCCGTCGGGCCGGCGCCCGCCCCCCGTCCCAGGAACATCGTCTCCCCGACGGGCTGGCCCACGGTGAAGATTGCGTTCAGGCTACCCGCCACGGAGGCCAGCGGGTGCTCGCTCGGGATGAAGGCCGGGTGGACCCGGGCCTCGACCCCACCGTCAAGCCCCTTGCCGATAGCGAGAAGCTTCAGCGTCCAGCCAAAGCGCTTGCCCATGGTGATATCCGTCGGGGTGATCTTGGTGATCCCCTCGGTGTAGACCTGGTGTGGCTTGATCCGGGTATCGAAGGCGAGCGAGGCGAGGATCGCCAACTTGCGGGCGGCGTCATAGCCCTGGACGTCGTTCGTCGGGTCGGGCTCCGCGTAGCCGAGCTCCTGCGCCTCCCGCAGGGCCTCCTCGTACGGGCGCCCCCCGTCGCTCATCTGGGTCAGGATGTAGTTCGTCGTCCCGTTGACAATGCCCATCACCTTCTGCATGGTGTTGGCGCCCAGGGACTCCTTCAGCGGCCGCAGCACCGGAATGCCGCCGCCGACGGTGGCCTCAAAGTAGATCTCGGCGTCGCCCTCGCGTCCCGCCTCGTAGAGCTCATCATCGTGGGCAGCGAAGACGTCCTTGTTGGCGGTCACGACGGTCTTGCCGCGCCGCAAGGCCTCGATCATGTAGGAGCGGGCCGGCTCGATGCCGCCCATCACCTCGACGACGATCTTGATCGTGGGATCATCGAGGATCTCCTGGATGTTGGACGTGAGCGGTAGATGGTCGTAGCCCGGGCGCCCCGCCGTATTGCGAACCAGGACCTTGGCGATCTGGATATCCAGGCCGGTCTTGGCGTGGATCATCTCGCGGTTCTGCTGGAGGAGATCAACGATCCCCTTGCCTACAGTGCCAAGACCGAGAAGGCCAATCTTCATCGTCTGCATCATCGGTTGATCCCTCCCAGATATGTCGCTACAGGTTGATCTATAGACGTTCGGCGTAAACGCAGATCTTCCTCCATGCAGAAGGACCGCCCCCCCGAATGCGGGGAGGCGGTCCTTTCTATCCGTACCGTGCAGCGTACTCACTTGCGACTACTCACCAGGGATCCCTTAGAGGCCCAGCATCACGAAGGCGATGATCGAGGCGATGATCATGCCCGGAGCGGTCCGCTTGACGACCTCCATCGGCGAGACCTTGGCCAGACCAGCCGCCACGATGACGACACCCGCCACCGGGCTCATGGTGCGGCCAAGCGAACCGGACAGGGCGGCCAGGTTGCCCAGGTTCATGACCGACAGGCCGAGCTGGGCAGCGTGCGGGGTGACCGCCTCGTTGAAGGCCAGGGTCGCCGCATCGCCCGAGCCAGAGAGCCCAGCGATCAGCATCGGGCCCCAGGTGCCAGCAGCGGCCGCGATGCCCTCGGCGCCCTTCATCGCATTCAGCAGCAGATCGATCAGGCCGACCGCCTTCAGACCAGCGGTGAAGACGCCAGCGGCGATGATGATGCCGATGATGTCGCCGTAGGCCTTGCCCATGCCGTCAAAGAAGGACTTGGTCACATCGGTCGGGTTGATGCGGTCGGCGGCGAAGCCGATCACCAGCGCGACGATCGCACCGATCACCATCGCCGTGGAGACCTGCATGTTCCAAGCCTTGAAGCGGTCCATCGAGCCGAGGACCAGCAGGACGAGCGGCAGGACGGGGACGAAGGCCTTCAGCAGGTTGACCTTCAGGGACTCCTCCTGGGCCTCACCCGTGCCCTCGTGACCCCGATCCTCCTTCTTGACGAAGGCCCAGACCGACAGGACGATCACAGCGGCGATCACCGTGAGCAGGGTCGGCAGCGTCTGGCCGGAGATCACCTGAACCTCCGTCGCCTTCGCCAGCTTGGCGACCATCACGACGTGGGCCGAACCCGGGGAGAGGTTGGAGCCGTACGAGCCAGCCACGATGGCGGCAGCGGCCATGGCCGGGTGGATGCCAGCGGCCAGCATGACCGGGATCAGGACGGCGCCAACGGCAGCGGCCACGCCCGAGGCGGACGGGAGCGCGATGCCGATCACGAAGGTGACCAGCGCCGAGAGCGGGATCAGGGCATAGCGGAAGCGCTTGACGAAGCCCGCGCAGAGGTGGACGAGGTGGCGGTCAGCACCGGTCAGCTTCATGACAAAGGCGAAACCGAGCACCGAGCAGATCGCCGTGATCAGGCCAGCGTTCGTCATCGACTTCTGGAACTGATCGAAGGCGGTGTTCGGCTTCAGGGCGACCAGGCACATCAGCAGACCCGCGCCGAGGAGGACTAGGCGGTTCTCATAGCGCTTGATAATGGCGTAACCAGCGGCAACAACGATGATAAGGCCGAGAATTGGCATCAACACGCTGGAATCACTCCTATTTATTGCTTAGCCGGGGGGCTGGGCGCCCCCCGCCCCTTTACCCTTAGCGATGCGCGATACCCGGTTCGGTCAGAGCCATCGGCGAGAGGATGGAATCCAACTCCGCCTCGGTCAGCAGGCCCCGCTCCAGGACGATCTCCCGGACCGAGCGCCCGGTCTGGTAGGCCTCACGGGCTACCGCAGAGGCATACTTGTACCCGATCACCGGGTTGAGCGCCGTCACCAGACCGACACTCTGCTCGACCAACTCGGCGCAGCGCTCCTCGTTGGCGACAAGACCCCGGACGAGCCGCTCCGTGAAGAGGCCGACGGCGTTGGTCAGAACGTCGATCGCCGAGAGCAGGCTGTGGACCAGGACCGGCTCCATCACGTTCAGCTCAAGCTGGCCCGCCTCCGCCGCCATCATGACGGTCAGATCACAGCCCATTACATAGAAGCAGGCCTGGTTCAGGACCTCTGCCATGACCGGGTTCACCTTGCCCGGCATGATCGAGGAGCCCGGCTGCATCTCCGGCAGGTTGATCTCCTTCAAGCCGGTGCGCGGGCCGGAGGCCATCAGCCGCAGGTCGTTGGCGATCTTGGAGAGCGCCACCGCCAGGGCCTTCACCTGGCCGCTGACCGCGACGTACGGATCGCACGACTGGGTCGCATCGATCATATCCGCCGCCTGGGTCAACTGGCGCCCGCTCACGGTCGAGAGGATCTCGGCTACCAGGGCCGCGTACCGCGGGTCGGCGTTCAGACCGGTGCCGACCGCCGTGGCGCCCAGATTGATCTCCGTCAGGTCCTGGGCTGCATCCTTGATCCGGGCCTGTCCACGGCGCACAGCCGTGGCGTAGGCGTGGAACTCCTGGCCTAGCCGCACCGGCACGGCGTCCTGCAGGTGGGTCCGGCCCATCTTGACGACGTGATCGAACTCCGTCGCCTTCGCCATCAGGGCGTCCTCAAGACGGTGGGCCGCTTCCAGCAGGTTGCTGACGGCGGTCAGGACGGCCAGGTGGATCGCCGTCGGGAAGGCGTCGTTCGTCGACTGGGCAAAGTTCACGTGGTCGTTCGGCGAGACGATGGCGTAGTCGCCCTTCTGGCCGCCGAGCAGCTCGATCGCCCGGTTGGCGATCACCTCATTGGCGTTCATGTTCGCCGAGGTGCCGGCGCCGCCCTGAATCGGGTCGACGACGAACTGATCCCGGAGCTTGCCTTCGATGATCTCATCAGCGGCGGCGGCGATGGCGCCCGCCACCTCTGGGGTTAGATAGCCGAGCTGCTGATTGGCTTGCGCAGCCGCCTTCTTGACCTGAGCAAGGGCCTTAACCAAGCCAGGGTGGATTCGCTGGCCGGTGATACGGAAATTCTCAATGGCTCGGGCGGTCTGCACGCCGTAGTAGGCGTCCGCCGGAACCTGCTTTTCACCGAGGAGATCCCGTTCGCTGCGATAATTCATAATCGCAACCTCCTTTTCCGTCTGCTTCCATATTACCGCTACTCATAATCAACTTGAATCAGACCCATACCTAAAGTAATGGTTCATGAGACCTGAGACCGAATAGGGCATGAAGCGGGGTACGTTGATGGTGTGACATAAGTTACAATCAAGGGTAATACCCCACGTGAGACTGCCGACCCATCTCGCAATGGGGAGTGAGGGGCGATCTGCAATGGCTCTGACCGATGCGGTGAACGCGATGCTCTCTGACCTGATCTCGATCCGGCGAGACCTACACAAACATGCGGAGAGTGGCTGGACGGAGTTTCGCACCACGGCCCTTCTGATTGAGGCGCTCCAGGCGCTTGGGTACGAGGTTGCCTACGGGCGCCAGATCCACAATCCCGCCTTTATGGCCGGCCTCCCAGAGCCCGCCGCCCTGGCCCAGCACATGCAGCGGGCCGTCGAACAGGGCGCCAACCCCACGCTGGTTGCCGCGATGGAAGGCGGCATGACCGGCTGCGTCGCCACCCTGCGGTGCGGTGAGGGCCCCACTATCGCCGTCCGGTGTGACATCGACGCCCTGGATCAGATCGAGACCGTGGCGCCAGACCACCTACCTAACCAGAACGGCTTCGCCTCCATCAATCCCGGCATGATGCACGCCTGCGGCCACGACGGCCACGCCGTGATCGGCCTGGGCATCGCCCGGCTCCTGATGGCCAACAAGGCGAAGCTCCGCGGTACGATCAAGCTGATCTTCCAGCCGGCGGAGGAGGGCGTCCGGGGCGCCCGCTCCCTCGTCGAGGCCGGCATCGTCGATGATGTCGACTACCTCCTCGGCGCCCACCTGGGCTTTGAGGCGAAGGAGACCGGCCTGCTGATCTGCGGCACCGGTGGCTTCCTGGCTACCTCCAAGCTGGACGCTCACTTCACCGGCGTCCCCGCCCACGCTGGCGCCGCCCCGCAAGAGGGGAAGAACGCGATGCTGGCCGCCGCAGCCGCTGTGCTCAACCTGCATGCCATCGCCCGGCACAGCAAGGGCGCCTCCCGCATCAACGTCGGCACCCTCCAGGCGGGCACCGGCCGCAACGTCGTCCCCGCCCACGCCACCCTGAAGCTCGAGACCCGTGGTGAGGACTCCGCCATCAACGCCTACATGCAGGCTGAGGCCGAACGCGTGCTCCAAGCCTCCGCCCAGATGTGGGATTGCGGGCTCCGAATCGTCCCCCAGGGCAGTGCTGCTGGCGCCGTGAGCGACCAAGCCCTGAGCAGCTTGGTCGAGCGGATCGCCAAGGAGTGCCCGGCCGTCCAGAAGATCCAGCCCTTCGGCCTGCTGGGCGGCAGCGAGGACGTCACCTGGATGATGGAGCGGGTCCAGTCCCGTGGCGGTCAGGCCACCTACCTGATGGTCGGTAGCAAGATCGCTGCTCCACACCATGACTCCCGCTTCGACTTCGATGAAGCCTCGATCGGGATCGGCGTCGAGGTGATCACCCGGACGATCCTGGAGTTGGCCGGAAGGTAGCACGAAATGAGAGACGGGCCGGATGCGCACTGTGCATCCGGCCCGTCTCATTATGACAAACCTTTATTGATTCAGGAAGGACTCAACTTGTTCCAGATCGTCGGTCCGCTCCGCATCCTCCGGCAGGGCGTCGATCACGAAGTCGGCCCAGTCGGCGTTCACCCAGGACCGATCCAGGATCGCCAGCACGCCACGATCCGCCGCCGTCCGGATCAATCGACCCAATCCCTGCTTCAGGAGGATCAGCATCTCCGGCAGGTCGACGGCCTCGAAGGGGTCGAGGCCCGCCTCCACCGCCTGGCGGCGCCGCTCCCGCACGAGCGGGTCATGCGCGGGGAAGGGCAGCCGCGGGATGATCACGCACGAGAGCGCCTCGCCCGGGACGTCGACGCCCTCCCAGAAGGAGGCACCAACCAGTACGGACTCCGTCTCAGCCTTGAAGCGGTCAAGCTGGGCGCCCCGCTCCCCCTCACCCTCATACAGAACCGGCCAGGGGAGCGCCGCAAGGGCCTGCTTCCACTGGGCCACCTCCGCCAGGGAGGGTAGCAGGATGATCGCCCGCCCCCGCGTCGCGTGCAGCAGGGCGACCGCCTCCGCCACCGGGTCATCAGCGCTGGCGGGGACAGCCTCCGGCAGGTAGACCAGCGACTGCTCCCCCAGATCGAACGGCACGCCGACGACGGCGCTGTCCGCAGCACGCAGATGCAGCACTCGCGCCTGATACTCCGGCTCCAGCGTCGCCGAAGTCACGACCAGCGGCAGCCCCTCGGTCAGGCGCCCCCGGGTGAAGAGTGCCGACGGCTTCTGCGGCACCACCCAGATCTCCTTGCCCTCCACCCAGCGGACGGCCTCCGGCGCCTTCAGCAGTCGCAGGCCCGAGCGGAGTCGGTCCAGCCGATCCTGATAGGCCCGAATCTCCTGCTCCCAGGCCTGTCCCTCGCTCATCGCCTCCTCGGTGACCAGGCCGTCCTGCAACGACTCGACCGCCTTGTCGAACTGGGCGAGTTGCGCCATCAGGGCGTCATCGACGGGGAGGTGACGCTTCCCTTCGCCGGCCTCCGCCGCAGCGAACGCCTCCTTAAAGAAGGCGGCACCAAAGCGCTGCACCGCCTGGTAGGCCCGCGCCACCGATGGCCGGTGGGCGAACTCCTCCACCCGCTCCAGCGTCTCCGTCAAGGAGGAACGCGAGAGGAAGTAGCCCCCTGCCCGCTGCCAGGTCTCCGGCAGGTGGTGCCCCTCATCGGCGATCACGCCCGAGTAGGCCGGTAGCAGGGGCAGCTCCCCCGCATCCTGCCGCTCCTGCCGGGTGAGCAGATCGAGGGCGAAGAGGCGATGGTCACAGATGATCAGATCAGCCGCCGCCCGGTAGTGGCGGCGGGCCATCATGACGTGGCAGTGGCCCCGCCGTTCGCAGGTATCGCACGGCAGGCCGGGATCCCAGGCCACCTTGCGCCAAAG
>DATGYC010000389.1:0-1912 GCA_035298385.1 Symbiobacteriaceae bacterium | reverse complement strand
CTGCCGCTGACGGCGGTGGCGGGGACGGCTCTGGTCTGGCTGGCGGGCTGGGTCTCGCCGATGCTGGTGGATTACACGCCGCTCTGGCCGATGGATTCGTGGCCGTTGGCGCTGGGGGCTGCGGTGGTGGGGCTGGCCCTTGCGGGGGTGGTCGCCCGGTGGCTGGCGGGGCCCCTGCAGGAGAAGGGGCCGCTGGTTAAGGCTGCGTAATAAGGAAGAGATGGGTGCCACGGGGGCGCCCATCTCATTTTTGGTCTTTCGTAAGGGTGGATCGACTACTTTGCACGTGGATGAAGGACGCCCCTAATCAGGAAGATTCCGTGGCGATAGCGAAAAAGTAGTCGGTATGGCTTGCTCCGCACAGTAAGGAGTACCACCCGCAGGTCGATCGGATGACCGAGCCGACGAACTGGCTTACCTGGGACGAAATGCGGTGATACTTCTGGGTCTTGCATGGCGAAGTAGGCCTCAGCCGCCTCATAGATGTCCCTGGCGATCGGTTCCCACCCCTGACCTACCCGCCAAGCATCATGGCGTGCCAGGGTGTCAAGCGCTTGGTTCGTCCAGTCAACGTACGCCATGCTCTTTTAACCGAGCGTCGAGGTATGCTCGGGCTTCGGCGCCCCTCAGCGTACGGCTTGTCTCCTGCAGCGCCTCATCGACCGCCTTTAGCTCCTCCGGGTCGGTCACATCGTAGTGATCGCCCTCGCCCTGATCGGTCACCTCTACCAACAGGAAGCGGCGATTATCAATAATGAGGTAATCCACGCCGGTTTCCAATGCACGACGCAATTGCTCATCCTGAACACGTACGGCTTTTGCCATGCCTCTCGCCTCCCATCCTGCCTGCAATGCTAGCATACGTGGGTAGCGATATCCAGCATCATCCAACCAGAATAATGTGTCGATCGCTCTGGTCTTCGCCCGCTCCCCGCGTCATACCCTCCTCAAAAGGGGGGATTGACGTTGCACTGGTACCTGGACGTCCTAAAGAAGTACGTGGTCTTCGAGGGCCGGGCCCGGCGAACCGAGTACTGGGTCTTCGGCCTCATCAGTGCCATCATTAGCCTTCTGCTCTCGATCCTCGACAACGCACTCAGCCTTGGCTTCCTCGGTTCGCTCTACTCGCTGGCCGTCCTGCTGCCCAGCTTGGGCGTGAGCGTCCGCCGGCTCCATGATACCAACCGGAGCGGCTGGTGGCTCCTGATCGGGCTGGTGCCGGTCATCGGCTGGATCGTCCTGCTGGTCTTCATGCTGATCGACAGTGATCCCCAAGCGAACGAGTACGGACCGAACCCGAAGTACGGGGAGATGTAGAGAGAGGGCGGGCCGTTGATGGCCCGCCCTTTGCTATGCGCCACTGAGGGGGCTCAGGTGGTCCGGCCCGCCACGTCGTCCGAGCCGCTACTCCTCGACGAGGGGTTTATGGAGCCCGGCCCGCATCGCCATCAACGCCGGGAAGGCCCGGGTCTTGGCGCTCTTGTAGAGGTACTCCACCCCCGCCCCGCCCGTCCCTACGGCGTTGCCGATCGCTCGCTCGGCCATGGCGGCGTGGTGGAAGCGCCACTGCAGGAGGGTGTTATCCAGGGCGGTCAGCTCCTCGATGACGGTCCGCAGGTCCTGCTCCTGGTAGGCGGCCCGCAGGGCGCCCTCCTCAGCGCCATAGCCCCGTGCCCCCAGCAGGGCGACGAAGGAGTCCCACAGGCTCGGGCTGGCCTGGCGGGCGGCCAGCCGCTGGCGCTCCAGCTCGGTGAAGGCCTTCTGCTGGAGTGTCTCGGGCCGGGCGCAGCCGAGGGCGAGCTCGACCTCGCGGAACTGGGCGGACTGGAAGCCGGAGCCGCCGGAGAGGTTGGGCCGGAAGGCGGCGTAGTCGCCGGCGTCCATCGTCTCCATGAGGCCGAAGCCGCCATCG
>DATGYC010000388.1:0-4943 GCA_035298385.1 Symbiobacteriaceae bacterium | reverse complement strand
CCTGCCGGACGCGGGCGCCCCAGCAGACTCCGACCTGCGCCGCCCGCTCCCCTCTGGCCCCGCTCTGCCCGCTCAACCCGCCAGCGACCCGGCTGACTTCCGGCCCGGCTCGGTATGGCGCCTCACCGGCGAGAAGTGGTTCGCCTCCAACGCTGATGCGGACGTCGCCCTCGCCCTTGCGCGCCCGGAGGGCGCCCCTGCCGGCACCGCCGGCCTCGCCCTCTTCCTCATCCCCCGCCACCTACCCGACGGTAGCCGAAACCAGATCCGGATCCGCCGCTTGAAAGAGAAGCTCGGCGTGATCGCCGTCGCCTCCGGCGAGGTTCTCCTAGAGGGCGCCGAGGCCTACCTGATCGGCGGTCCCGGTAACGGCTTCAAGATGATGATGGAGGGGATCAACCTCTCCCGCATCTACAACATCATCGGCTCAGCCGGGATCTGCCGTCGAGCCGCCCTGGAGTCGGTCATCTACACCAGCCGCCGGATCGCCTTCGGCAAGCCGCTCATTGAGCAGCCCCTGATGCGCCTGAAACTCCTGCAGATGATCGTCGAGTGGAAGGCCGCCACCACGCTCGCCTTCCGGACCGCCCACGCCTACGAGTCCGACGACCCGTTCCACCGCCTCCTGATCCCGGTCGCCAAGGCCCGCACAGCGGATCAGTCCGTCCGGCTGGCTCGAGCCGGGATCGAGTGCCATGGCGGCAACGGCTACATCGAAGAATATCCAATGGCCCGCCTCCTCCGAGACGCCCAAGTCCTGACCGTCTGGGAGGGGCCGGAGAACGTCCTGGCCCTGGACTTCCTCCGCGTCCTGGCCAAGGGCGGCCCCGCCCCCTTCCTTGATGCTATGGAAGCAGCCCTCAGCGAGGCGACCGCTCACGGTGCACCCAAGACCGCCGTGGATGCCCTGCGCACCCGCCTGACCACGTACATGGGCGAACTGACGGAGATCGCCTCTGCCACCCCCGAGCGCGCCCAGGTCGGCGCCCTCCGCCTCCTGCACGGCATGGCCGACCTTCTGACGGGGGCCTACCTCCTAGCCGAGGTGGAGACTCCGCAGGGCGCCCAGATCGCCCAACTCTACTGCGAACGCTTCCAACCCACCCCCGCCCTTTGGGACGAGGCGGCCCTCGACTGGTTCGACGGGATTCTGACGGAGGTCTAGCGCAACTCCCATCCTCTTCACATAAAGTAGCCCCAACCGGCAACCTCTACCGTCGCTCTGGCCGCGGAGGTTGCCCCCGGAGGAGGGGCTGAGCCAATGTGGGAGGATCTCGAAGAGGCCTGGAACTACGACGTCGTGGCCCGGGACCGTACCAACCATCTTGATGAAAAAGGGACCCGCTATGACTCCCTCTACCCCTACACCTACCCGGTCCCATACCCGGTAAGCTATACGCCTTATGCCGATCCCTCACCCCGCCGCCTCTACCGCCGGTGGGCCTCCGGTTGGTACTAGCGGGCGCCATCTCGTCCGGCTCAACATAGGCTGGAGAGAGCGGCAGAGGCCGCCTTGTTATTCAAGGAGGGGTTCGCTTCATGTGGGATCAGTATGGCAACTGGTTGCCAGTCGAAGCAGCGCAGGCGGACTGGACCGGCGGTGGCTACCCAGGCATGCCGGGCGGCGGGTACCCAGGCATGCCGGGCGGCGGTGACCCTAGAAGACCCCCGGGATACGGCAAGTTCCCCCACCATGGCAAGTTCCCCTGGCTCAAGTACTTCCACCCGCGGCGCCGCCGTCGCCACCGCCGGCACCACAAGCACGAGATGTACGACGGTAGCGGATACTAGACGCCCCTTGCAGGATCCGGCATCACATGGTAAACTAGCGAAAGATTGCGCGAGAGGAGGCGGTTTCCATGATCAACGTTCGTCCGATGATTTGGGCCGCTGTCCTGCAGTCGCGCGCTTCCAAGGCGTCCTGCTAACCGGCCTAAGGGGGTACTCTACCCTTTTTTAGGTCGGACGGGGGCGCTCGCTCTTTCCCACGCATGGGTGAGGCGTAGCCGGCACGTCCGGCTACGCCTCTTTTTCATTTTACGTAGGAGGATTCACCCATGCGTCGTTTTGATCTCTATGCCATTCTCAGCGGTCTCCAACTCGGTTGGACCGTTTGGCTTGCCTATGTCGTTATGAAGGGCGGCGACCCCGGTCTAGCGGAGTCGGCCTTCCACTTGACCATCCTGCTCTCCGAGATCCCCACCGGCATCATCGCCGACCGGTTCGGTCGCCGCCGCTCGATGCTGATCGGCCTGGGCCTGGGCGCCCTCGCCTCCTTCGGCTACGTCATCATCACCGGTACCTGGACCGCTTGCCTGGTCCTGGCTCTCTCCGGCTTTGCCAGTACCTTCCTCTCCGGCGCCGACAGGGCGCTCCTCTGGGAGACGGCGACCCGCCACGGTGGCGAAGAGTTCGCCCGCAAGACGCTCGCCCGGATGAACTCGCTCCAGATGGGCGCCCTTGCCGCTGCCCCCATCATCGCTGGCCTGCTCTACCAGTGGTTCCCCCTCTCCCCCTTCTGGACCCGCGGCGCCCTCTCCCTGATCACCATGGTGATCGTTTGGGGCATGCAGGAGCCGGCCCGGACCGACTGGTCGGCAATCCCCGAGGACAGGGCTGGTTTAGCCCCGCAGGAGATTGCCGACCAGAGGGCGCCCTCCACCTGGCAGCAGAGCCGAATCGCCATTCGGATCATCCGCAACAACCGACCGCTCTTCCTGCTCCTCCTCTTCACCTGGGGCTACAGCATGGTGGGCGGCATGGTCGGCCAGTTCGGGCAGGCCTACTTCCCGGCGACCGGGCTCTCCATGGTCGTCGCTGGTGTCGCCTTCAGCCTCTCCCGGCTGATCTCCGCCGGTACCTCTCACCTGGCCGAACGGCTGGATGGTGTCCGTGCCCGCCGGATCCTGCAGGTGGCCCCCCTCGCCCAAGCCGTTCTCTTCCTGGCGATGGGCTGGACTGGCGGGCTCCTAGGCGCCGCCGCCTTCATCATGGGGGAGGCGCTGGACGGCTTCATCAGCCCCACCCTGGACGCCGAGGTGAACCGGGTGATCCCGGACGCCCAGCGAGCGACGATCCTCTCGCTGCAGAGCGCTGGCTACTCGCTCCTGATGACCTTCACCTTCCCGCTCGCCTCCCAGCTACCGACCATCCCGATGATCTACCAGGTGACCGGCCTCGTGGCGATCGTGATCGGGACGATCTGGTTCCTCCGGCGCCCCCAGACCGTGGCAGTCGCCGCCTAGACGAAGATCCCCCTACCATCCAACGGTAGGGGGATCTGTTGCTACCAGCCCATCCGCTTCCGATGAGCGGCCACCTGGGCCGTGTGGTGGGCGCCGTGCCAGGCCCCATAGTTCAGGACAGTCGCCAGGCTCATGCGGCCCCGCTCGGAGTGGGTCACGGCCCGCTCCGTAAAGAGGTTGAACTCCATCGCCTGCATCAGGGCGACCCAGCGGGCGTGGATGCCCTCCAGCATCGCCAGAGAGTACTCGACCGGCCCGTTCATATCCGGTAGCGTCGCCCAGACGTTCTCGTCATAGGCCTGCACCTGCGGCTCCTGCTCGGTCAGGCCCTTCTTGAAGCGCAGGTAGAAGTGCAGTTGCCCATCCGCCAGGTGGTGGATCACCTGCCGGAGCGTCCAGCCACCCTCTCGGTAGGGGGTGTCTAGTTGCTCGGCGGTCAGGCCCTGCACGGCCGCGCGCAGATCACCAGGAGTGCTCGCCACCATCTGCATCCAGGTATCAATCAACTCCGGGGTGATGCGCTCTGCCAGAAGCACAGGACCGATCGGGTAGCGAATCTCATCCATCGGTAAACCCTCCTGTACGCTGCGTGTAGGCCGAGTCTAGGGGCGGAAGGCGGAAGCGTACGTCACCTCGAGCGCCTGCAGATGACGCCGCCAGAACTGGATCTCCCGCACCACGGACGGTTCGGTCGATCGGAGCGCGAGCAGATGACAGAGATGCGTATGCCAGCGAGCGTGGCAGAAGCGGACCGTCTCCGCCGCGATCGAGGCGCCCTGAGCGACCAACTCTCGCAGGAAGGTGTTGGCAGCCTGGGGCTCATCCAAGCCCCAGTTCACGCCACTGAGGACCGCTTCACCCCAGGTGGAGAGCTCGGTCGGCAGCGTCTTGAGGGCGCCCCGTACCACTCGCTCCTGCTCCGCCGCCAGCAGCGTCATCTGGCTGGAACGAAAGGCCTCCACGACCTCTTCGCGCTGAAGCACGAAGATCACCTGCTTGATATACGATCCCCGCCACAGATGGGCCAGGACCCCGCCCACAACGGCCGCTGCGACCTCATCTGGCGGGAGACGGCCCTTCCCGGCGCCCAGCCCGGGGATCGCCACCGTCTGGATCCCACGGGCCTCTACCTCCTGCATCACCCGCTCGGTACACCGGCGGGCGACCGCCGCGTGTGCTGGAACCTCCCAATCGGGCGTGACGGCAGCATGCAGGATGTAGCGGGTCTGCCGGTCGGCCAGCATGCCGGGCCCCGTCGCCAGAACCTCACCGGGCGGTAGCGGGAGCCGATTCGCGAACTGGGCCAGGTCTCGCGCCAAGGCCGGACCCGCTGCCGCAGCGATCTGGGCGGAGGTCAAGCCCTGCTGCGTCAGGCTCGCATCCTCCGGCGAGACGATCGCCTCCGCCCCGACCTCCCAGATCTGGCCCTGCAAAAGGGTGACCTCGGTCGTCCCGATGAAATGGGAGGCCAGGATGCGCGGGTCGGCCCGGACGGCGGGCGCCCGCTCCAGGATTCGCACGGATGCAGCCGACCAGAACGCTCTGTACCCTGGGATCGATGCGATCCAGACCCGGTCGGGGTTGTCAGCCTCCAGCGCCCGCAGGAGGGGTGAGGGCGCCTCGTTCTTGTAGAGCAACCAGAGTACGACCGACTCCTCGCCCTGCGCCAGCCCCTCGGCCAGGGCGGTCGTGATCGAA
>DATGYC010000387.1:0-2264 GCA_035298385.1 Symbiobacteriaceae bacterium | reverse complement strand
CCTCCCGGCGGTATAGTTGGATGGGAAGTTTCACCTGTATATAAGGGAGGCTGGCAAAGCGGTGGCGCCCATTCGTGACCTGCAGCAATTCATCGCCGCCTGCGAGGCGATCGGCGAGCTCAAGCGGATCAAGGTCGAAGTCGATCCGTACCTCGAGATCGCTGAGATCACCGACCGAGTCTCAAAGCTGCCCGGTGGCGGCTACGCCCTCCTATTTGAGAACGTCAAGGGGCATACCATGCCCGTTTTGACCAATACATTCGGCTCCGACAAGCGGATGAACCTGGCCCTGGGGACGAACAACCTCGACGAGGCCGCCGACAAGATCCGCGCCATCATGAAGATGATGCCGACCGCTGGCGGTGGCGGCATCATGGAGAAGCTCCAGCTCGGCCTGAAGATGATCCCGATCGCTAAGTCGATCCAGCCGAAGATCATCGATGAGGCGCCCTGCCAAGAGGTCGTCCAGCTGGAGCCCGACCTGTCCACGCTCCCCGTCCTGACGACGGCCCCGAAGGATGGCGGGCCGTTCATCACGCTCACCTCGGTCTACACCAAGGATCCGGTGACCGGGCAGCGGAACGTCGGGATGTATCGCCTGCACGTCTACGATGAGAAGACGACCGGGATGCACTGGCACAAGCACAAGGACGGCCAGCGCCACTTTGACGCCGCTGGCGGGACCAAGCTCCCCGTCGCCGTCGCCCTGGGTGGCGATCCGGTGACGGTCTATTCGGGTTCGGCGCCCTTGCCGCCGGTCGTGCCGGAGTTGATGTTCGCCGGCTTTATCCGCGGGGAGCGGGTCGAGTTGGTCAAGTGCAAGACCGTCCCCCTGGAGGTCCCGGCCCACGCCGAGATCGTGATCGAAGGCTATGTGGATACCGCCGAGCCGCTCCGCATCGAGGGGCCGTTTGGTGACCATACCGGCTTCTACTCGCCGGCGGACCTCTACCCGGTCTTCCACGTCACCTGCATCACGCATAAGAAGAAGCCGGTCTATCCGGCGACGCTGGTCGCGATCCCGCCCCAGGAGGATGTCTACCTGGGCAAGGCGACGGAGCGCCTCTTCCTGCCGCTGGCGCAGATGGTGATGGGCGAGATCCTCGACTACCACATGCCAGCGGAGGGGACCTTCCACAACGTCGTCTTCGTCAAGCTGAAGAAGTCCTACCCGGGCCAGGCGCGCAAGCTGGTGACGGGGATGTTTGCGATGGGCTTGATGATGCTCTCGAAGTGCATCATCGCCCTGGACCATGATGTGGACCTGACGGACTACCAGGCGGTCTACGAGGCGGTCATGACGAAGGTCGACCCGAAGCGGGATCTCTTCTTCTTGGAGGGTCCGGTCGATGATCTGGACCACTCGGCGCCGTTCTGGCGCTACGGCTCGAAGGTCGGCATCGATGCGACCACGAAGTGGCCGGTGGAGGCGCAGGAGCGCCCCTGGGCGCCCGAGCTCCGCGTCCGCCCGTACGAGCACCTGGTCGAGACCGACCTGTCGAAGGTGACGGTAGAGCAACTGAAGGCGCTGGATGGGAACATCGTCGACGCCTACGCCCATCCCTTGGCGGGAGGCAAAGGTATCCTGGCGATCCGCCTGCAGAAGCAGCGCCCGCGGGATGCGCGGAAGGTGGCCAAGAAGATCTGGGAGGCGGGGATCGGGGCGCATGTCGTCGTCGTGGATGGCGAGATCGACGTGCGGAACCTGAGCCAGCTCTTCTGGTACGCCTCGGGCAACTACGACCCGAAGCGGGACATGCTGCTGGCAGAGTTCCGCGCCGGCGAGGGGGAGGGCCCGCTCTCCCGCATCGCCATCGATGCCACCCGGAAGGGCCCCGAGGAGGGGCACAACCGCGTCTGGCCGGAGTACATCGTGATGTCGCCTGAGGTGAAGGCGCTGGTGGATTCTCGGTGGTCGTCGTATGGGATCGGGTAGGTGAGTGGGGCTTCTTTTATATAACCGCGGATTACGCGGATGACGCGGATGGGAGACAGGATGCATGATTGGGGGAAGGACGGCGATAGCACCACCCCCATCCATCTTCAATTTGTTCGATGTATTAATCCGCGTAATCCGCGTAATCCGCGGTTAATCAAAAAAGAGGCCACACCCCACGCGATCCCTGAGCGGTGGCGCTCCTGCCACCTGAAGGTTTTCCCCTAAACAATGCCGAAATGGGTCCAGATTAGCGATCGCTGTCTTCGGAGGGATCTGCCCCCATGTACGAAAGTGAACGCCTCCGCCTTCGCCGCGTCGACCCTGT
>DATGYC010000386.1:0-2589 GCA_035298385.1 Symbiobacteriaceae bacterium | reverse complement strand
GGGAAGGGCGGCTGTGCGGGCGGTGGCACCGCCCCGAGGCGCCCGCCGCACTGGAAACAGAAGTTGCCCTCTTCGTTCTGCGCGCCGCATTGAGAACAGGTGATCGGCACTTGAAAGATCCCCCTTCGAAGAAAGTAGCATCCTGACGGCCCCCAACCTGCATCAAGCGGCGGCAAACGCCATGGCGCCCCCTACAGACCATGAAAGAATCCGGGGCCATGGACGATACTTCGATTAATGATGTATCGTTTCAACGTTTCCCACTCTAATCCTTCTCGACTAGATGAAAGAACAGGATTTTGTCACCGGCACCGGATGTGGTAAACTGGAGCGAGTAATGCCTACTACGACTACACCCGAACAAGGGGGTACTATAGATGTCCGAGAAGAAGCACGACACGCCTGATCAGGATCTGAACAGCCTCCTCGAGCGGGTCGAACAGATGCTCAAGGACGGCAGCATGGAGGAGCTCCCCATGGTGCCGGCCCCAACCTATGCCGCCACTGAGCTGGCCCGAATCGCCACCGAGCAGGAGGCGATGGGCGGCTTCACCCACATCTCCACCGACGAGTCGCCGACCGCCGGTCTTAAGCTGGACCCGGGCGCCGCCGCCCGCCTACACGCCAAGCCAGAGCCCAGGGTCCATATTGAGACCTACGGCTGCCAGATGAACGAGCACGACTCTGAGATCATGCACGCCATGCTCAGCCAGATGGGCTACAAAAAGGCCAACGGCCCTGAGGATGCCGACATGCTGCTCTTCAACACCTGTGCTGTGCGTGAGTCTGCCGTTGAGCATGCCTTCGGCCGGATTCACCAGCTCAAGCCACTGAAGTACACCAACCCGGACCTCGTGATCGGCGTCTGCGGTTGCGTCCCCCAGGTAGAGGGCCAGGTCGACCGCATCAAGCGGCTCTTCCCCTACCTGGACATGATCTTCGGCACCCACAACCTGCATCGGCTACCCGAACTGCTCGAGCAGTCCCGTAATGAGCGCGAGACCGTCGTCGACGTCTGGGAGGCGATGGGCGCCGAGCTCCCCGAGCTGCCCGCCCAGCGCGAGGGTGACCTGAAGGCCTGGGTCACCATCATGTACGGCTGCGATAAGAACTGTACCTACTGCATCGTGCCGATGACCCGCGGCGCCGAGCGCTCCCGCCCGCATGAGGCGATCCTCCAGGAGGTCCAGCAGCTCGCTGCCCAGGGCTTCAAGGAGATCACGCTGCTCGGCCAGAACGTCAATGCCTACGGCAAGGACCTCTATGGCCGCCACGGCGAGACCTTCGACTTCGGCGACCTCGTCGCCGAGCTCGACCAGAACACCCCCGGCCTTGAGCGCATCCGCTTCACGACCAACCACCCTAAGGACTTCTCGCGCAAGATGGTCGAGCAGATCGCCCAGTCCAAGAAGGTCTGCGAATGGTTCCACCTGCCGGTCCAGTCCGGCTCGGACACCGTCCTGCGCCGGATGAAGCGCTCGTACAACATCAAGCAGTACATGCAGCTAATCGGCTGGGTCCGGGAACTGATGCCGACCGCCGTCATCACCACCGACATCATCGTCGGCTTCCCCGGCGAGACCGAGGAAGAGTTCCAGATGACGCTCGATCTGATGGAGCAGGTCGGCTACGACTCGGCCTTCATGTTCATGTACTCCGAGCGCGCTGGTACCCCTGCCGCTGAGATGGAGGACCGCCTCACCCCCGAGGAGAAGAAGGCGCGCCTGCACCGGCTGCTTGAGGTCCAGAACCGTCAGGGCAAGCTCCGTAATGAGTCCCGCCTGGGCACCATCCAGGAGGCCCTCGTCGAGTGCCTGGACAAGAATAAGACCGACGTCGTGATGGGGCGCACCCGTGGCAACATCGTGGTCACCTTCCCCGGCGACGCCTCGCTGATCGGTCAGTTGGTCAAGGTGAAGATCACCAAGGCCGGCACCTGGACCCTCGAAGGCGTCATGGTGGAGGCCTAGGGTCGCGAACGCCTAATCCCTTGCAGGTAAAACCCTGCCGAGGTCGAACTCTTTCGATAACCGGCGCGTGCCGTTCTTGACATAGATGGAGGCGTACCTCTGATGAACGTGGAAACCCTACCGGTCGATCCGGCCCATGTTGAGACGAAGCCGGAACCGAAGAATATCTGGTTGATCGCCCGCGAACTCGCTGAGGCGATCGAGGAGTCCCCGGAGATCCGCCGCTACCGCGAGACCGAGGACGCCGTCCTCCAGGACGAGGCCGCCGTCGATCTCATCCGGACCTATGAGGCCGCCAAGCGGTCGGTCAAGCAGTCCAAGTCCAAGCCTGCGGCGGAGCAGATCATGCTGCTCGACCGCTTCATGGAGATCGAGGAGCAGTTCAACAACCATGAGGTGATCCAGGCCTACTGGACCGCCCGTGTCACCCTCGACGCCATGCTGGAGAAGGTGAACCACGTCGTCACCTTCCCGATCACCGGCACCGAGGCGCCGAAGACCAGCGGCGGTGGTTGTTCCACCGGTGGCGGTTGCTCCACCGGCGGCGGCTGCGGCTGCAGCTAGTCCGAACGAATACGATGGCGCCCACCTGGCTCACCAGGTGGGCGCTTCGCTATGT
>DATGYC010000385.1:0-26385 GCA_035298385.1 Symbiobacteriaceae bacterium | reverse complement strand
AGCTCCTGGGCCTTGACTCGGGTAGCCTCAGCCACACGAGCCGGGACGATCGAGTAGGCCAGGATGTTCTGTTCATGGATGTTCTCGGCCGGCGGGAAGGCCTGCACGGCCCCGGACTCCGTCCGGGCGACGATGACGGAGAGCTCGCAGACGAAGGGGACCCAGCCCTCCAGGATGAGCCTCTTGCCGCCAAGCGCCTCCCAGGCGGGGAGGACGTCGTCGGCGGTCCTGAGGACGAACTGCCCCTTGCCGTCGTAGCCGTCCCGGGCGGTCTTCAGGACCGCGGGCAGCCCGATCGCCTCGATTGCAGCGGTCAGATCCTCGGCCTTGCCCACCGGGCGCCAGGGCGCCGTCGGGATCCCGAGGCGGTTCAGGTTCGTCTTCTCCAGCACCCGGTCCTGGGTGACCCGCAGCACGGCAGGCGCCGGATGGACCGGGCGCTCCCCCGCCAGCTCGTCGAGCACGACCGGGTTGATATTCTCAAACTCATAGGTGACGACGTCGACGTTGTGGGCCAGTGGCAGGACGGCGAGCGGATCCCGGAGGGCGCCCGTCACGACCTGATCAGCGATAGCGGCAGCGGGGCAGTCCGGGTCCGGGTCAGCGATGACGACCCGGTAGCCCATCGCCCGGGCCGCTAGGCCGGACATGCGGGCGAGCTGACCGCCGCCCACGATGCCGATTGCGGCAGGTGGCTTTACACTCACAGTTGGCTCTCCTCTACGGCTTGTCTCATGGCGGCCCGCTGGGCGCCCAGGCGCTCCCGAACCGTCGGGTACTTGCCCGCAAGCATCTGGCCGGCCAGGATACCAGCGTTCTTGGCGCCCGCCTTACCGATCGCCACGGTGGCGACCGGGACGCCCCCGGGCATCTGGACGATCGAGAGGAGCGAATCCATGCCCGAGAGGGCGCTGGAGAGGACGGGCACGCCGATGACGGGCAGCAGGGTCTTCGAGGCGGTCATACCGGGCAGGTGGGCGGCGCCACCCGCGCCAGCGATGATCACCTCGATGCCGCGACTCTCGGCGGACTCAGCGTAGGCGAACATGGCGTCGGGGGTGCGGTGGGCGGAGACGATCTTCAGCTCATACGGGAGGCCGAGCTCATCGAGCATCTTGGCCGCCTCCTGCATCGTATCGAGGTCGGAGCGGCTGCCCATGATGATGCCGACGACCGGGTGGCTGGGTAGCTGCATGCAGAGCGCCTCCTGATTGAGAGATCCCTTAGCCCAGGACCAGCACGGACGGATGTAGCCCCTCACCGGGTTGGGCGAGCGGGGCCGGGCCAGCCGCTGCGAGGATCGCCAGGGTGTAGCCGCCGCCATCGGGGCCGATCACCAGGCTCCCCGGGGCGCCCTCCGGCTCGAAGCCGGTCGGCTCGCCCTCCAGGTCATAGCGCAGAAGGGGGCGGAATTGGGTCCCGTTCGGGCCGAGCTCCTTCACGACTGCCTGGAAGGGCAGGGGCTCGCTGGCCCCGATCATCGGCAGGGCAGAGTGGCCCAGCACGTGCGCGAGCGACTTGAGCTGTCCCAGGAGCACCTCGCCGTCACCCAGGTAGCCGACCCGCGCGGGCAACTCCTGGGTCAGCAAGAAGAGGCTCAGCAGGGCGACGCCCTGGTGCGAGAGTTGGCCCGTGACCTGGGCCTTTGCCGGCGGGCCACCCAGGGCGGCGAGGACTCGGTTGCAGACGACCATCGCCTCTTCTGAGAGGTGGAAGGGGGTGCCGAGGGCATCACCGGCGTGAGCGATCAGGCGGCGGAAGCCGTCAAACTGACGGATCAACTGGCCGCCCGTGAAGAGTTTGGGGGTAGACATAGGCTGATCCTTCCTTTCCAGGTAGGCAAATCACCCGTAAAGAGTACGAGAGAGGCGAGGCCCTTTCCTGCAATGAAAGGAGGGGGAGGGACTCTCGCCCCAATCCCCCTCCGACACCGCGGAAGATCCCTGGCGCCAAACCTGTGGTACCTCGGCGTTCTGGGCGGTGCCCCACCCGTCAGCGGGACGGCTGACCTGGCGCGTTCTTCCTACGTCGTATCAGTCTTACCAAGAAAGCACGGCGCTAGCCCAGGTCGATCACCTTGGCCAGCCGAGCCCGGATATCCGCCACCACGTCCCGGCGGCCCGACTGGATCGCAGCGGCCAGGGCCAGGTGCGCCCGCCTCTTCGCGTCCCGCTTGCCCTCCAGCCCGTCCAGCAGGGCGAGCTGGGTCAAGCACTCGGCGATCACCGGCCCATCCCCGAGCTCCCGGGCGAGGGCCAGGGTGTTCGTCGCCAGCGGACGGGCCGTCTTCCAGTGGCCCAGGGCGATCTCGACCTGGCCGCGCGTGAAGCCCAGGTGGGTCTTCCACCAGAGTGCTCGGGGCCCATCAGCGACGATCACTTCATCGATCAGGGCGAGGGCGCCCAGCGCCCCCTCCGCCTGGTCGAGCCGCACCAGCAAGAGCGCCCTCCGCCGGTGAATCTCCATCAGCATGAAGGGCGCTTCCTCCAGTTCACAGAGGGCGACGGCCGCCTCGAGCCGGGCCAGTGCCTCGGGGTAACGGCCCGCCACCATGTCAAGCTGGGCCAGCCCCTCCGCCGCCAGGATGCGGCCGTAGGGGAGGAGGGACGGCTCCTGGGCCAGCAGGCTGCCCACCCGCTCGTAGGCGGCGCGGGCGCCCGCCCAGTCAGCCAGGCTGTAGGTGGCGGCGGCCAGGTTCAACAGGGCCTGGACCGTGATCGACCGCTCCCCGAGGGCGTCGCCCAGGCGGACCGCCTCCTCGCCGTGGAGCGCAGCCTCCGGGGTCGGCCGCTTCAAGCCCTCCGCCAGCGTCCAGCAGACGAGATTATGGGTCTTGGCCCGCGTCAGCAGACCGACATCAGGTGACTCCAGGAGGACCCGGCCGTGAATCAGGGCCTCGTCGAACCGGCGCTGCTCCAGGAGCTTCAAGAGCCGCTCGTAGCCGTCGTAGCCGAGCTGCTCGCCGGCGTGCAGGGAGCCACCACTGCCCATGCCGATCCCTCCCTGTCGATCATCTCTTCCAATTCCTTCCTTTCCATTTTGACGGCCCGGTTTCCTGCTGGAGACCGCTTTCGGTTTACGCAGGAGGGTTGGGTTTCCTCCCGACGAAATACTAGGGAGAGCAACGTTGTTCAACGGGGAAGGGAACTGGCGCTCACTATGGAGATTATCCTGCCACATACCAATACGGATCTGGACGCCCTGGGAGCGGCCGTGGGCGCCCGCCTCCTCTATCCCGAGGCGAAGATCGTTCTGCCGGGCGCCGTCGGGCCGCAAGTGACCGAGTTCCTCTCGCTGCACCGGTACGCCCTGCGCACGCTCACCTGGCGCGACGTGCCGGCGGCCAGCGTCACCCGAGCGATCGTCGTCGATACGGCGGACCGGGAGCGACTCGGCGCCTTTGACCAGCTCTCACCCAACGTGGAGCTTCATCTGTATGACCATCACCCGCCCGAGCCGGATGACCTGAGCGGATCGCTCGAGGTCCGCGCCAGCACGGGCGCCGCCGCTACGCTCTTCGCTGAGCTCCTGGAGGAGGCGGGGGCGGCGCCCACGCCCTTCGAGGCGACGGCGATGCTGTTGGGCATCTACGCCGACACCAGCTCGCTCTCCCTGGGCAACACGACCGACCGGGACGCCCGCGCTGCCGCCTTTCTGCTCCAGCACGGGGCAAACCTGCGCGTCGTCGATCGCTTCGCGAAGTCGCCCCTGACCGGTGAGCAGCAAGAGCTACTCGACGCCTGGCGGAGTTCGACCCGACAGATCCAGATCCGGGGCAGCCGGATCGCCCTCTTGACGGCGACGATGCCAGGCTACGTCCACGGGGTGGCGATCGTCGTGCAACTCTTGCAGGAGCTCCTGACCGCCCACGCTGTGATCGGCATCGTGGCGCTGGGCAACAAGGTCCACGTGATCGGCCGCTCTGAGGTGCCCTGGATCGATGTGGGTCAGCTCTGCACGGCCTTCGGCGGCGGTGGACATGCGGCCGCCGCTTCGGCGGTCGTCAAGGGCGAGCCGATCGAGGCGGTCGTCGCCCGGGTAGAGTCGCTGCTAGAGGTGGGGGTCGGCCCCTGCCCGACCGCGGGCGACCTGATGTCGCACCCGGTCAAGATGGTGCAGCTCGAACGGACGGCGGAGCAGGCCCGCCGCCTGATGCTGCGCTATGGCCACTCCGGCCTGCCGGTCGCCGATGACGAGGGCCGCCTCGCCGGCATGATCTCCCTGCGCGACGTGGAGAAGGCGGAGCGCCACGGCCTGACCCATGCCCCGGTGCGAGGGCTGATGGCCCGCCAGGTCGTCACGGTGACGCCCGAGACCCCGATTCACCGGGTCCAGGAGCTGATGCTGGAGAAGGATATCGGCCGGGTGCCGGTCGTCGTGGGCGAACGGCTCGTTGGCATCCTCTCCCGGACCGATCTACTCGGTCTGCTCTACGGCGGCCCGGCCCCGCGCTGGCATGAGATGCTCTACCGACCGGGCAAGCAGCAGGATCCAGAGTCGACCGAGGCGCTCGCCCGCCTAGCGGCGATGAACGAGACCTTGCAGGGGTTCCTGCACCAGGCGGGCGCCGTCGCCGCCGCTGCTGGCCAGAAGGTCTACCTGGTGGGTGGCTTTGTGCGCGACCTCCTCTTGGATCGGCCCAACCTTGATCTGGACCTGGTGGTGGAGGGGGACGGGCAGCGCTTCGCTCGCCGCCTCGGCGAGGTGCTGGGCGCCCGGGTTGAGGCCGTCGAGCGCTTCGGCACCGCCCACATCTACCTCCCCACGATCGTCGAGCACCCGCTTATCCTGCCGGAGGCGGAGGGTGGGGCGGGGCCGGTCGGCCTTACGGCCCAGGGGATGCCGGACCGGATCGACGTGGCGACCGCCCGGCGGGAGTACTACGCCCACCCGGGCGCCCTGCCTGAGGTGGAGGGCGCCGCCCTGCATGAGGACCTCTACCGTCGCGACTTTACGATCAACGCCATGGCCGTCCGGCTCGGGGCGGACGGGCCGGAGGCGCTCGTCGACTTCTTCGGCGGGGCGGCAGACCTGGCCCACGGGCTGATCCGCATCCTCCACTCGCTCTCCTTTGTCGAGGACCCGACCCGGATCATCCGGGCGGTCCGCTTCGCCCATCGCTACGACTTCCAGTTGGCGTCCGAGACCGAGGCCTGCGCCCGCCGCGCCATCGAGGACGGCTTCCTGGGGCGGGTCTCCGGCCCGCGCATCCGCCAGGAGCTCTACCTGCTCCTGCGCGAGGAGCGCTCGGGCACCGCCCTGCGCCGCCTGGATGACCTGGGCGTCCTCCAGGTCCTCTTCCCCGGCGTCGCTGTCCCGGTCGAATCGCTCGATGATGACGCCGCCTTCGCCGCTCTCGCGGAACCGTGGCTCGCAAAGCTAGCGATCCTCCTGGCCGACCTCCCGGCCGACGAGGGGCTGAAGGCGCTCGCCTTCCTCCGCCTCCGCCGGGAGGAGCAGGAGCCGATCGCCAAGGCGCTCAACGAGTGGCGCACGGTGGCCGAAGCGTTGCCGGACGCCTCCCCGTCCCAGGCCGTCGCCCTGCTGGCCGGCTGGGGCGACGCCGGGCTCTCGGTGCTACGCGCGAAGGGATTCTGTGATATAATCGATGTCTATACGCGTGAATGGCGAACGATCCGGCTCGCCATCTCGGGCGATGACCTGCTGGCGTTGGGTATCCCCCGCGGGCGCCGGATCGGCGCCATCCTCGAGGCCGTTCTCACGGAACGGCTGGAGGGGCGGGCGCCCGACCGGGCGAGTCAACTCGCTCTGGCCCAGCGCCTCGCCGAGATCGAAGGAGGTAAAGCGTGATCGAGCTCTCCAAGCTCCAAGAGATCATCCTGACGATCCCTGCAGTCCTGATCGCCTTCTCCTTCCACGAGTTCGCCCACGCCTGGGTTGCGACCAAGTTCGGCGATGATACCCCTCGACTGCAGGGGCGCGTGACGCTCGACCCGCGGTCGCACATCGACTGGCTGGGCTTCATCCTGATCATCATTGGTGGCTTTGGTTGGGCCCGGCCTGTCATGGTCAACACAAGCAAGCTCCGGCCACGCATCCTGGGCGATCTCCTGGTCTCCCTGGCCGGCGTTACGATGAACTTCCTGCTCGCCATCCTCTTTGGGCTCCTGACGATTGCGGCGGACCGGCTGAATGCCCCCTTCGTCGCCACCGCCATGCAGTACATCATGATCCTCAACCTGTGGATGGTCGCCTTCAACGTCCTGCCGATTCCGCCGCTGGACGGCTTTCATGTCATCAAGTACGTGCTGCCAGAGAGCCTGCAGCAGCACGTGCCCACGATCTATCGTTATGGCCCGTACCTCCTTCTGCTGCTGATCCTGACGGACAAGGTCAACGTCCTGCTTGGCCCAATCATGAGCGGTGTGATGTGGGCCTGGTCCATGGTGATGACGCCCGTCTTCGCACTGCTGGGCTAGGAGGGCGCCCATGTCAAACGAGGCGAAAGAGCTCCTGGCCGGATTAAAGCCAGAGCCCTATACAATTCATCTAGAGAACTTTGAAGGCCCGCTAGACCTCCTCCTGCACCTGATTCGGCGGGAAGAGATGAACATCTATGATATCCCGATCGCCCGGATCACCGAGCAGTACCTGGCGGTGGTGAACGATCTCGCCGCGATCGACATCGACCGGGCCTCCGAGTTCCTGGTCATGGCGGCGACCCTGCTGGCGATCAAGGCCCGGATGCTCCTACCCAAGCCGCCCAAGCGGCAGCCGGAGGAGGAGAATGTGGAGGACGGGGCGCCCGATGCGGAGCTCGACCCCCGCGCCGAACTGATCCGCCAGCTGGTCACCTACTCCCAGTACAAGGATATCGCGGCCGAGCTGCGGGTGAAGGAGCAGGAGATGTTCCACCACTGGACGCGCCAGGTCTTCCTGGAGGAGCCGCCCGGCCCACCGCCGCTGCGGGGCCTCTCGCTGGCCGATCTGATGAAGGCGTTCGAGGCGGTCCTGCAGGAGGAGTGGAACTGGCGCGAGGTGCCCAAGGAGGAGATCCCGCTGCGCGAGAAGCTGCGGGAGATCCAGTTCCTGGTCGGGCGCTCCGCCGGCGGGGTCCGCTTCCACCAGCTCTTTACGCGCGGTGGCTCGCGCCTTGAGGTGATCGTCACCTTCCTGGCGCTCCTGCAGTTGATTCACCAGCGCAAGATCATGGCGGCGCAGTCCGAACAGTTTGGTGAGATCTGGCTCCGTAAGGCGCTACCGATCGAGAGCGCCCTACTGCCCGATGATGAGGAGGCGGAGGACGAGTGAAGTGGACCCACGGCATGGCGATTCTCGAGGCGCTTCTGCTCGCCTCCCCCGAGCCGCTCACCCTGCGGCGCATCGCCGATGTGATCGGTCTGGATGAGCAGAGTGCTCGCATGCTGATCGATGACGTGATCAAGGATTATCGGAAGTCGGGGCGCGGCCTCGTCGTAAAGGAGATCGCCGGCGGCTACCTCCTGACGACGCGGGCCGATCTGGCGCCCTACGTAGAGAAGCTCGTCGCGCCCCGCGCCCGTGGGCTCTCCCATGCGGCGCTAGAGACGCTCTCGATCATCGCCTACCGGCAGCCGGTCACCCGGGCGGAGATCGAGGGGGTCCGCGGGGTGAAGATCGACCGCTCGCTGGAGACGCTGAATGAGCGCCGCCTGATCCAGGAGGTCGGGCGGAAGGAGACGCCGGGGCGCCCGGTCCTCTACGGCACGACCAAGGAGTTCCTGGCCTACTTTGGCCTCGCCACCATTGAGGACCTGCCGCCGCTCAACCTGGACACGAGCCAGGCGGGCCTGATCGTCGATACCGGGTCAGCCGAGCCGGCGCCGGAGGCCGAGTCGGCTCCGGCAGCAGCGGCTGAGCCCAACGAGTAGAGGAGGAGTAGCGTTTGCAGCCGTACCGGGGCCATGCCTTTGTGGACTGGGATGATACCGTGGCGGAGAACATCCGCTACTTCCGTGAGACCGAGCGACAGCTCGCCGAGCTGATCGCTGCGGCGACCAACTATGACGTCACCGAGATTCATCACCGCGGCGAGGAGCTAGACGTAGCCGTCGCCCGCCGGATGGGCCTGGTCAAGGACTCCTTCTCCACCGCCTGGACCGAGTGCTACCGCGAGTTCGTCGGCCGGGCTGGCGTGGCGGCGGATGTCGGCCTCCTGCGGGAGATCTACCAGCTCTGCCAGATCCCCTATGAGACCCTACAGGAGATCCTCCCCGGTGCGGCCGAGACGCTCACCTGGCTGCATGCGATCGGCTTTGAGGTGACGATCTGGACCGCCGGCGAGGAGCGGATCCAGAAGCGCAAGGTCCAGGATTCTGGCCTGCAGACTCTGATCCACCGGGTCGAGGTGACGACGGTCAAGTCGCCCGAGCGGTTGCTGGGCGCCCTTGGCGGGCGGGACCGCTCGCGCGCCTTCGTGGTGGGCAACTCGGCCCACTCGGATATCCAGCCCGCCCTGGCGGTCGGCCTGCCGGCCTTCCACATCGCTGTGGAGACCTGGGGCTACGACAAGGCGAAGGTCGACCTGGACCACCCGCAGTACACCCGGATCGAGTCGCTGGCCGAGCTGCCCAAGCGGCTCGAGGAGCGCTTCCCGATCGCCCTATAAGTGTTGGACGGGCGCCCTCGTGGAGGGCGCCCGTCTTCGCATGGAAGGAGCTACCTTGGGAACGCTAACCACGTCTTTGTGGGAGGTGAGCCCGGGTGGTGGGCGTTTGGATCTTGGTCGCCCTGCTCGTGCTTCTGATCGGCATTGCACTCCTCCCGGTCACGCTATCCGGCCGGTTTCATCTGGAGGGCTTGAACGGCCGCGTTCAGTATCGAATCGGGGTGGGGCCGCTCGCCTTCACGGGCGCCCAGGAGTTCGGCGAGCTCCTCGCAGAGGCGCCCCGCCATGAGCGACAGACGAAGCGGGCGACGCCAGCGTTCGTGCCCAAGGCGCCCGGGGCGCTCCTGCAGTGGGCGCGCCCGTCGATCGACTACCTCCGGCGCCGGGGCCGCTTCCGCCGCCTCACCCTCTTCGTCGTGGTCGGCGGGCTGGACGCCTTTGAGTCGGCGCTGCTGGCAGGGGCAGTATGGACCGTGGCCGGGACGTTCGGCTCCATCCTCTCCCACATCTTTGTGCTACCACCAGGACTCTATCGGGTGACGGTCGAGCCGAACTGGCAGGAGCCAGCCCTCGGCGTCAACCTGGACTGCATGCTCACCTTCCGGGTCGGTCATGCTATCTGGGCGGGGGTTCTGCTGGTGCCGCAGGCCCTGAAGAGCGCTCGGGCTGCACGGCGGCGCCAACGGAGAGAGAAGGGGGAGGAAGCGCGTGGGTGAGCATATCGGCGGTCTACTACGCGAGGCCATGGAGTCGATCAGGGCGATGGTCGACGTCAACACGGTGATCGGTGACCCGTTCGAGACGGGGAACGGAACGGTGATCGTCCCGCTCTCGCGGGTCTGCGTGGGCCTGGCGGCGGGTGGCGGTGAGTACGGCATCGGGCCAGCTAGCGGGGAGAGTCCCCAACAGCAGAGGGAGTACCCCTTCGGCGGCGGCTCTGGTGCGGGTATCTCGGTCACGCCGGTCGGGTTCCTGGTGACGACGCCGGACGGTTCGGTCCGCATGCTCAACACCAAGCATCAGTACCAGCCGCTCGAGCGGCTGATCGAGCTGACCCCGACGGTGCTGGAGAAGCTGGCCAACATGGGGAAGCGGGCCGAGAAGGAGATTGTTCAGGAATAAGACAAAGGCGGGCGCCCGTTGCAGGTAGCGCCCGCCTTTGTCATCTTCAATGCCCGCCCAGCGGCGCCCCCGTCTCCGTCGGCCCGCCGCCCACCCCAGACAGGAGCTGGCTCAGGGTGACCGGCTGGAGTCCCTTCACCTGCAGGGACTGGAGCAGGCTCGGCAGGACGTTGACCGTCACCTGCTTCGGGTGCATCAGGATCAGATCGCCCGCCTTCGCCGTCCTGACCTTCTGCATCACGCTCTGCGGCGTCGCATCCTCCCGCCAGTCGATCGTATCGATCGAGTAGAGGACCGTCCGGAGTTGCAGGGCAGAGGCGGTCTTGACGATCTCCGGGGAGACCTCGCTCATGTGGGGCGCCCAGAACTGGACTCGCCGGTTCGTGATCCCCTGAATCGTCGTGACCGACTGCTGAATGTCGGTCCGTAGCTTGCCCGCCCGGGCCAGGTCCTTTGGCCCATAGGTCAAGTCATAGCCGTGTGAGGCGATCTCATGCCCGTCCGCCACCATCCGGCGCAGCAGGTCCGGATTCTTCTGCGCCCAGCGGCCGGAGACGAAGAAGGTGACCCGGGCGCCCCGCTCCTTGAGGATCGGCAGGATGGCGCCAAGCTCCTTCTCGCCCCAGTCCACGTTGAAGAGCAGGCCCAGGGCGTGCTGGCTTGTTCCTGCCTGGCGGATGATCGACTCTGGGTAGTCGCTGAGCCGATGCACCGCTGGCAGGGCCTTCAGGACCGGCTTGACCAGCCCGCCACTACCCGCTGACGTTAGCTTGAAGAGGGTCTGCTCAATGTCTAGCGTGTAGCCGATCTGCTCTGGCGTCACGTAGGAGAGGCCATCGCTCTCCACCACCCGGGCGTCGACGGGCGCCCGGTTAATCTCCTGGGCCATCGTCTGGAGCGTCTGCCGGGCCTCCAACTCCGTCTGGCCGGAGAAGTCCTTGCCCCAGAGGATCACGCCCTGGGCGATGTTGGCCGAACGGTGGCCGGGCCCATCCCCCGGCAGCAGCCGAATCGGCAGGAGAAGGGCCAGCCCAAAGAGCCCAAGGGCGCCGAGCAGGACCCATCGGTTCATGCGAAAGACCCAGAAGGATGCACGAGCCTCGCGATCCACAGGCGATCACCTCATCTGATTTTCCGTGGTACAACCTATGGCTCATTCCCCCCACTATGCCAAACGTGCTATACTTTCCGTAAACGAGCACAGATAAAACAAATGAAAACTGAGGTGTACCAGATGGCCCGAGACGTACGGGCCGCCGTTCGAAACGCCGTGGCGGCGACGGTGGCCGGAACGTTAGTGCAACCCTATGTCAAAAAGATGGCGATCGAGATGGGGGCCTCCAACCTCCAACTCGGCTACTTCTCCTCCTGGCCCAACCTGATCTCCATCTTCGCCGTACTCGGCACGGCGGCCCTCGTCGCCCGGTCCCGCGAGAAGGCCTACCTGACCGGTAAGATCGTCCTGGCGGGGCGTTTTGCAGCCCTCGGTGCCGCAGCGGTCCCCTTCCTGCCAGAGCCGACCCGCATCCTGGCGTTGCTCTTCTTCTGGGTCCTCTTCTCGGTGCCAATCCAGGCGGCGGGCGCCCCGGTACAGTCTCTGATCGCCGATATTTATGGCCCGGTTGACCGAGGTTGGGTCCTGTCCAAGCGTCAGTCCTCGGCGACGGTCGCCGGGTCGATCGTCGGCATCAGTTGCGGCTATATCCTGGACCATTTCCTGCCGTCTCCCCTCGGGTACCAGATCGTCTTCTGCCTCTCCTTCCTGGTCGCCCTGGTGGAGGTCTACTACCTGCGGCAGATGCGGCCAGCGAACTTCGCCAGCGCTGAAGCCCAGTCGGCACCTGCCGCAGCGATCGAGGCTGTCGCTGCTGCTGCTGGCACCGTCACGGAGGCAGACGTCGCCCTGGACCCGGTCAAGCCCACCTGGAAGCAGCGGATGGCGCCTTACCTGGCCGTCTTCCGGCACCGGCCCTTCGTCCTCTTCCTGCTCTGCTCCCTGCCCTTCCACTTCACGTGGCAGATGGCTTGGCCGCTCTTTGATCGCTACCAGATCTCCTATTTGGGCGCCAACAACATGTGGGTCGAGGTGATCAACCTCGCTAACACCTCCGGCGCCTTCTTCGTCTACCCGATCTGGCAGCGGCTGGCAGAGCGGCGGGGGAACCAACTGATGCTCGGCGTGGCGACGCTCTTCCTGGGCCTGGCGCCCGGGCTGACCGCCCTCGCTACCACGCCCGCGGGCCTGGCTGTGATCAACATCCTGCTCGGGATTGGCGTCTCGGGCGTCATCCTGCTCCTGATGAAGGCCTTGCTGGACGTCTCGGCGCCGGAGAACCGGGAGATCTACATCGCTGTTCACACAGCTCTGGTCGCCGTCAGCGGCGCCATCGCTCCCCTGGCGGGGGCCGGGCTGATGTCCCTGGTGCCGATCCGGATCGGCCTCGTCCTGTGCACCTTCTTCCGCCTATCGACGGGTTGCTCTTTCTTCTATCTCTCCTGGCGCGAGAAGCGTAAGCGTGAGACGGGCAGACTGCTGCCGCTGGAATCCGATCAGTAGAACGAGTAGAATCTGGTTCGAAGGAGGTTCTCGCATGAAGTTGATCGTAGCGGTCGTGCGCGATGAGTTCGCTCTGGGCCTGACAGAGAACCTGACCAAGAAGGGCTTCGGCGCCACCAAGCTGGCCTCGACCGGTGGGTTCCTGAAGGCGGGCAACACTACCTTCTTGATCGGGGTCCCGCAGGGGCAACTGGATGAGGCGATCGACGTGATCCGGACGGTCTGCCGGTCGACGAAGAAGATCCAAGGCGACCTGACCTTCGCCGAGGGCGCCCTGAAGTCCGCCGCCGCAAATCCGTCGGGGCAGATCCCCTCCGCTGTCAACGTAGGCGGAGCGACGGTCTTCGTGATCGATGTAGAGAAGATGATGAAGGTATAAGATGGCAGCCCGCGCACGATGCGCGGGCTGCTTCATTCCCTTGTCCTTCCTTGGCCAAGCTTTGCATAGCCTTGGACCGGGGGTGCGTGCGCATGATGAACAAGATCTGGCTGGCGCTACTTCTGATCGGGTTTGGCGCCGCCGCCCTGACGGGCAAGGTGGAGGCCACCACCAGCGGCGCCCTGGATGCGGCGAAGGCCGCGATCGAGCTGACCCTTACGCTCGCCGGGGTGATGGCGCTGTGGATGGGGATCATGAAGATCGCTGAGCAGAGTGGCCTGATGGAGGGCCTCGCACGGTTGCTCCGTCCGGTGATCGGTTTCCTCTTCCCCACCGTTCCGCCCGATCACCCGGCTGTTGGCGCGATCGTAATGAACCTCTCCGCCAACATCCTGGGCCTCGGGGCGGCGGCGACCCCGCTGGGCCTGAAGGCGATGGAGGGGCTGCAGGAGTTGAATCCGGAGAAGGACGAGGCGTCCGAGGCGATGTGCACCTTTCTGGCGCTCAATACATCCAGCTTTACGCTGATCCCCGGCACGGTGATCGCCCTCCGCGCTGCCGCAGGCTCGCAATCCCCGTCATCGATCGTGGGCGCCACCCTGGTGGCCTCCGTGGGCGCCTTCGGCGTTGGCATCACGGTGGACTGGCTCTTCCGGCGCATGGCCCGGCTGCGGAGGTGATGGCGATGATCCTCTTCACCCTGGGCGCCGTCGCCACCGATGCCGGCGGCCTGCTCCAGACCCTCTCAGTCTGGGCGATCCCGGCGATGCTCGCCGCGATCCCGCTCTGGGGCGCCATCCGAGGCGTCAAGGTCTACGAGACCTTTATCGAGGGGGCGGAGGAGGGGCTGCAGCTAGCCATCAAGATCCTCCCCTTCCTGATCGGGATGATGGTCGCCCTGGCCGTCTTTCGCGAGGGCGGGGCGATGGAGGTCGCCGCACGGCTGCTTAGCCCGGTGACCAAGCCCTTGGGCTTTCCGCCGGAGATCTTGCCCTTGATCATCGTGCGGCCGCTCTCGGGCGCCGGCGCCATGGCCGTCGTGACCGATCTGCTCAAACTACATGGCCCCGACTCGTTCTTGGGTCACCTCGCGTCCGTCCTGATGGGCTCAACCGATACGACCTTCTATGTCCTGACCGTCTATTTCGGCGCGGTCGGAATTCGCCGGACGCGCTATGCAGCCTCCGTCGGGCTGATCGCGGATGCCGCTGGCTTCGTCTTCGGTCTACTCGCCTGTAACTGGTTTTTCCGGTAGAGGTGTGGTACAACTATTGGAGAACCTCGGAAAATGAGGAGGCCGTCAGTCACCATGTCCATCGAAGCGAAGCTTACTGAGCTCGGTATCGTTCTCCCCGACGCGCCGAAGCCCGTGGCTGCCTACGTCCCTTTCGTCCAGTCCGGTGACCTCGTCTTCACGTCGGGTCAGATCGCCATCGCTGGCGGTGAGATCAAGTTCAAGGGCAAGGTTGGCCGTGAGTTCACCCCGGAGGAGGGCTACCAGGCGGCCCGTCTTTGCGCGATCAATACCCTGGCGGTCCTGAAGGCTGCTGCGGGCTCACTCGACAAGGTCGAGCAGATCGTCAAGGTCGTCGTCTTCGTCAACTCGGCCGCTGGCTTCAACGCTCAGCCTGCCGTGGCGAACGGTGCCTCGGAACTCTACCAGCAGGTCTTCGGCGAGAAGGGCCGCCATGCGCGCTCGGCCGTCGGCGCCCCCGAGCTGCCGCTGGACACGGCCGTTGAGGTCGAGGTTATCGCTCGTATCGCCAAGTAAGCGAAGCGGGAAAGCTACGTGCAGGCTGATTCGGTGCAATGTCCGAGGGCGGTGCGAGTCTCGCACCGCTGGGGACTACACCGGAGGAGACGGCCTGCACGTTTTCGTTGCTAGTCGAGCGGCTGCTCGGTCAGATCGATCAGGTAGCGCCCTGGTGCTACTTGATCACAGCGCAGGGGTGGCTCGTTCAGGGGGAGCAGGCCCCTCGCCTGGCCACCGACGTTCAGTCGAATGGCGGCGCCCTCCTGAAGCTCCCTCAGGGAGAGAAAGCAGTTCGTCCGGAGCGCCAGGAGGAGCAGGCCAGTCGGCACCGCGCCCAGGTCCACGGGGCGAGTTGGCAGGGCCTCATTCGCACCCATATCGGCGCCCGCCCGGTCAAATTGGCAGACGTAGGTCCGACCCGTTGCCGCTAAACGGCCGCCAGCCTCGATCCGGAGCGTAAGGTGGTACTCGTCACGCCCCAGACTGCGCCGGACGGTGCCGTCGGCGGCGGCGAGCCATGTCTCAAAGAAGGTCCCAATGGAGAGGTCAAGCGGCCGGGCGGCGATCAGCTCAAGCCCGAGTCGTGCCGCTGCCATCCGGGATCACCTCCAGACAGCCGGGCACCGCCCTAGGCTGTAAACGTACGCCATCCTATGAACCCAGTCAGAACTTGGTGAGGTGTGTTGATCGCATGGAGAAGAAGGGCTTTAAGAACCGGCGTGAGGCCGGAAAGAACCCCGCGACGGGGCGTTCTGCTGGGCGGGGCGAGGGATCCATCAGCCGTGGTGGCGCGAAGAGCACGGGTGTCAAGCGGGGCGGCGTCGATCTGAAGACGCTGGATCAGTTGGCGACGGCCGGTCTACTGAGCAGCGAGGGCAAGCGACTAAAGGAGTCGATGGCCGGGGGCGCCGGTGAGATGCCTCCGCGTGGTCGCCGCGAGGCGACGGGAGAGGGACCGGGCGCCCGTCGGGAGTTTGGCGCAGGTCCCAAGACCGGCCCGCGTCCGAACCGTGAGGCCGGTGCGGAGCGCCCGAAGCTTCGCCGTGCCGCCGCTCCGGCCTTCGTCAAGGCCGGGCGCCCGGTTGGCCCCCAGGAGCCCGAGCGGCTCCATAAGGTGATGGCCCAGGCGGGACTCGCCTCGCGCCGCCATTCGGAGGAGTTGATCCAGGCCGGTCGGGTGACCGTGAACGGCCAGGTCGTGACGCAGTTGGGCATGAAGGTGACCCCAGGGAAGGACCTCGTCGAGGTTGACGGGCGCCTCCTGGGTAAGGCGGAGGAGCAGATCTACATCCTCCTGAACAAGCCCAAGGGCTACGTCACGACCCTCTTCGACCCGCAGGGGCGCAAGAAGGTGACCGACCTGCTCGGCGGCGAGATCGGCCAGCGGGTCTATCCGGTGGGGCGGCTTGACTACGATACGGAGGGACTACTCCTCCTGACCAACGATGGCCAGTTGGCCAACGCCCTGATGCACCCGTCGCAGCAGATCAACAAGACCTATATCGCCAAGGTGCGGGGTGTTCCGAACACCTCGAAGATCACGATGCTGGAGAAGGGCGTCGAGTTGGAGGACGGCCTGACCGCCCCCGCTGATGTCAAGCTGATCGAGGCGCACGGCCCGAACGCCGCTTCGCTCTCGATTCGGATCCACGAGGGTCGCAACCGCCAGGTCCGCCGGATGTTCGAGTACGTCGGGCATGAGGTGATCAGCCTGCGGCGGACCACGATGGGGCCGCTGCACATCAAGACCCTGAAGGTGGGCGAGTGGCGCCACCTGACCCCGCAGGAGCTGAAGGACCTGCGCACCGCCATTGGGGATAAGGAGGCCGCGCGCGCCGCTTACGTGGCGGATATGGCTGCCATGCGGGCGAAGGGGCGCCCCGTCTTCGGTGCGAAGGGGGATGAGGGGACGGAAGGGGTTGCGCCGCGGTTCCGGACCGCCCATGCTGGGACCAAGCCGGTTCTGGGTGGAACGCGCCCGGTCACGGAGGGGACGAAGCCGGTCCTGGGGCGCCCGGCGCGCTCGGGCTCGGATCAGGAGTACGGCACCAAGCCGTTCACCCGGCCCGCTCGTCCGGCTGCCCCCGCTCGCTTCGACCGTGAAGACGGCGCCAAGTCCTTCGGTCGCCCGACTCGTGAGGACGGCCCGAAGCCGTCGTTCCGGGGCCCGGCCACTGAGGGAGGCCCGAAGCCGTTCGGTGGACCGGCCCGTGAGGGTGGTGCCAAGCCGTTCGGTCGCCCGACCCGTGAGGGTGGCGGCGCCCGGTTCGATCGGCAGGACGGCGCCAAGCCCCTTGGGCGCCCCACCCGTGAGGGAGGTCCGAACTCCTTCGGCGGCCCGACCCGTGAGGGCGGCCCCGCTCGCTTCGACCGGGAGGGTGGCACCAAGTCCTTTGGGCGCCCCACCCGTGAGGAGGGCTCGAAGTCGTTCGGGGGTCCGAACCGGGAGGGTGGCACCAAGTCCTTCGGGCGCCCCACCCGTGAGGAGGGCTCGAAGTCGTTCGGCGGCCCGACCCGTGAGGGTGGCACCAAGTCCTTCGGGCGCCCGACCCGCGAGGGCGGCGCCAAGCCCTACGCCCGCCCCGCGCGGAACTTCACGCCCCGCCCCGATGAAGGCGGTCCTCGCCCCACCGGGCCCCGGCGCCGGCCCTAGTTCCGAGTCGGGATCTTTTCCGATCGCTAATCTTTCGCGGGCCGTGGTGCAGGAGATCGCCACGGCCTGCAGAACCTATAAAGCTGTCCAGTTCGATCTCCGTGCCACCCGGTAGAGGCGTCTTCCAGGCGCCAGGTGGTGGGCCGGGACCAACCCGCCCCAAATACGCAAGGGCTCAATGGGCCAAAGGAGTGTGTAGCAGGTGGCACAGCTCAGCCTCCGGAATGTCTACAAGAACTATGGTGATGTGAAGGTCGTCAAGGATTTCAACCTTGAGATCGCGGACCGCGAGTTCGTCGTCTTCGTCGGCCCTTCCGGCTGCGGCAAGTCTACGACCCTGCGGATGATCGCTGGCCTCGAGGAGATCTCCGATGGTGAGATCTACATCGGCGACCGGCTGGTCAACAACGTCGCCCCGAAGGACCGCGACATCGCCATGGTCTTCCAGAACTATGCCCTCTACCCGCACATGAACGTCTATGAGAACATGGCGTTCGGTCTGAAGCTCCGCAAGTTCTCCAAGCAGGAGATCGACAAGCGGGTGAAGCAGGCAGCGGAGATCCTGGGTCTCTCGCACCTGCTCGGCCGTAAGCCCAAGGAGCTCTCCGGCGGCCAGCGTCAGCGCGTCGCCCTTGGCCGTGCGATCGTGCGTGAGCCAGCCGTCTTCCTGATGGATGAGCCGCTCTCGAACCTCGACGCCAAGCTACGCGTGCAGATGCGCACCGAGCTCTCCAAGCTCCACAACCGCCTGCAGACGACCACCATCTACGTCACCCACGACCAGGTCGAGGCGATGACGATGGGCACCCGAATCGTCGTTATGAAGGACGGCATCGTGCAGCAGGTTGCGCCGCCGCAGGATCTCTATGATCACCCGAACAACCTGTTCGTCGCCGGCTTCATCGGTTCGCCGGCCATGAACTTCCTAAAGGGCACCATCTCGGCTGACGGCAACGTCTTCGACGGCGGCACCTTCAAGGTGAATCTGCCGGAGAACCTCGTCAAGGCCGCGGGTGGCAACTACAACGGCAAGAAGGTCGTCCTCGGTGTCCGACCGGAGGATGTCAATGCCGATCAGGATTCGCTCCAGGCGAACCAGGGCTCGAAGCTGACCGCCAAGGTCGACGTCGTTGAGCCCCTCGGCGCTGAGATCTTCCTGTATCTCTCCACCGGAGAGAACACGATCACGGCCCGCGTCGAGCCGAACCTGCGCTTCAAGGTCGGCCAGGAGGTCGAGCTCGCTCTGACCCCGTCGATGCTACACCTCTTCGACGCCGAGACCGAGCAGGCGATCCGCTAACGAATGGAGTCACGTCAAGGCCATCTCCTAGCGAGATGGCCTTTCGTGCAGAACAAGGAACAAATGATCAAGACCATGCGAGTTTAGCCCGCGGGATGGAGGAAGAGATCGTGCAGCAGATGCGTCTGCCCCGGGATCTCAGCGTGGCCCCACAGCAGATGGAGTCTGTCTTTCAGGCGGTGCGCGAGGCCTGGTTTGGCGCCAAGCCGCACCCCGTCCCGGGCGCCCTCCTCCTGGAGGAGCCCCGCGGCGAACTCCTGATGCACGTGCAGGCCACCCCCGATCAGGCGGAGCAACTGATCAAAATGGCGATCGCCCGGCACGCCTTCTTGCTCTGTACAGACTTGAGTCAACCGCCTGATCTGCGCGAGCGCTTGCGGCACCACGCCTTTCGCTTGTACCATGTAGGAGAGACCTTTCTCTACACGGCGAACGAGTCGGCCGTTGCGCTGGAGCGCAATCGGTTACGTCCGAGCCTCGACCGGCGCCGCCCACAGCCCGCCGTCCGGATCGAGACGATCCCCCGTTCGCTCCTCCCAGTCTGGAGCGAGGTCTGCCGTCGTTCCTTCGGGCAACGGGTCGATTCCGCCACCGCCCTCGCCGAGAAGGAGATGGCCTGGGACGGCATGGGGGAGCAGGCCCGCTGGTACTTGGCTTGGTCTGACGGCATCCCCGTCGCGACGGCGATCCTCCTCCAACTGCCGGATGCGGCCCAGATCTTGGCTGTCGGCACCTTGCCAGGGATGCGCGGTCGGGGCATCGCTTCAGCCCTGATGCGTCGGCTGATCCAGGACTGGCAGAAGGAGCGCCAAGGCTTTCTCTTCCTGGACACCGAACCGGACGGTGACGCCGCTCGTCTCTACAAGGGGCTCGGCTTCATGCCCGTCTATCGCCGTGAACTCTGGATTCCCCGTTCCGTCGAGCTCTCTTGACCCGTGAGAGGAGTACTTGCATGTTGACCGTACAGACGTTTTTGCATCAGAAGCTCTTTGGCGACTACCTGCTGCAGACCAAACCGGTGGAGTATCGCCGGGCTGACTGGCAGGAGCTCTGCCGGGGCAAGGAGCGCTCGATCCGTTTGATTAGCCGGGCCATGCTCGGCGTGCCCAGCGCCCACCAGGCGGATCGGAAAGAGGAGCACGCCATGTGGTGCTTCGGGTTGCCGAAGGGCTCCCTGCTGGTCGTCTACCTGCGCAAGGGCGTCCACGTCGAGTTGGCCGCCAAGGTCGAGGATCAGACCGAGGTCGAAGAGGCGGTCGACTTCCTCATGACCGAGCTGACGCAGCGGGCCAAGTCCCTCCAGGAGGCGTAAGCGCATGGGCTGGTGGGATGAGACCGAGACCCGAGCGCTCCGGGCGCCCAGCCCGCAGGCGCTCGGGCAGCTTTACTTACAGCGCATGGAGGCGGCGGGCATCGCCCCCGGCAAGGCGATGCTCCCCTGCTACGACCTGGCCCTCCTGACCAGCCTCTGCCTGGACTATATCAAGTTGGTGGATGGCCTCTTGACCGTCGCTGACGGCGACCGGGATGGGCTGCGCCGCTGGGGCGCCCTGATCGCCCGCTGGGGCGAGTCCGCCCTCCACTGGGCCGAGCGCTCCGGGCCGGTCCTCAATGAGCTGCTCGCGGCGCTGGAGTTCAGCCCGACCGAACTGGCGGAGCGGGAGTCCGTAGAGCCGCTCGAGGCGGGCGCCCCCGACGAGCAGATGAAGGCCGATGGCCGCTTCCGGCCGTTCCATTTCCTCTACGAGCGGCTCGACCTGAAGCTCTCATCGATCGAGGCTCCGGAGCGGGTTGCGCGCGGATTGGCCCGGATCCTGGCCCGCCTCTATGATGAGGCGGTCTGGACCCTGGCTGAGCTCTACCGGCTGGAGAAGGAGGGGCGCCCCCGTCACCGGGCCGTCGGCCGCCTTCTGCTCGACCTGAACACGACGTGGCACTTCGACCTGGCCGTCTTCGTCCTGCCGCATGGTCGGCTCCGGGAGGGGGCGCCCAGCGCGCCGGGCCTGCCCACCTGGCTCTTCCTGGCCTTCGGCTCAGGGCTGTAGGGAGCCATTTCCAGGCCTGGAAACGCTTCGCCAGGCGGATTGGCAGCCCTTAGGCCCTCCCTTGACAGAACGTATACAACCCCGTAGAATATAGATGCGGTCCGTGTAATGACAACGGGGATGAAGTCCTTTTTGCTGTGGGTAATACCCGATGGCCTGGATGTCATCGGTTGTGAACAAACGCAAAACGCGACCTGGACGCCAGGCCCAGTGTTTGGCGTACTCATCTGCTGCTCGCACGGACCGGGTCTCCGGTCCGTTTTTGTGTTGTTTTATGTTTCGGAAGCGTGCGCTTGTAGCATGTGAATCTAATTCGCCCTAGTAAAAACACAGGAGGTGAATCCGTGTATTACGTGATCTACGTGATCATTGGAATTGTGACCCTGGTCGTCGGTGGTGGGCTTGGCGCCTTCATCGGTTACCAGTATTTCCTGAAGGACTCGCGTTCTAAGCTTGGTACCGCCGAGACGCGCGCCCGCAACATCGTGGATGATGCGCTGCGCGAGGCGGAGAGCAAGAAGAAGGAAGCGATCCTGGAGGCGAAGGAGGAGGTTCTCCGCCTTCGTAACGACTTCGAACGTGAATCGAAGGAGCGCCGGGCTGAGGTCCAGCGCCTAGAGCGCCGCCTCGTCCAGAAGGAAGAGCAGCTCGACCGTAAGGTCGAATCGCTCGAGCGCAAGGAAGAGGGACTCTCCCGTCGCGAGCGTGAGCTCGAGCGCCAGCACCAGTTGGCCGGTGAGTTGGTCCAGAAGCAGATGACGGAGCTCGAGCGGATCTCTGGTCTTACGACTGATGAGGCGCGCACGATCTTCCTGCATCAGATTGAGGACGAGGCCCGCGGCGACGCTGCCCGCCTAGTCCGTGAGATCGAACATGAGGCGAAGGAGAACGCCGAGAAGAAGGCCCGCGAGATCGTCGGCATTGCCGTCCAGCGGGTTGCGGCGGATCACTCCTCCGAACTGACCGTCTCCGTGGTCCAGCTGCCTAACGACGAGATGAAGGGCCGGATCATTGGCCGTGAAGGCCGCAACATCCGCACCCTCGAGACCCTCACAGGCATTGATCTTATCATCGATGATACCCCTGAGGCCGTCGTGCTCTCCGGCTTCGATCCGGTCCGGCGTGAGATCGCCAAGATCGCCCTGCAGAAGCTGATTCAGGACGGTCGCATCCACCCGGCTCGCATCGAAGAGATGGTTGAGAAGGCGCAGCGCGAGGTTGAGACCCGCATCCGCGAAGAGGGCGAGGCCGCCTGCTTCGAGCTGGGGATCCACAACCTGCACCCGGAGCTGATCAAGCTTCTGGGCCGCCTCCGCTTCCGCACCTCCTACGGCCAGAACGTGCTCAAGCACTCGGTCGAGGTGGCCAACCTGGCGGTCGTCATGGCCTCCGAGCTCGGCGTCAACGTCGAGGTTGCGAAGCGGGCTGGCCTGCTGCATGACATCGGCAAGGCGGTCGACCACGAGCTGGAAGGCTCGCATGTCTCGATCGGCGTCCAACTCCTGCGCAAGTACAAGGAGACGGGCGATGTGATCCATGCGATGGAGTGCCACCACGGCGACGTGGAGCCCCGCTCCGTCGAAGCGCTGCTGGTTACCGCTGCGGACGCCATCTCGGCGGCCCGCCCGGGCGCCCGGCGTGAGACCCTTGAGACCTACATCAAGCGGCTGGAGAGGCTGGAGAACCTCGCCGACTCCTTCGAGGGCGTCGACAAGTCCTTCGCTATCCAGGCCGGTCGCGAGATTCGCGTCATGGTCAAGCCGGATAAGATCGACGATTGGGCGGCCAACCGGCTGACCAAGGAGATCGCGAAGAAGATCGAAGAGGAGCTCGAGTACCCCGGCCAGATCAAGGTCGTCGTGGTGCGCGAGACCCGAGCGGTCGAGTACGCCCGGTAACCAAGGGCCCGCTATTCAACGCCGGCGGCGCTGCAAGCGCTGTCGGTGTTGATTTTTTGCAGGAAAATCGGTAGCATTAGCGATAATGAGAGCGAGGTGTGCGATGCGTGGGAAAGCAGCGGGTAGAGGGCGCCCAGTCACGCTTGGTTAGCCTTCTTATCTCGACGGCGGTCCGCTATGCGGAGATCGGCTCGCTTCGGTTCGACCCCCGGAGTGGCAACATGCGTCTCGCCTTCCTTCTGAACGTGGAACTCTCCCCGGAGGAGCACCTGGAGGCGACTCGGTCGATCATGGACCTGTGCGATGTCTACGCCGGTCTGCGCGGACAGGAGCCGAAGGTGATCGACGTACAGATCGATGCCCTGGGGCAACTGGGGATCGTGACGGTGATCCGCGATGTAGCCTCCCTGACCCCGGGTGAGATCTACACCCTGGTCGAGTTCGCCCGGGAACGCTTCGCCGGCCGGATCGCGGCGGAGCCAGTCCCGTACATGGCGGAGGAAGAGTGGATGGCGCAGGATGAGTGGATCGAGGAGGTCGTGACCGGCCTGGCGCCGGGCTCTGGCAAGCATCTGATCGCCATTCGTGAGGATGGGCGGTTGATGGTCTTTCAGAAGTGATGAGTAAGGCAGCTGCCCGTGGGGTAGCTGCCTTTTCTTTGTGAAGAGGGGCTGTCACCTTTGAGTGCCAGCCCTTCCACCGCAGGGTTTTCGACTGAATGTATCGAATACTACAACGACGCTCGACTGATCTGAAGGGAGGGCCCAGTATGCTTTTGCACATCGCGGACGAGACCGGTGAGGTACTCTACTGCCCCAAGTGTGATCGGGAACTGTGGCCGGCCTACTGGACCGGCGAGGGGCTGAAGGTCGGCTTTGAGTCCGACTTCGAGCCCGAGGATGGTCAGGCGGGGTTGCTCGTCTGTGGCGATCTGAACTGCACCCATGAGGAGCCGATCACCTTCGTGCAGGGTCAGGACGACGCTGTGATCTGGAACTATGAGGATACCTACATGCAGTTCGATGACAATGACGTCTTGCACTGCCCCCAGACCTGGATCCAGGAGGTGATCGATCAGGTCGAGCGCGTCTTTGCACGGACCGGTCGGGCGAAGCTGCGTAGTGCCTTGGCCCTCTACCGTGAGCAGTTGGCGGAGCGGCAGCAGAAGATCGAGCGGTGGCTGGCGCGAGCAGCGAATGGCTACCCGGTCCGCTTTCAGGCGGAGGAAGAGGAGTTGTGCGGACAGATCCTGGGGAGCCACGCTGAGGTCGTGGTCCTGCAGATGCCGGATGGCCAGGTCCGCATGGTGCCGAAGAACCTGATCTGGCGAGAGATGATCGACTACCCGTGCAAGGAGCGCCGGAGCCGGAAGGGCCGGTTTGAGGACGAGCTTATTGGGTTCTCGTGTGGTGACCGCCGTCACTTCGTCGTGGGCGGCCATCACCTTCGCTACGGTGGGCGGACTGAGTTTGGTGGCTTCTACAAGGGACGTTGCTGGGACCCAGTGTTGGCCGCAGAGTTGCAGCTACGCGAGGTGGAGCCGGGGTACTGGGAGGGAGCCTTCCAGGCTGAAGAGATCGAGCGCTTCTACCATCGGCGCGACTACGTAAAGATCCGGGGCTACTGGCTTGAAGAGGTGAGCCGTGAAGAGGAACACCGGGTGGTCTGGGCCAGGACGAAGGATCTAGCGGTGGCGACGGAGCTCGACATGGAGCCGCTCTATGCGAGGAATGGCGATGAGTTCGGATCGTGGGACGGTGATATCCTCTGCTACGACGAGTACTTCTCGATCGATGAGATCGAGGAGAGCCGTTGGGAAGAGGAGCTCCAGCCCTTGCCCACCGATGAATGGTAGCGACAGTTGGGGCGCCAGGTCTGATCTAGGCCTGGTGCCCTTACCTGCTCAGCCTCTGCTATAATGGTCCCAAACGGACCACAGGAGGCCCACATGCGCATACTCTTCTTCGGTGACGTCGTCGGCAAGCCTGGCCAGAAGATCCTGGCCAAGCGGATGGGCGCCCTCTCCCGTCAGCAGAACGCTGACGTTATCATCGTCAACGGCGAGAACGCCGCGGGCGGCTTCGGCATCACCCCCCAGATCTGCAAGGAGATCTTCGACCTAGGCGCTGACGTCATCACGCTCGGCAATCATTCCTGGGATAAGCGGGAGATCACCACATACATTGATGAGGAGCCCCGGCTGATCCGGCCGCTCAACTATCCGCCTGGGACCCCAGGAATGGGCTCCGTGGTCGTGCGCCGCAAGGGCAAGCCGCTGATGGCTGTTGTCCAGGCCCATGGGCGGGTCTTCAGCAACATCCTCTTCGACGACCCCTTCCGGGCGCTCGAGGATGAGGTGGAGCGACTCCGCAAGATCACCCCCGTCATCCTGGTCGACTTCCATGCGGAGGCGACCTCAGAGAAGGCGGCGGCGGCCTGGTTCCTGGACGGGAAGGTGAGCGGGCTCGTGGGCACGCATACACACATCCAGACCGCCGATGAGCAGCTCCTCCTGCGCGGGACCGCCTACATAACCGATGTCGGCATGTGCGGACCGTTCCAGGGCGTGATCGGCACGGATCGGCACCTGGTGCTGGAGCGCTTCCTGAGCCAGATGCCGACCCGGTTCGAGCCGGCGGATGGTCCGGCGGTGCTCTGTGCGGTGGTGATCGAGGTCGACCCAGCGACCGGCCGGGCCATCTCGATCGAGCGGATCCAGGAGCGGGAGTAGCGGGGTCGCACGGGAACCTCCGAGGACCATGCGAGTTTAGCCCGCAGGAGGTTCCCGTGCGAAATGTCAAATCGATCAGTCGACGGAGGGGACGTGGCATGGAAGTATTGAAGGTTTCGGCCAAGTCAAGCCCAAACGCAGTGGCAGGGGCGCTCGCCGGGTGCCTGCGTGAGCGGGGCGCCGCAGAGATCCAGGCGATTGGGGCGGGTGCCCTGAACCAGGCGGTCAAAGCGGTGGCCATCGCACGTGGATTTGTCGCTCCCTCCGGAATGGATCTGATCTGCATCCCGGCGTTCACCGATCTAAAGATTGATGGCGAGGAGCGGACAGCGATCAAGCTGATCGTCGAGCCACGCTAGAGTCCAGTAGAGATGGGCGCCCACCGTAGCGATACGGTGGGCGCCCTTCGCTTCCTACGCCCGACGAAAGATCTGGTTCTGCTGGGCGCCCTATGGTAATGTAGAGGCAAGCATCCAGAGGGAGGCTCAACCGTCGTGGACTACTTCGCACAGGCGCTCGAACTTCATCGCAAGTACCCGGTCGTGGATGGTCATGCGGACTCGATTCTAGAGGTGATGGACGGAAAGCGGACCCTCCACCAGCGCTCCGACATGGGCCATATCGACTGGCCCCGAGCCAAGGAGGGTGGCCTTGCCTGCACGGTACAGGTCGCCTACTGTGAACCGATCTACTACGCCGCCGCTGGGAAGCGGATCGGCTCGATGATCGATGCCTACCGGACCGAGATCGAGAAGGGTGAGGGTGTTCGCCTGGCCCTGAAGGTGAGCGACATCGAGGCCGCCTTCGCGGCGAACGAGTTGGCGGTCCTGCTCAACATTGAGGGCGCCGAGGGCATCGAGGGCTCGCTCGGCCTGCTGCGCAACTACTACCGCCTGGGCGTCCGGATGATGGGTCTGGTCTGGAACCACCGGAACGACGTCGCGGACGGGGCGGGGGAGGAGGGCGGCTCGGGTGGCGGCCTGACCAAGTTTGGTCGTGAGGTCGTGCGCGAGATGAACCGTCTGGGCATGATGATCGACCTGGCGCACATCACGGCGCGTGGGTTCTACGATACGCTCGAGCTCTCGACCGACCCGGTCCTCTTCACCCACGGCAACTGCCGGGCGCTCTGGGATCACCAGCGGAACCTGACGGATGAACAGATCAAGGCCCTGGCCCAGCAGGGCGGCGTCTTTGGGATCTCCTTCGTCAAGTCGTTCATGAACCGGGAGACGGCGACGCTACAGACGGTGGCAGATCACATCGACCACGTGGTCCAGCTGCTGGGCAACACGGATTACGTGGCCTATGGCTCGGACTTCGATGGCTGCACACCGCC
>DATGYC010000384.1:0-4154 GCA_035298385.1 Symbiobacteriaceae bacterium | reverse complement strand
AGACCTCCATGTTGACGCGCAAAAAGGCCGCCCTCACTAGGGCGGCCGACCTGCACTTAATCCAGATAGTCCTTCAGCTTCTTCGACCGGCTCGGGTGGCGTAGCTTCCGGAGCGCCTTCGCCTCAATCTGGCGGATGCGTTCACGGGTAACGCTGAAGACCTGGCCGACCTCCTCCAGGGTACGGGCCCGACCATCATCCAGGCCGAACCGGAGGCGAAGCACCTTCTCCTCACGCGGGGTGAGCGACTCCAGGACCTCTTCCAACTGCTCCTTGAGCAGGATGAACGAGGCGGCCTCCGCCGGAGCGGGGGCGTCCTGGTCCTCGATGAAGTCGCCGAGGTGAGAGTCCTCCTCCTCACCGATCGGGGTCTCCAACGAGACCGGCTCCTGGGCGATCTTCTGAATCTCCCGGACACGCTCGATGGTGATCTCCATCTCAGCGGCGATCTCCTCCGGGAGCGGCTCCCGGCCGAGGTTCTGCACGAGCTGGCGGGTCACCCGAATCAGCTTGTTGATCGTCTCGACCATGTGGACCGGAATACGGATCGTCCGAGCCTGGTCAGCGATCGCCCGGGTGATCGCCTGGCGAATCCACCACGTGGCATAGGTAGAGAACTTGAAGCCCTTCCGATAGTCGAACTTCTCAACCGCCTTGATCAAGCCCAGGTTCCCTTCCTGAATCAGGTCAAGGAACAGCATCCCACGCCCGACGTACCGCTTTGCGATCGAGACGACCAGGCGCAGGTTCGCTTCCGCTAGCCGCCGCTTGGCCTCATCATCGCCATTCTCGATCCGCTCGGCCAGGTCGATCTCGTCCTGAGCGGAGAGGAGCGGCACGCGGCCGATCTCCTTCAGGTACATCCGGACGGGGTCATCAATGGAGATGCCCTCAGGTACGGAGAGATCGATCTCGACCTCATCCTCCTCGAGCCCCGGGTCAGTCTCCTCTGGCGGGCTGATCGGCGGCTTGACCGGTGTGACGGTCTCAGCATCCTCTCGCTCGCCTATCACTTCGATGCCGGCCTCACCGAGCGCCTCGTAAATATCATCCATCTGGTCAGAACCAAGCTCCAGGGACTGTAGCGAATCAGCGACCTCGGCGTAGCTGAGGACTCCCTTCCGCTTTCCCTTCGAGATCAGGTCCTTGACCAGTTCGCGGGCATGCTCCATCTTGACACCCTTGGACTCCATGATGACTCCCCCCCTTCATCCACGCGCCTAGGTGCGCGCGGTCTTTCGCTTGGTTAGCAGATCCGTATACTCCCGAAGGATGGCCGCGTCGACTCGTTGGCCCGACGCCTGTGCAGCTTTGATCTGGTTATGCAAGTCGTCAAGTCTCCTCGAATCTCTATGCTTCTTAATCTTCTCGATGCAGTCACTTGCTTCCTTTTCCGGATCGACGGAAACAGGTGGTTTGGCTCCGATTTCCGTAACGACCACGCGCGCCTCACCATCAGCTAGGCGATCTAGGAGGCGAGCAATGACAACGGACCCTGCGTTGGGCCCGGTCATGAGCTCACGTAGGCTGGCGAGAATGGCCTGATGCACGGGCTCTGTAAAGGGCGCCGGACCAAGCGAAGACTCCACGCTCCGCAAGAGAAGCGGGTGGTGGAGCAATAGGGAGAGGAGCGTCCGCTCTGCGAGCAGGGCGCCCTCCTCCTCCGTTACCGGCTTTGCCGCCGGGATCTGGTGCTGTGGTGTGGGCGGGGCGAAACGGGCATGGCTGGTTGGCTGCGAGCCTCCGCCAGGGCGTACCGCTCCCAAGTCTACCTTATTATGCCGCTCTGGGCTGGAAATATGCCCGGCCTGGGCGCCCAAGGAACGATTCATCTGACGATCGATCGCCAGCTTTAGTTCCCGAACGTCCAGCGGGTTATCCGCCAACTCATTCGCAACCCGATGGACATACTCCTCCCGGAGCACGTCACTCTTTAGGTCAGCAAGGACACGGGCGACCGCTTCGACCGCCTTCGCCTTGCTACCGGTGCCCTTGGACGCCTCCAGGGCGCGCCGGACCTTGAACTCCACGAGCGGGACGGCGTTGGCCACACACTGCTCAAACGCCCCGATACCGTGGGCCCGAATAAACTCATCCGGGTCCTTGCCGTCCGGGATCTGCAAGATCCGGACGTCACAGCCGATCTCATAGAGCTTCTCCAGCCCGCGCAGGGTCGCCATCTGACCAGCGACGTCGGTATCGAAACCGACGATCACCTGCTCCGCCTGTTGGCGCAGGAGGTGGCACTGTTCATCGGTCAGGGCGGTGCCGAGCGGCGCGACGACGTTCCGCACGCCCCACTGGTGGGGCATGATCACGTCCATATACCCCTCAACCAGGATCGCCTGATTGCGGGATCGCATCGCCTCCTTGGCCTGTGAAAGGCCGAAGAGGACGTGACGCTTCGTAAAGAGAGGGGTATCCGCTGTGTTCTTATACTTTGCGCCGCTTCCTTCCAGAATGCGACCGCCAAAGCCGATCGGCCGAGCCGAAAGATCGGTGATCGGGAACATCACCCGGTCGAAGAAGACATCCATGAACCCCTCGCCTGTACGGCGCGGGAGGATGAGACCTGCCTGCTGCGGGATCTCCGTCCCAAAGCGACCGCGCATGGTGCGCAGGAGCCGGCCATAGCCGGGCGCCCAGCCCAGGCGGAAGCGCCGAATCGTCTCCTCCGTTAGGCCGCGCCCATAGAGGTAGTCGAGGGCCGGCTTACCAGCCTCCTGAAAGAGTTGGTCATGGTAGAAGCGCGTCGCCAGCTCGAGTGCATCATGTAGCCCTCGACGCTGCTGGTACGCCTTCTCCTCCTCTGGCGTCCGCTCCTCCTTTGGCAGGGGGATGCGAGCCCGTCTGGCGAGTTGGACCAGCGTCTCGTAGAAGGTCAGGTGCTCACGTTCCTGCAGGAACTTGAATACATCACCGCTGGCCTTACAGCCGAAGCAGTGATAGATCTGCAAGTCCGGGATCACATGGAACGAGGGGGTCTTCTCCCCATGAAACGGGCATAGACCCACATACCGGTTGCCGCGCCGCTCCAGCTTCACGTAAGACGAGATGACCTCGACAATATCATTCTTGGCGCGAACCTCGTCTTTAAACGTCTCATCGAAGCGGCTCACCGGTCACCACCCCTGAACTGCACTCAAAAACCCTTCACTTCACCGACGCGCTGGCAAGTCAGGCAACATCTGGTGGTGAGGGCTCGGTCATCTGAAGTTCGCCATGCAAGGTTGAATTCCTTCCACGCATCAAGCTCCCTCAAACGATTCCTCTCTGTTTGTCAAGGAAAAGGCAATGAAGGTTACGCATGACGGGTGAAATTCTTGTCACTTCACGTTCCCGAAGACCGTGCGTCCTTAGCACCGCAGGGACGTTGAAGGGAAGGCGCCCCTGTAGTCTCTCCCATCTGGGGCGGTCATCATGAGCGAATCGGGAGCCGCGCATAGTCCGTTCGATTCGTCCCTTTATAATAAGAAGGAATTCATATCATTCCGGAACCGACAGATACGCGACTAGCGGGTCCCGCACCTCGGTCAGTCCCTTGTAGGCCAGTTCCGCCTCATCCATTGCGGCCAGGGCAGTCGTCAGTCGCTCCCGCCGCCAGGGCTCACTGATCACCTCAGTCAGAGGGATCGTCCAGTACCGGATGGTAAAGAGCGCCCGGTTCAGCGTCGGGAAGCCGCAGGTCGTCTGCCGCTCGACCCGGAAGTAGGCCTGCTTGACTAGGTCCGCCCCGGCGTCACTCACCCACGCCGGTTGGTGATGGAGACGCGGATTGTGGCAGAATGCACCGTCCCGGTGGATCCCCCAGACATAGCGGGTAAAAGGGCCACCCTGGATCATCGCCCGCACGATCTGCGGGGCGGCAGCCTGGAGACGCTCACTGTGCACGACCGGTGCATGGGCGGTCACGAAGGAGCGGCCGATCTTGTCGATGGGCGCCCAGTTCGATGGCATGGTGACGTGGAGCCACTCGAAGGAGTCGGTTGGCTCAGCCTCAGAGGGCCCCCGCACGATCGCCAGATCCTCCTGCGTGCAGAGCGCCAGGGCGTCGCCGAAGAGTTCCAGTCCTGCCCGCTGCGCGAGCCAGGCCTCGGCCTCCCGCGAGACGGTGCTGAGATGGCTCCAGCCGGCGCTGACCCGGCGCAACGTTG
>DATGYC010000383.1:0-5229 GCA_035298385.1 Symbiobacteriaceae bacterium | reverse complement strand
GCAGGGTGCCGTTCGTCTGGATGTGGGCGACGCCCCACTCCCCATGCGCCCAGGCGAGGATCGTCTCTAGCTCGGGCAGCGGTAGCAGGAGGGGCTCCCCACCGAAGAGGGTGAAGGGGCCACCCTCCCGCCGCACCGCTGCCTGCATCGCATCGAGGTCATAGGGCTGCAGGATGTTGCCCGCCTCTCGTTGGGGCTGCTGGTAGCAGTAGGGGCACTGGATGTTGCAGGCCACCCCAAAGGGGCGCAACTCGACGGACAAGGCCCTACCTCCTCTAGGTGATTCAGAGCCCGAGCCCCACCCCTCAAGCTAGGTCGATAGAATCTGCAGCCCCACCCCCGCATGGTCCGAGAGATCGGGATCGTTCTCCCACCGACTCGCGGTAAAGACCTCCGCTTGGCCGGTGTCGATGTTCCCGTTATTCGTGATCCAGTAGTCGTAGGTATGGTACCAGGTCGTCTTGATCTCACCCATGTCCTCATCCGTCGCATAGACCGCCCGATAGCCCACGCCGATGTCATCCGGTCTGATGTTGAAGTCACCGCCCAGATAGCGGGTGACCTGGTCCCACCCCTGGTGGGCTTGACCGATCGCAGTGACCATCTGGGGCAGCGCCCGGTAGATCGTGCTGGGCTCGCCCAAGGTGTAGTTGTTATGGATGAAGCCAAAGAGCAGTCGCTGGTTCCCAATGGTACCACCCACGTAGGCAAGGCCCCGCACATCAGCCGCGAAGTTGCCAGGGGGCATCTGATCGGCGGGGAGCTGCGGCGTTACGGGGTAGGCCTGCCAGGTGTTGTTCGTCTGTTTGAGCACCTTGCCCGAGATCTGTACCGTGAAGTTGGTGTGTGTACTGATCCCCACCCACTCCGTCTGGTTGCCCACCGCCGTGGTGCCCGTGGCGAAGAGGATGGGCGTGCGCAGGGCCGCATCGAGCTCCTGGGCAATGCGCCTCAGCGGTGTACGGGTGTTCTGGTTGTTCATCACCTCGGTAAAACCGGCCACAAGGACCCGATCGCTCCCAATGTCGGTGGAGATGGTGTCCATCGCATCCTCGAAGGCCGTGTTGCGTCGGGCGTTTGTCCCCGCGAAGACCCGCAGGTTCTGGTGAAAGACGTAGTAGTTCGGCATGCCGCTGCCCCTCCTCTCTAGACCTTGACGTCGACGTGGCTGCTGGTGTCGCCATGCGGTGGAATGCGCGTATTGACGGCCGGGGTGTTGGTATCGCCGTGGGGCGTGACCGTTGTATCGACGTGCTGCTTCGTGTCACCATGCGGGGTGATCGTGACGCCAGCGACCTTCACCTTCTTGACGTCGAGATGCTGCTTGGTGTCCACGTGCGAGCGCGGGACATCAACATGCGTGGCGGGCAGGTCGCTGTGCGGCCCGGCCGGGGTGTCGACGTGGCCGAAGTTCGTATCGACGTGGCTAGCCCCCTTGAAGAACTTGGCCACGGAGTTCGCGATCTCGGTCGCGCCATAGCCGACCTGACCGAGGACCTGGACGACCTGGTCAGCGGCCAGCCCGGCGCCCTGCAGCGCCTGCGTCACCCCATCGATGCCGTAGCCCAGGTACTTCTGCGTCTTCTTGGCGATCTCTTCACTGGCGAGGTGGTAGGAGTTGCTGAGCACCTTACCGACCTCTGCGGCCGTCTGCCCGGCGCCCGTGATCACCTTGTTGCCCACCCACGTGAGCCACTGGTCCGCCGAAGCCAGCGCCTTCTGGAGGATGGCGCTAACCTGCTCCCAGAGGGTATCGCCGATCTTGACCAGAGCCTTCCCCTTGACGTCGAGTGTCAAGGGTGGGATCTCGCCATGGACGCCCGCGAAGTCGAAGGAGCCCTTCAGCTTTGCGGAGGCGGTGCCCCCCTTGTAGCCGACGTCGAGGCTGCTCTTCACGTCCGTCTTCACGCCGACCTTGCCGAGGGGCCCCAGATCGAGCGGACGATCCAGTCCGACCACCGTAGCGCCGCTCAGCATCAGGGTCGGGCTGCCGTCGATCTGACCCTTTAGGTCGAGGTTGAGGAAGGTGTTGACCTGGCCCTTCACAGCAAAGGTAAAGCCCTTCCGGTCGATACTGACGTAGGTCGAGAGCAGGTCGAGGCCCAGCAGATGGAGCATGCCGTTGAGCAGGAAGTGCGGCGGGCGCAGGTTCGGGTCCTTCTGGGTCGGCTGGGTAAAGGTCGAGAGCGAGAGCAACGGCCCACCGCTCCCCTGCGCCGCCTTCAGGGCGAAGAAGTCGGCGTCCCAGATCGTGATCGGGTCCACGTTGACGTCGGCGGCGATGCCCTGCTTGGCGTTGACCAGCGCCTTGACCCGGGCCTTCAGGAGTAGGAGGTCGATCTCGCCCTCGACGTGGAAGCCCTGGTTGAACTGGATCGCCCCGATCATCGTCGTCTCCGGGGCGACGTAGAGTTGTGGCAGGAGTGCCACCTCCACCCCCTTGGCGCCCGCCTGCAGGCGATAATGGGTCATGGTCGTCCGGTCGGTCAGGTGGTAGACCCCACCCTTGGTGTCGGTCAGCAGCACGCCGTCCGAGCTGGCGGGCAGGTTGATCCCCACGGCCTTGAAGGCGGTGCTGATGGCGGTCAGGTCCCGACTCTGCAGGGCCGTCGCTAGGCTGGGCGCCCCCGTGAAAGCGGCCAACGACTTCAGGCCGACGGCGCCCAGGACGTCGTCGACCTCTTTCGGTAGCTGCTGCTGGCTGGCGAAGATGCGGGCGACGTCCCGCAGGGTGAGCCCGTCCATCGAGCCCGCCACGAGCGACTTCGCCGGATCGGTCGAGTCGAAGAAGAGCGCCGCACTCGCCTGGAAGCCTTCGATCTCGAGCGTGGCCGCCAGGCCGAGGCTCGGGATCCCCTCCCAGTCGATCCCGACGACCAGGCCGACATCGCCCAACTGGACCGGCAGGGGATCGAACTTCACCTTGCCGATCATCGAGCCGCTGACGAGGATGCCGTTGGGGACGATCAGCGTCGTCAGGTCGAAGCGTAGCGGCTGCTTCTGGACCGTCGCCCGGAGCTGGCCGGTCAGGAAGGCGCCGACCTCGCCGCCGACCAGGAGACCACCCAACTGGCCGTTCAGGGTGATGCCGTCCTGGAGCGTCTGGCTCACGGTCAGGAAGAGCTTCGAGTTCTGGCTCGGATCTGGCAACCCAACGGCTACCGTAACGGCGACCGAGCCATCCAGCTTGATCTTCAGCCACTTCGCCAGCGCCTGGAAGGCTTGGCTCTTGGTCGTGGAGAGGCTCGCATAGAGGTTGAAGCCCTGAACGAGCCCCCCCACCCCCGCCGGCAGCTTGATCTGCTTGTTCCCAAGCGCCGGGGCCTGGAAGGCGGCCGAGTCCGGGAAGAGGAGGCCGGGATCCTGGAGCGAGGAGAGCACCAGCATGACGCTCTGCAGCCCCACGAAGTCGACGAAGGGCGCCAGCGCCGCGAGTCCCGGCAGCGTGGTGAAGTCACCGTCGATCTCAAATCCCACCGCGAAGCCCCAGCTGCCCGCCTTCTGGACCGTCAGGGCGAGCAGGGCGACCGAATCGATCAGCGTGGCGGCCTGGAAGGTCAGGCTTGAGCCTGACTGCTGGATCAGCGCCCACGTCTGGGTAAACGAGAGATCGAAGCCGTCGGGCACGCTGGGCTTGGAGCCGGTCAGCGCCTCGATCAGATCGGAGAGCTTCCCGCTGGGGAGCTCGGCCCGGATCTTGAAGGTGCCAGGCAGGGTGTAGGCAAAGCGGAATGTGAGATTCTTCCCCAGGGCGAGCGTGCCGCCAAAGGAGCCGGCGTTGGCGCCGGGGCTGTGCTGGAGGGAGACCGACAGATCCGACAGGGTTAGCGGCGTTGGACCGAGGTCGAGCGTCCAGGGCGGCGAATCGGCCAGGGAGGCCGCTAACGACCAACTGCCATCCATCGCCAGCGAGGCCGACGCCCCGCCGATGGCGAGGTCGGGCAGGTCGCCCGGGAGATCCAGTCCGGCGGCACTAAGCAGGCCCTTGACCGGGATCGCCGTACTGTCGAGCATGCGTACCCAGGCAGTCCCGCCCGGATAGATGAAGTCGGCATCCCATTGGGTACCGCCCAGGCCAACCCGGGCGCCCAGAATCGTTCCAATGGCGCGAACGCCGCCGCCAAACGGGTTGGTGACGCTGAAGTTGACGCTCGGGGAGGCCACATCAAAGCCGGGGATCAGGGTCGCCTTCAGGTTGGGCATGCCGACCTGGACCCAGATCGAACTCGGGGTGAGCGTGGTGTCAAAGTCGACTCCCGCTGCCTCCAGGGTTAGGCCGCCCAGGGCCTCACCGAAGGCCTGCAACTCGGTCGGCAGACTGTTGAAGAGGTCGGAGCCACCGGCCAGATCGGCCAGCTTGGCTAGATTCGTCAAGGTGACGTTCTCGAACCGGCTCGACAGGGAGAGACCGCTCAGGTTCGGCCCCGCCTGGGCGACCACCTTCGCCGTCACCCCGGCCGAGTCGATCGACAAGAGTCCAGTGATCGCGATCTGCGGGCGGAAGGTCGGGTTGGCCTGCAGCCAAGCCTGCGTGGGGGGCGCCCAGATCCGCAAGGAGGTCTGCTGGAGCTTCAGAGCGGTCCCGGGCAACGTCAGTTCGAGCCCAAGGTCGGCCTGCAAGTCGAGCCCCGGGACGGCCCCTGCCTCCCACGGATGGGTATAGGGTGCGAGCGGTAGCGCGCTCTCGCCCGACTTGGGCAGCCGAATCGGCCCAGAGAGCCGGACGATCTGGTCGCCACCCATCATGGTCCCGAGTAGGCCCAGGAGGGACTGCGGGAAGAGGTCCCCCGCCCAGTTGAGACCCGCTGTGTAGGCGTGACCGACGGCATCCGTCCCATCCGCCGTGGCGAGGATGAAGGCGGCGTTGGCGAAGCGAAGGGTGTCGAGGAAGGGCGTGCCGTCGTCCCGCTTGGCGCCCGGGAAGAGGGGCAGATCGGGGAAGGCGCGGCTGAAGCGCCAGGGGTTGGGCCCGGGCGTGGAGCCGATGAGGCTAAAGCGCAGCATCGCCTGGTCCGTGAAGACCGCTTGGACCGTCAAGTTCGGCGCGTTCAGGAAGGAGGCGGTGCCGGTGACCGTGGTGCTGGTCGGTCCGGTCACCTGCTGGGCGCCGCTGATCACGAGTGGCTGACCACCGTTGTAGAGGGTGAGCAGTTCACCCCAGTTGGTGCCGGGCATCAGGTCACGGGTCAGGATCAGCGCCCCGTCTTGGATGGGGGGCAGTTGGAGGGT
>DATGYC010000382.1:0-2620 GCA_035298385.1 Symbiobacteriaceae bacterium | reverse complement strand
AGCATCATTCGGCCGGCGTCGACGAGGAGCAGCACCGGCTGGGAGCGGTCTACCTGGTAGAGCGTCGTGACCAGTTTGTCGATCCGGCCGGAGCGGGCGGTGGCGGGCCAGTTGATGGCCCGGTACGCATCGCCGGGCTGGTACTCCCGGAGGGACTCGAAGTCGGTGCCGGTACCCCGGATGCGGGCCCGCTTCAGGCCTTCCAGGTGCTTGCCCTGCCGGATGGCGAGCTCCCACTGGCGGGCGGCCTGCAGGTTCGGGTAGACCCGAACGGCAGCGGGCGCCAGCCAGACGACCTGTCGCTGCCAGAGCTTCAGCCGGCTCTCGTACCGCCCGTAGAGCGGGCCGATGGCGTAGGCGCCCCGGCGGATCGGCTTTAGCAGGTAGGCGGTCTCCCGCCACTCGGCGCCAACGGTCAGCGTCGGCCACTCCCCGGTTAGCTCCAGGTGAGGGGGGAGGGTCTCTTTCAGGGTGAGCGCGATCGGCCCTTCGCTGGTGCGCAGTTCGAAGGCGAGCCGGTTCTCGGCGCCCAGGGAGAGAACCCCCGGCTCCTTGCGGAGAAGCTCGATCTGGCGCCGGGCGGCGAGGAGGTCAGCGATGGCGAGGGCGCCCAGCCCACCGGTCAGGAGGATGGCGAGCCAGACCCAGCCCCACAGGAGGGGCAAACCCGCCACGAGGAGGGAGAGCGCCAGCCGCCAGGTCGGTGCTGAGCGAAGGGATCTCCCCGTAATCATCGCGGTACCGGCAGGGAGGCCAGGATCTGCCCGATCACCTGGTCCGCCTGCGTGCCCTCAACCTCGGCCTCCGGGCGGAGGATCACCCGGTGGCGCAGGATCGGTAGGGCCATCTCCTTCACGTCATCCGGCGTCACGAAGGTCCGGCCCCGCACCAACGCCAGCGACTGCGACGCCGCCAAGAGGGCGATCGCGCCGCGCGGTGAGGCGCCCATCGAGAGGGTCGACCACTCCCGGGTCGCCCGGACGATGGCGTTGATGTAGTCCAGCACCTTCGCCTCGACGATGACCGACCGGTGGGCCTGCCGGAGGGCGAGCAGGTCGGCAGCGTCGACGACCGGCTCGATGCCGGCCTCGCTGAGCTGCTTGGCACTGAAGCCCTGGTAGTGGCGCTCCAGGATCGTCCGCTCAGCCGCCTCAGCGGGGTAGCTGATCTTTACCTTCATTAAGAAGCGATCGAGCTGGGCCTCCGGCAGGGGGTAGGTCCCCTCGAACTCGATCGGGTTCTGGGTGGCGAAGACCATGAAGGGCGCCGGGAGCGCGAGGGAGTCGCCCTCGATCGTCACCTGCGACTCCTCCATCGCCTCCAGCAGGGCGGCCTGCGTCTTCGGCGGGGTCCGGTTCACCTCGTCGGCCAGGAGCAGGTTGGTGAAGATCGGGCCCTGCTTGATCCGGAAGGCGAGCTCCTTCGGATCGAAGATCGCCGTGCCCAGGACGTCGGCCGGCATCAGGTCGGGTGTGAACTGGATCCGGCGGTACTTGACGCCCAGGGCCTGGGCGAGCGAGCGGACGAGGAGGGTCTTGGCGAGGCCCGGCACGCCCTCCAGGAGAACGTGGCCCCCGGCGACGAGGGCGACGAGGATCTGCTCCACGATCTCTTCCTGGCCGACGATCGCCTTCTTTAGCTCGGCCTCAATCCTTGGCAGTACGCTGTTGATCGCGGAATCCGGCATGTCGCACGCTCCTTTGTATCGCGGCCGCTTGCCTGGCCAGGGTGAGTAGGTCGGATTCAGAGAGGGTCGTTGCGGCCGGGGCGCTAGCCAAGCCGTTCAGGGTTCGTTCGATCAAGTCGCTCGCCAAGGGGGTCCGGGCAGAGGTCCGCTCAGCGATCTGGGCGTGGGAGAGGCCCCGCACCCCACCGAGCAGGCCACCAAGGGAGCGCATCAGCGCCCCGTAGAGCGCCCGCCGGACGAGCTCCTTCGCACGGGAGCGCCGGTAGAGGTTGCTCATGGCGCCCACGTACTCGACGGCGGCACGAGCGGGAAGGCGCGGCTCCGGGCGGGGGCGCCCGAACCGGCGCCCGGCGGCCCAGAAGAAGAGGAGGAGGGCGGCGCCAAGCTGGAGCACAAAGAGCTGCAGCGGCCCCCGCAGGATCTGCCACCAGTGCTCGATCGCCGAGTAGCCGTGGTGGTACTCATCGAAGGCGACCGTCCTGCCCGGAGCCGGGCGGAGGAGGCCGAGGGCGAGCTCTAGGTTGTTCGACTGGGCGATGAACTTGTCGGTGAGCCAGAGGTAGTCCGCCGACCAGATGATCTGGCCCTCGCCATGCTGCTCGCTGACCAGCACCGGGCGCCCCCTTCCGTTGGTGAGCAGGATGAGCGCTGGCTGGCGGAGATTGAAGGAGGCGCCGTTCGTCTGAACCGCGCTGACACCGGCCAGCGCTGGATGCGCAGCGCTCGGGTGTGCGCTTGTCGAACCGTCCTGGGTGATCAATGGGCCCGCCGCCGACTCCCCGCCAACGAGGAGGGTGTGGCCCGTTGCGACCCAGTCCATCAAGGACTGCCAGTCCTCCTCCGGTATGGGGCCCGTCTCCCAGAGGACGAGGCGATCGACCGAGGCCGGGATCTGTGCCGGCGGCCGGTCCAGCCGCTGCACGTCGCCGCGGT
>DATGYC010000381.1:0-4618 GCA_035298385.1 Symbiobacteriaceae bacterium | reverse complement strand
ATATACCAGTTGCCCCTCAGCCTTCCCTCCGTCACCACGAGAGCGGGAAGGAGCAGGGCGAAGACCGCTGCTGCGACAAGGGTAGCCAGGAACGCCAGCTTGCGCCCCGCCCACTGGACCCCGAACCAAAGAATGCGCACGCTGATCTCGCCCCCTGTCACATATGTGTAACATAGTTTACTATTTGTTCGGCGTGCTTTGAATCCCTTTTAATAATAATGAAATCAAGCCCCCGGCTTCGCCGCTACTCGCTGTGCGGAAGACGACAGAAGGCCCGGAGCGTACATTCTTGTACACTCCGGGCCTTCAACCGTACCTAGTGCGCTGTGAAGAGCTGGAAGAAGGGCGGGAAGGTGAAGATCAACCCAAGGATGATCAGGCCAAGAGATATCTTCCATAGCTTGTCGATGGTAACGTCCTTACCCTTCCACATCTGAGCGAGGACCAACCAGGCAGCGATGAAGCCCAGTGAGCCAAAGGTCGTCTTGCCAGAGAGTGGCCCGACGCCGTTGTTCAGGGTGAGGGCCGACTTCACAGCCGGTGAGGCCTCGACGAGGACCACGAGGAAGCCGTACCAAGCTGAACCGATACCAGCTGCTAGAATCGCAGCACCAGCGGGGCCGGAGGGCAGCGGAGCCGGTTCAACTTCGGAGATAACCTGTTCCTTCACGCGATCAGACATCGCAGTCACTCCTCCTTACTGTAGGGCCTACTTGATGGGCGCCGCCTTGGTGATCAGGGCGCCAAACAGACCAGCTGCCGCAGCGGTGAAGAACGAAAGGACGAACATGATCATCGCGATCTTACGGATCTTCTCTTCCTTCACCAGGCGCCGGCCATAGTAGTAGACCAGGTAGGCGACCACCGTAGCGAGGAACGGAGCGAGCCAGGCGACGTGCTCCTTCCACTCCATGCCAAACTCATGCCACAAGGCGGTTTCGTGGCTGGCGAGCAGGATCGACCGTGGGCTGGTCGGGATCTTCTCCCGGTAGAGCACGTAGGGGATCCAGGTGCCCGAGATGACAGTAAGCCACGCCACGATCGCCATCGTCCACGTGCCCAGACTCAAGCGCTGCAGGCGCTCCTTCACACCCTCAGTCGTTACCAGATTGGCGCGGAGGCTGTACAGACCGGCGAGACCACCCGCAAACGCGATCAGAAACAGAGCACCTAAGACCATGCCGTGAAGCAGCGTCCAGGCATCGTTCATAGAGACATGCATCTGGCCTTCCTCCTTGGGTGGGTGTTCTTACTACTACCAACCCACCATGCACCTTTATTCTAGGACTGTCGGCCTTTCCTGAGAATTGTCGGATGTCCTTACTTTGATCCACCTTCCCACCATGACAAATGTCCCCCAGGGGCCAACCCCTGAGGGACATCTGTCATGGCTCTAGCAGGTTGTGGCTCACCGCATAGGCCGCCGCCTCCGCCCGATTGCGCAGGCTCAGCTTAGCGAGGAGAGCACTCACGTAGTTACGGACCGTCTTCTCCGTGAAGTGCAAGGCATCTGCGATCTCGCGGTTGGTCCGGCCCTCCGCAATGAGTCGGAGTAAGGCGGTCTCCACATCATTCAGCCGGTGGGCAGGCGGAGGCGCAGCCGGTATGGGGATCGGTCGCATCTGCCCGCTGGCCAGTCGTCTCATCCCCTCCGCCACCGAGGCGCCCAAGGAGGGATCCAGCACCGATTCGCCCCGGATTACGGCCCGAATCACCTCCACGAGATGTGCATCGTCTAGGCTCTTCAACACATACCCCTTCGCACCAGCCAGCATGGCGCCTACCAGCGCCTCCTCGTCCGGGAACGAAGTGAGAAAGACCACCTTGGTCCCAGGCGAGACCTGCTGGATCATCTGGCAGGCTTCTACGCCACCCATACCTGGCATACGCACATCCAGCACGGCCACGTCGGGGGCCAGCGCAGCAGCTAGTCTGACTGCCGTATCTCCATCGCAGGCTTGCCCCACCACCTCAAGGTCAGGGTGGCTGGAGAGTAGAGCCACAAGACCGTGCCGAACCACACTGTGGTCATCCACCACCAACAAGCGACTCAAGCCGGACACCTCCTATGGCACCGGTATGTAGAAGAGAAGCCGGGTCCCAACCCCAGGTATACTCTCGATCCGGAACGTGCCGCCCAACTGCTTTACCCGGGAGGTCATATTGCGAATTCCATAGTGGCTCTTGTCCTCGGACTTTAAGATCGTAGCGCTGTCAAAACCGGAGCCCTTGTCCGCAATCCGTAGCACGACGGTATCTTCCTGTAGCGCAAGCATAACGGCGATCTCGTCGGCCCCGGAGTGACGAACGGCGTTGGAGAGACCCTCCCGCAGGAGCGCCAACAAGTGCTCCCTGAAACTAACTGGAACACCGATGCTCCCTAGCTCCTCCTCGAACCCCTCAACCTCAACTTTCACGGGCACCTGGGCGATTCGAGCTATCTGCCCTGTGCACTCCTGTACAGCAGGCACCAGATCAGCCACGTGCACCCAGTCGTCTCGCAGGTGTGTGATCGAGGTGCGTAAGTCTGTGATGGCGCCGTTTAGCTGATGCTTCATCTCCATGACCGGTGGGCGGTCGCTATCAGGCAGACGGGCCGCTAGCCCTCGAAGCCCAAGGCCTACCCCGTACAGGGTCTGGAGCATACCGTCGTGCAGATCCCTAGCAATCCGCTCCCGCTCACGGAAGATCGCCCGCTCCTCCTCAGACTGAAAGAGTCGGCGGGTCGTCTCGATATTAAAAATGCTCAAGAGGCGTGCAGTGAAGATCGACATACCGATAGCGGCTGCCGCACGGAAGATCTCGACCGGCAGGTGGGTTAGCCTGAAGAAGTTCTCGGCGTTTAGCAGCGACGCGGGGAAGAAGGGTTGCTTAGGAACCACCACTCCGGCCGTAAGCCCGTACAGAATAAGAAAGGCTGCGCTGGCGTACAGGCTTCGAACCTGAGCATGCAGGTGATCCCGCCTTAACTCACCCGCCTGCTCGATCAGGCCGTACGCCGCTAGCAGGCAGGCTGGCAGGCCCAGCATGTAGCGCGACCAGACCTCGGAGACCCAGTACCAGGTCTGAAGCCCGGCCTCCTTCCGCAAGAGCGGGTAGAGAAAGAAACCGATCAACCACCCACCGGTCAGGGTAGGCGCCAAGAACCGGCTCAACATGGCCAACCATCTGGGCCGCTCCGGCCCGATTAGGCAGAGGCCAAAGTGGAGGAGGGCGCCGAAGGAGATCGCACCGAGCATCGTTCGCAAACCCCAGAGGGCTTCCACAAGAAGGAGGTCCCGATCGCCGGGATGAAGGGGGATGAAGACGTGCCCCCAATCAGCCGCCGCATGGACGAAGGCGAAGACCGCCAGTGCCCAGAGCCCCCGGGCCAACCGATAGCGGCTGTGTGCTCGGTATTGCATGCTCACGATCATTCCCAGTGAGAAGAACGAGAGTCCATATAGAAACCTTACGCTGATGATGTTCTCCGCCAGCCATCCGTACACGGGAGATCACCGGCCCTTCTCTCTGTGCCATCGTGCGCCCAGGCTTGGGCCTCTCACTGACAAAATCCTCACATTACTATCTTACTCTCAAACGGTAGCCGTCATGGAGTAGTCGGCCAGCGGAGATACAGCGCAGGGGTGCGAAGGAGCACCCTACTGGGATCTACATCATTAGCCTAATCGAACGCAACGCAAAGGGCCGCCAGCTCTAGTGCAGAGCAAGAGCCCGCGACTTGCTGTCGTGGGCTCTTCGCTATTCCTCAGGGAGGCGCCCCGCTCCACGTTCAACCCTCGTAGAGCACCACGTGGACCTTCCCCGGCCCATGCACCCCAATCGAGAGATCCATCTCAATATCCGCCGTCCGCGACGGCCCCGTCGCCAGGTTGAGCGCCTGCGGCAGGCCGCCCTCGGCGCCCAGGAGCGCCACCGCCCGGAAGTAGGCATCCGCCGTCCCCAGGATCCGGCTCGTCGGCAGCACCGCCACGTGTACCGGCGGGAGCAACGAGACCACCCGCCCCCGCTGCGCATCATGCGCCAGGGCGATCGAGCCCGTCTCCGCGATCGCCCACCGGGCCGAGGTCACCCCCGCCACCGCCCGCGCCGCCGTCCACCGATCGACCGGCCAGACGGCGGTCTCGAAACCGAGTGCCTCGAGGGGCGCCTTCGCCCGCAGGGCGTCCGGGTCATCCCAGAGCAGCACGAGTCCCCGCGCCGGACAACGCGCCGCCACCGCCTGGGCGACCGCCTCACCAGCCGCCTCCGCGGCGATCAACTCGCTGGGCACACCCACCTTGGACAGTTCAAACTGAAACCATTCGACTAGTTCCGGCTGGCTCTTCGGCACCGGATTCGGCATCCCCCGCCGATGGCCCGGACGGGCTGGGGGCTGGGTCAGCGGCTCGCTCCGCCCCAGGCGGGCCGCAATCTGCGTCAAGAACTCCTGCTCGGTCATGCCTGCCCCCGCTCCTTCCCCGCCGACGCTGGCCGATCCGCCCCCGGCTCCTCCGCCGCTAACTCCTTCCACCGATCCCGGAAGCTCTGCTTCGCCAGCTTCGGCACCTCTCGCCCCTCATGCCAGGCGTCCAGCGGCGCCGGATAGTGCCCCGGCGCCACCGCATCGATCACCCGC
>DATGYC010000380.1:0-8282 GCA_035298385.1 Symbiobacteriaceae bacterium | reverse complement strand
GGGGCGGACAGGAAGTGGACGAAGGAGACCGGGGCGAGTTTGGCATTCTGCTCGCCGTCGATCAGGAAGGCGATCTTCCCCTCCATGAGATAGGAGGCGACACGATCCGGCCGCTCCGTCGTAAGAAACTGCGGGAAGAAGGCCGAGGGCTGATCCTCCAGGAGCTCTTCGAGCATGCCAGCCGTCTTGAGCCGATCTACCTGAATGCGCTGCAGACGGGCACGCGCCTCGTGGACCAGATCCGGTGATGTGAGCCCTTGGACAAAGAGCAGGTCGACCGCGGTCGGGGACTCAACCCCGATGAGGTAGCGTTCGATCCGCAGGTGCGGCGAGCGCATCCGGCGACGCACCAGGGCGGTCATGGTGCGGATCGACTCGTTGAACGCCTCCTTGGGCGCGCGCATGGCGGGTTCCGTCGTTGACTCTGAGATCGCCCGCTCGGCCCAGCCACGTAAGGAGGCGAAGAGGCCGTGCGCAAAACCGTCAACCAGGATGAGCAGATCCCCCTGCAGGATGCAGGCTACGGCATCACTGAGCGTCTGGATCGAATGCATCGAGATAGCGGCGAGGCCATGCTCCTGGAGCCAGGCGTAGAGTTCACCGTTCTGAATGCGCACGGGCAACGTCGCCGGCGGTTCGGTCCGTGCGGCGGCGCGCACCAGCGGGGTGATGACGTGCATCTCAATGCGGTCGGTATCCATAAGCCCATCAATGCCCGCCAGCAGGATCTCCTTATTATCAGGCCCCTGCAGCATGCGAATCAGCAGGTCCTCTGAGGATTGCAGCAGGGCGCCCAGGATGTGCAGGTTGACGCCGAGGCTCTCGTGGATCGGCAGGGCCTGCAGCTCGCGAGCCGTCTCCTCCAGGCTCCCGCCCTCGTAGCCGATCCCGCCCCATTCGATCAGGGCACTGAGTTGTATGTACTTGGCCAAGGTGACAGCGTAGGGCTCCGGCAGGTCTGCCCGCTTCATCAGCTTGCGGATGACCGGATTCCCGATCCAGGGATCGCCCTCCCGTGGGGGAAGGCCGGAGTTCCTTGTCGGACCGCGGGCGTGGACCTCCGTGTTGATCTGCATGCGTACATTCCCCCTGCGCGTCAGGATGAGCCTTCAAGCGCCGCCGTATACAAGGATACCGGCGCCCGTAGGCGGGGCACCCTGCAGGGAGAGATTGCACGCGAAGGGGGCGCCCGCATGCGCCAGTCGACGGCGGAGATTCTGAGGCGTCGCTGGCCCGAGTTGGGCCTGATTGGGGCCGCACACCTGCTGGCACAGATCCTGACCTATGGGGTGATCGCAGGGCTGCTCGTGCCGTTGCTACTCGGCTATCAGAGTCTCTCGGGCGGGATGCGGGCGCCCCGACTGGACGGGGGGAGCCGTGAGCTGGTCGCCCTGGTAGCGGGGGCCGCGGGTCTGGCGGGGGTGGCAGTCGTACCGATTCTACTGGCCGCCACGGCCTTCATGCTGGCGGGACTGTTGGGCGCCGCGGCGCGGCTCTACCGGGGCGAGCCGGTCGGCTTCCTGGCCTTCTGGACGGCGGGGGCGCTGGGGTTCTGGCGGGCCCTCGGGGTGGTGCTGCCCTTTGCACTGGGGGCGGTGGGGATGTTGGTCTTGCTCGTACTCCTGCTGGGCCCGTGGGGGGCCTTGCTCTGGGGGCTGTTAGCGATTCCGGCGGGGCTCTACGGTCTTCTCTACCCGGTCTACCTTGCGACGGTGAAGCGGTTGGGGACTCTGCAGGCCTTTGGCCACTGCGGACGGGCGCTGGTGCGGGACCCCGGTGAGGCGGCGCTGGCTTCGTTGCTCGTGGTCGGGTTTGCGCTTGGGTATGCGGTGGTGCTGGGGGTCTTGCTGCGGCTGGGCTTCCTGGGGCACGTGGGCTTTGGCTTCGTGCAGCTACTGGCGGTGCCAGGGTTTACGCTTTTGCTAGTGGGGCGGGTTGAGCGGTCGGGGGGATGAGGCGCTTGTGCGCGCGTATGCGTCCTTACGTGCGGTGAGTGCAGTCGACAGAGCGGCCAGCGGGGAGCATCTTCACCCTGCTGGCCGCTCTGTGTCACGTCGATCTCCCCTGCCGCACCCGCTTACCTGCCGCCTACCTACCGTCTGTCTGCCGCTCCCCATTCGATGCTGGTCAGCTGCATCGGAATGGGCGGTTGGCTCGCGTGGCGGTCCCAACACCTAGGTAGCAGGCTCCTGCCCTCCTCTTCTCCAGCTCGGGGAGAGCGGCCGTAATCAGACTCCGGCCACCACGCCCAGCATGGCACTGGCTTGCAGATGGACGCATAGGAGCGCATAGGTGTGAGTAGCGCATTTACAAAACTTTTACGATATAACACATAACATTCGTCATTGTTTTTACGTCTATTCAAATAGGATGAAGGTCGTGCAAGACTCACCGCTAGGAGGTGCTGACGATGCCCCTGGATCCAGACGATCTTGTCGACATTGAGGAGATGCGGTTACTGCGCTATGATCCCGTGGTCTGCCAGAACGGGCGCAACCAGTTGTATTTCAACCCGCGTGCCTTGTCCGCCTTTGTCTCGACGGTGGAGATGCCGACCATTGCGATCGGCTTCAAGTGGCTCTCGGCGGTGGAACTCGCCCTGTACTTCGTTAAGCCCAATCCGCCGCGCACGATCCCCTTCCGGTTCTCGGATTCCAAGCGGACCGGCAGCTTCCCGTTCACCCCCTTTTTGATTGAGCGCCCGATCCTGCGGGCTAGCGCTGGGAAGCAGAACCAGTATGCGTATCGAGTGGATACCCTGGACGATGGCACCAAGCAGTTTGTCCTCCTCCTCTCGAATCCGCTAGTGGAACCGGTGGTCGAGCGCCAGCGTCGGGGTGCAAAGAAGGGCACCAAAAGGCGCTAATGGATGAAGGCGCCCTGCAGATCGACTCTGCAGGGCGCCCTCGCTCTGATCGATGCGCTAAGACCCCTGGAACTGCTCCTCCTCCGTCGAGCCCTTCAGCGCCAGCGTCGCCGACTGGCCCCCGGTCACCACCTGCGAGACCTGGTCGAAGTAGCCGGTCCCGACCTCCCGCTGGTGCTTCGTGGCCGTGTAGCCCGCCCCCTCCAGGTCGAACTCCCGCTCCTGGAGCCGGACGTAGGCGCTCATCCCCTCCGCCTTGTAGCCCTTGGCGAGCTCGAACATCGCCAGGTTGATCGCATGGAAGCCCGCCAGCGTAATGAACTGGAACTTATAGCCCATCGCATTCAGTTCCGTCTGGAACTTGGCGATCGTGGCATCATCCAGGTGCCGCTTCCAATTAAACGAGGGCGAGCAGTTGTAGGCCAGCAGCTTGCCCGGGAACTTGGCGTGGATCCCCTCGGCGAAGCGCTTCGCCTCCGCCAGGTCCGGCGTCGAGGTCTCACACCAGACGATATCAGCATAGGGCGCATAGGCGAGCCCGCGGGCGATCGCCGCCTCAATGCCGGACTTCACCCGATAGAAGCCCTCGCTGGTCCGCTCCCCGGTCAGGAAGGGCCGGTCATACTCGTCGCTGTCCGCGGTGATCAGGTTGGCGCCGAGCGAGTCGGTCCGGGCGACGAGGAGCGTCGGCACGCCCGCCACATCCGCCGCCAGACGGGCCGCCACCAGCGTCCGGATGAACTGGCTCGTCGGGACGAGCACCTTGCCGCCCATATGGCCGCACTTCTTCTCCGAGGCGAGTTGATCCTCATAGTGGACGGCGGCAGCGCCGGCCTCGATCATCCCCTTCATCAGCTCGAAGGCGTTGAGCGGGCCGCCGAAGCCGGCCTCCGCGTCCGCGATGATCGGGGCCATCCAGTCGATCGACTCCGCCCCCTCCGCCCAGGCGATCTGGTCCGCCCGCCGCAGGGCGTTGTTGATCCGCCGGACGACGGTGGGCACGGAGTTGGCCGGGTAGAGCGACTGGTCCGGGTACATCTGCTCGCCGAGGTTGGCATCGGCCGCCACCTGCCAGCCCGAGAGGTAGATCGCCTCGAGGCCGGCCTTCACCATCTGCACGGCCTGATTGCCGGTCAGGGCGCCCAACGCCGCCACGTGGCCAGGCTGATGGAGGCGCTGCCAGAGCTTCTCGGCACCGTGGCGAGCCAGGGAGTACTCGACCGGGACGCTCCCCTTCAGCTTCACCACATCGAGGGCCGTGTAGGGCCGTCGAATCCCCTGCCAGCGGGGGTTGGTCTCCCAATCAAGCGCTAGCTGATCAGCCTGCTCGGTTCGCTTCATTACGCAGTCGCCTCCTCATCGGACTCGTCAGCCGTCTCCAGCAGGACCTGATAGGCCGGCAGGGTCAGGAAGTCGATAAACTCGGCCGAGAGGGTCATCCCTAAGAAGAGATCGATCGCCTGGGCGAGTCGGTCGGCCGGTAGAATGCCGGCCAGCTTGTGCGCCTCCTCATCGGTCAGGAGCCGGACGAGGTTGGGCGTGATCTGCGGGCCATCCTTAAAGAGGCGGGCGCCGTGGCGGATCCACTGCCAGACTTGGCTACGGCTGATCTCCGCCGTGGCGACGTCCTCCATCAGGTTGTGGATGGCGACGGCTCCGCTACCGCCCAGCCAGGTAGCCAGGTACTGCAGGGCGACGCCGATGTTGCCCCGCAGGCCCGCCTCGGTGATGCGGCCGTGGTGGATCCGGGTGTGCAGGAGCTCGTCGGCGGTGACGTGAACGTCGTTCCGCTGGCGCTCAACCTGGTTCGGCCGGGTACCGAGGTGGTGATCAAAGACGGCCATGGCCACAGGCACGAGATCCGGATGGGCGACCCAGGTGCCGTCGAAGCCGTCCCCCGCCTCGCGCTCCTTATCCTGGGTGACCTTGGCGATGGCGACCCGGTTGACGTGCTCATCCTTACGGGAGGGGATGAAGGCGGCCATGCCGCCCATCGCGTGGGCGCCGCGCCGGTGGCAGGTCTTGACCAGGAGCTGGGTGTAGGCCCGCATGAAGGGGACGGTCATCGAGACCATCGATCGATCGGGCAGCAGGAAGGCGGGGTCGTGCCGGAACTGCTTGATCACCGAGAAGATGTAGTCCCAGCGACCAGCGTTCAGGCCCGCGGCGTGCTCCCGCAGCTCGTAGAGGATCTCATCCATCTCAAAGGCGGCGAGGATCGTCTCGATCAGGACGGTCGCTTTGATCGTGCCTTGCACGAGTCCAAGCCGCTTCTCCGACCACGTGAAGAGGTCGTTCCAGAGGCGGGCCTCTAGGTGGGACTCCAGTTTTGGCAGGTAGAAGTAGGGGCCGGAGCCGCGGGCGAGGAGCTCCTCGGCATTGTGGAAAAGATAGAGTCCGAAGTCGACGAAGGAGCCGGTCAGCGGCTGGCCGTCAAGGGTCAGGTTCGCCTCATCGAGGTGGAGCCCACGGGGCCGGACGATGAGGACGGCGGTCTGTTGCTTTAGCGCATAATGCTTGCCCTCGGGCGAGGTGAAGGCGAGAGATCGCCGTACGGCCGCCGTTAGATTCACCTGGCCGTTGATGATGTTCGACCAGGATGGGGTGTTGGAGTCCTCAAAGTCGGCCATGAAGCAGCGGGCGCCCGAGTTGAGGGCGTTGATCAGCATCTTGGCGTCGGTGGGACCGGTGATCTCCACCCGGCGGTCCTGCAGGTCCTGGGGGATGGGCGCTACCTGCCAGTCGGCCGCGCGGATGTGTGCGGTCTCAGGCAGGAAGTCGGGGCGCTCACCGGCGGCCAGTCTGGCCTGCCGCTCGGCCCTGGCGGCGAGGAGCGCACGCCGGGTCGGTCCGAACCGGTACTCCAGTTCGCTGAGGAAGGCGAGGGCAGACGGGGTCAGGATCGATTCGCTGTGAGCCACCGGAGCGCCGTGAACCTCGATCTGCATCGAGAATGCCTCCCTTGTGCATCTGTATGATGGGTCCTCTCTAGCCCCACCATATCGAGGACGGCTTGGTTCGGTGCGCCGCGTTCGGTTAACCGTGGGTCCGGCCCGATCAACCGCTGTGACGAACCGCACGGGTGCCGCAATGGGCTGGTGAACGGTCTGGACGGGCGCCCGGTCAGCGGTTCAGGGGGCGCCCCGCGCGTCTCACCGCCCAAATCCCTCCGGTCATCACCCGATATACGATGCATAAACCTCCAATCTTCTGCCGATATCAATAGAGGTGCACGTTCAGGGATAATCGAAAGAAGCAGGTGACTCCTGCTTCATGTAAGATGAAGGGAGTGAAGAGCATGTCCAGGAAAAGTTCGGTCCCGCGCTATGGCAAGCAAGCGCCGGAGCCAAAGCGTCGGGCGTCCCGGATTCTCTGGGTCGCCGGTGGCGTGGTGGGCCTGGTCGCTCTGGTGATCGGCCTCTCACTGACGCTGAATCGGCCGGCGCAGACCGCCCCGCCGGTGGCGGCTACCCAGTCCGCCGATCGGAAAGCGATGGGGCCGACGACGGCGCCGGTGACGCTGATCGAGTATGGCGACTTCCTCTGACCGGCCTGTGCGCAGGCCAGTCTGGCCTTGGCGCCCGAGCTCGTGCAGCTCGCGAATGCAGGGAAGGTTCGCTTTGAGTTCCACCACCGGGTCCTGTGGCCCGATCGTTCCCAGCTCCCGGCGGAGGCGGCTGAGTGCGCCGCAGACCAGGGGCAGTTCTGGACCTATGAGCATCTGCTCTACGAACGGCAGCAGGCGTGGACGGCGCCCAAGCTGAAGGACCTGGCCAAGGAGGCTGGCCTAGAGACGACCTCGTTCGGTAAGTGCGTGGACAGTCGGCAGCATAAGGCCGCGGTCGAGGCGGAGTCGAATGCGGCCGCCAAGCTCGGGATCAACTCGACGCCGACCTTTATCCTCAATGGGAAGGTGCTGGAGTTGAAGAAGTCGTACCATGAGGTGATTGAGGCTGTGGAGGCGGGGGCGAAGTAGGGGATTCATTTTTACACAGATTATAAGAGGAGTGCGTTGCGGGAGCTGGTGTGGCGTAGTAGTCTCTCTTTTGTGACCGCAGATTGCGCGGATACCTAGAACTACACCTGATGGGTCTTATATAATATGGGTCTGTTGCTAATCCGCGTCATCCGCGTCATCCGCGGTTAAAAATGCCCCCAAAAACGGAGGCCCCACTCATGCAGCGAGACCGCCGACTACTAGGACTCGTCCTCCTCCTCGCCATCGCTGGGCTCGCAATCTCCTTCTATTTGACCAACCTCTACCTCTTTGGCGGGATCGTGCCTTGTGGCGCCTCGGGTGGGTGCCAGACGGTGGCGGAGTCGCAGTATGCGTGGCTCCTGGGAGTGCCGATTCCGATGTGGGGCGCCGTCGCCTACACGGCGATCACCGGCGTCGCCGTCTGGGCGTTGGCGATGCGCCGACTTGGTGAGTGGGGGCGCCTGGCGCTCTTTGGGCTGGCGCTGGCGGGGCTGCTCTTCTCGGGCTACCTGACCTACCTGGAGCTCTTTGTGATCCGGGCGATCTGCCGCTGGTGCGTCGCATCAGCCGTGATCATGCTGGGGCTCTTCGTGGCCACCCTGCCCTTACTCGGCTCGAAGGAGGGATCCGCTGGATGAGTTCTTGGGGCGAGTACTACGGGCAGATTGCGGGGGCGATGGCGCTCTATCGGGAGTCGAACCGGCGCCTGGTGGAGTTGGCCGACCTGCGGCCGGGCATGCGGGTCTTGGACCTGGCCGGTGGCGCTGGGCTGACCAGTAGGGCGATCCTGGCGGCGGTGCCGGACGGGCTGGAGCTACACCTGCTCGACTCCGACGAGTCGATGCTGGCGGCAGCGCGGGCCAGCCTGGGCGACCGGGTGGCCGGGTATCACCTGGCGGATGCGGCGCAGGTGAAGGACCTCTTCCCGGCGGGGGCGCCCCTCTTCGATCGGGTACTCTGCAATCTGAGCTTCTTCAGCTTCCGTGAGCCGGAGGCGGTCCTGCGAGCGTTGCAGGACCTGGTTAAGCCGGTGGGGCAGCTCCTCTTCTCCCTGCAGAACACCACGTTCAACACCGGGGGCGATCTGGTCTCGCCGTACTGGGCGCTGCAGACGGCGCTGGCCCAGACGGGCGAGTTGGAGCGGGCGCCGCTCACGCCGGACCGCCTGCCCAATCAGCGTTCGATCGAGGGGACCCTGCTGGCGAGCGGCTGGAAGCCGATGAGCTACACCCTGCAGGAACTCGGGGATGACCCGGCGGAGCTGCACGGGCAGTTGCAGCTCTTCCCCCTCCCCCTGGCGGAGCGCTTCCACACGGCGGTGGCTCGCTCGATCGACCGGGCGGAGGGACTGCGGGAGTCGATCACGGGTCAGTGGCGGGTGGTCCACTTCCAGGCCCAGCCGGCGGCGGACCCGTTGAAGGCGCTCCAGGCGAAGGC
>DATGYC010000379.1:0-9248 GCA_035298385.1 Symbiobacteriaceae bacterium | reverse complement strand
GCCCGAGGGGGTGGTTACTTTACTGTGGTCTAAACGTATGAAGATGAATCGAGGAGTAGTAATTTTGGCCATACGTCAGGTAAACCGTATTTGCCGTACTACCATGGTTGTCGTGAGCGATAATGTATTCGTGACCCGTAGAACTGCCGCTGTAATAGAATCGAACAAATCCGACGCTTGTCATGGTATGGCTCCCATAATAGGTATGGTTGATGACACTTACTAGCGCCGGCCGTCCATTATTTACCTCCCCTACGAAACTGTTGTACGAGGGAGCCGAGGAGTACGTTGAAGTGGCGGTCGAATAGCCCCGGCCCCTAGCATACTGCTGCATTCCCGACGAAATCTTGGTGAGAGTAGTAGAACCAGGGTAGCAGAGGCAGCCACTGTCGTATGGGTTGGTGGTGCCCATTGCTGTACGTAAGTCAAAAACGACTTGGTTGTTTGTAATGACAGCCATATTTGGATATCCATTGTTATTCCAGTACTCCATGACATCTGCCGCAGCCGTAGGAGCGCACCCGGTCCAGTAGCCGCGTCCCTGCGAGTCATAGTAGTATTCCCACTGGTCCCAAGCGGGAACGCCAGCAATCTCGTTATATATGTAGGGTCCAGTTTCCCACGTACTCGGGTCAACATCTGTTACCCCATCGCTAGTAGTGTGTCAGCGGCGGTGCTAAAATCCTCAAAAGTGGCAAGATAAAATTCCCCACCCCTTGAACTCAATAGGCATCTCATGACCTGCCAGTCGGAGGTGCCTACAGTGTTAAGGAGTGGGGAAATTTTGGACATCAGGCAGATGTACGAGGACGGGCTTTCCATCTCGGAGATCGCCCGCCGAACCGGCAAGGATCGCAAGACCATCCGTACGTGGATCCAGCGCGACGACCTACCCAAGCGCCGGAAGCGTAGCTCCTCCAGCATCCTGGACCCGTTCAAGCCCTTCATCCAAAAGAAGATGCGGGTCGGCGTCGTCAACGCCGCCAAGATGTTCCGGCTCCTCAAGGAGCAAGGCTACACCGGCAAGGAGCGCATCGTGCGGGCCTACATGTCGCCGCTGCGACCCATGGTGGAAAGCCCAGCAACGGTCCGCTTCGAGACGGAGCCTGGCCGTCAGGCCCAGGTCGACTGGGCCGAGTTCGGCAAGGTCGAGGTCGACGGCGAGGAGCGCACACTCTACGCCTTTATCATGGTCCTCGCCTACTCCCGGATGCTCTACGTCGAGTACACTACTTCGACCGAAATGGCGACCTTCCTGCGTTGTCACATCAACGCCTTCCGCTTCCTTGGGGGCGTACCCAAGGAGATCCTCTACGACAACCTCAAGTCCGTCGTCAAGGATCGCGACGAGAACGGCCGCCCACGGTTCAACGAGCGGTTCCTGGACTTCGCCGCCTACTACGGCTTCCAGACCCGCGCTTGCCTGCCCTACCACGCCTGGACGAAGGGCAAGGTGGAGCGGCCCGTCCGCTACCTGCGCGAGAACTTCTTCCAGGGTACAAGCTTTGGCTCCATTCCGGACCTCAACCGTCAGGCCCAGCACTGGCTCGCCACCGTCGCCAACGTGCGGGTCCACGGCACTACAAACGAGCAGCCCATCACCCGGTTTGCCGAGGAGCAGCTTACACCGCTGGGACTGCAGCCGGACTTCGACACCAGCCGCTACACGAGCCGACGGGTCTCCCGGGAGGCCGCGGTCTCTGTCGAGGGAAACCGCTACTCGGTCCCCTGGCACCTGGCAGGACGGGATGTGCTCGTGCGCCTGCTGGCAGACGGCAAGCGGCTTCAGGTACTGTGGCAAGACCAAGTGGTCGCCACCCACAGCTTAGCGCAGGGGCGTGGCCAGCTGGTGCGAGACCCCGCACACTTCGAGGGGCTAACAAGAGCCAAGGCGGGCCGCCCGGTGACGGTTCTACGACCAGCCCCAACGGACGAAGTAGAGGTCCGGCCCCTTGACTACTACGACCAGCTGGCGGGGGTGAACTGAGATGCTGGAGCTTGAGCAGGTCCGTGGACACCTGGAGCACCTGGGCATGACCCAAGCCGCCACCGTGCTGGATCGTTGCTTGGCCAACGGTGCCGAGCAGAATCTGCCGTCGCTCACAGTCCTCCGGCAACTCCTGGAGGAGGAGATGGCGGCTCGCCACGAGAGGTACCTCAAGGCCCGGACGCGGCTGTCGAATCTGCCGTTTCTCAAGACCCTCGCTGACTTCGACTTCGCTGCCCAGCCGAGCGTTGACGAGCGGCAGGTCCGGGATCTCGCCACGCTGCGGTTTGTCGCCGACGGGCAGAACGTCATTCTGCTGGGCCCTCCCGGGGTGGGCAAGACGCACCTGGCTGTTGCCCTTTCCATGCAGGCGATTACCCAGGGGATCGGCACCTACTTCATCCCTGCACATGACCTAGTCAATGACCTCCGAGCGGCCTACGCTGAGAACCGGCTGGAGCGGCGGATGCGGGTCTACCTGACGCCGAAGCTGCTGGTCATCGACGAGATGGGTTACCTGCCGTTCGGCCAGATGGAGACTCAGGTCTTCTTCCAGCTAGTCTCCAAGCGGTACGAGCGAGGGGCCTCGCTGATTCTGACCTCCAACAAGAGCTACGGCGAGTGGGGGAGCATCTTCGGCGATTCAATCATCGCCGGCGCCATCCTCGATCGGCTACTCCACCGCTCTACCACCGTCAACATCCGAGGGGAGAGTTACCGGCTGCGCGAGAAGCGCAAAGCCGGCATCCTCGCTCCCTCTCGGGAGGTGATGCCGGCCAAGTAGGTACCTGGGGGTGGGGAATTCTGCTTCGCCACTTTTGGGGAATTCTGCTCTGCCGTTGACATAGTGCCAATCTCCGTCACCTGGATGAACTTCCAGAAGCGACGTGCCTCTTCGGGATGAGCCGGACGAGGTCGATTCCCCTTGGCCTTCTTACTCAGAGCGGTACCGTCCTGAAGATCAATAGTTGTAGATGAACCATCAGAGTGTTCGGCATCGATTGCAAAACCCCGTGGTCCGTAATAAATGATTCGGCTATCAACTGCGGACTTAGATGCCTTCTGCTTTGCGGAAACGAACGACTGCTCGGTAAATGGAACTCCTTCGAAAGCGAACTCAAGGACAGGGAATTCGTCTATCTCAGTTCCCACGACGATATACCCTGCATCCCTGTTTTCCACACTGACGTTAAATAGGAATGCGGTTATTTCGCCTGAATCATCGTACAATTGGACCCCTTTGGCTAGACGCACAATGGTATCTGCCCATGCTGATCCAGGAAGCTTAGCTGCATCTGCCACGTGGATCGCCGCAGCCTTTCGTACAAGTTCATAGTCCGCCCTCATCGTAGGGGTTTTATCTGAAGATTCCCCTTGATTACCCATAGCGCTATTTGCACTCACCGTACCAAACGAGCCTAGGATGACTACCAAGAGCATCAGGTATGCCAACAGTCTAGATCGTTTCATGAACTCAATTCCTCCTAATATGCCTAAATGACCTGTGAAAAACCTGAATCTAAATACTATTATATATGTGTGTACTATTTTGTAAATGACCATTGATATAGAGAAATCCTCCGCGCCAAGGTTACACATCATCTTTGGGCACATAGTCCATCGACTTCTGTTATCAAGGTCCAGCTACGGTTCTAAGATTCGCCGGTGAAGTTGTCGACGCCATCTACTGCAGGAAGTCTAGATCTAGCGCAGCACCGGACGGCCGTTATGTGCGCTGTCCACTGGACTCCAGATACAACCTAAGTCAAGGCCGTGGTTCCGACGAATGCGGTTGAAGAAACAAACGGATGACAATAAGCGAAGACAGCCGCGGCAATCGCCCCGGCTGTCTTCGTTTCAAACATTAGGAAGGTCAAAGTAGCTCAATCCTTGAGCGGGGACGGGCCACCTTCTTTGTGTGACAGTCGGCCCGTTGTAATGGAGAGCGATATCCATTTGTAAGTGTCGGGTCTGTGTCAGCCACAGAAGTGAGTATCCCAGAACTTCACGATCTTGCAGGATTACACGGGAATCGTGGCTGCTCCTGTACCACAGTGGGAAGACAGTACCTCATTTCTTGTACAACAAGTTCCGTGAGGGCCCCATACTTCGGACGGCAATGATCTGTCAGCAAATCGTGAGACTCACTCAGGCACAACGAAAGCGGGCCATGAACTGGATTCACTCCAGCCCACAGTGCGGTCCTATGCCAAATGGCTGGCAACGGCTTCCAGCCTATTTCCTATTTTGGCGCGTATCTCGGCTGATTCCCAACTTTGGCGTAAAGAAGCTGACAGAGCGCTGCGTGCACCACGGTATGACGCCAATTCTGGCCCGCTTCATAGCGAATCCCGCTTCCTCTGTCAGGTTTTTTTGCCTGCCAACCTGTCTCACTGGTAAGAAACCTGACGGAGCCAACCCCATGTTGCCTCCCCGGCCGGCGCCTATGTCGCCCTAGGCAGGCCGCACTCCGACTCTGGGTATCCAAACCAGCCATCTCCTCGTCAATAGGTACGGGGGCTGGCGGGCGGCTCGTCTCTGTGACAAATCGCACAGTCGAGGTCGCGCAGCGAGAACTAGAATCAGTCTCAGGCTGCGGAAACGGTTATCCTAGTGGCAGAGCGGATGCACGCAGCGGATCGAACCGTCGCCCTTGAGGCGGTGGCTCGCATCCGAAGGGAGGGTTTCTGATGGCCCTGGTTGAAGTCTGCAAAGTCGGCGAGATCCCTGATGGCAAGTCGAAGCGGATCGTGGTCAAGCGAAACCCGATCGCCATCTTCTTCACCGCCGGGCACTATTACGCGATCGATGATACCTGCACCCATGCTGAGGTCTCCCTCGCCGAGGGCGACGTCCATGACTGCAAGGTCACCTGCCCCCTACACGGGGCGATCTTCTGCCTCAAGACCGGCGAGGCGCTCAAGCTGCCCGCCGTCACCGCCGTCGAGACCTATCCGGTCAAGATCGATGGCGAAACGATCTACGTGGAGGTTTAACCAGATGGAGCAGATCACCAAGGAACAGGTCATGAAGGTCCTGATGAAGGTAAACGACCCCGAACTCCGGCTGAACATCGTCGATCTCGGCCTCGTCTATGAGGTTGAGGTCACCCCGGACAACAACGTCGGCGTCGACATGACGCTCACCTCGCCCGCCTGCCCAGTCGGACCGCTGATGCAGTCCCAGGCCGAGGCCGCGATCAAGACGATCGAGGGCGTCAACCAGGTCGACGTGCAGATCGTCTTCGATCCGCCCTGGACCGAGTCGATGATGAGCGAGCGCCTGAAGAAGGCCCGCCAGATGGGCCTGCTCTAAGAGAAAAACCACCCCCGCCCTCGAAAGAGAGCGGGGGCGTTTTGTATCCTTGGACAGACTAGCACCAGATGGGGGTGAACGCATGTCCTTTGGTCGCTGGACCCGCCGGAAGTTCCTGGCCACGGCCACCGCCTTGGGGCTGGCGACTGCTGGCTTCGCAGGCGCAGAGAAGAACGGCCTGCAGCTGATCCAGCTCGATCTGGTCCACCCGAGCCTGCCCCCCGGCCTTGATGGGCTGAAGATCGCCTACCTGACCGACCTGCATGTCGCCAACTTCTACGGACCGGAGCTGGCAGAGGCCGCGGTCCGGATGGCAAACCGATCCGGTGCCCACCTCGCCCTCCTCGGTGGCGACCTGATCCACGACTGGGCCGAGCCGGATGAGCTGAAGGCGACGGCTGAGGCCTTCACCCACCTGGAGGCCCCCCTGGGGCGGTTCGGTGTGCTGGGCAACCACGACATCTGGGCTGGGGAGTCCGGCGACAAGGTGGAGCGGGCGATGACGGATGTCGGGGTGCCGATCCTGCGCAACCAGGGGCAGTTGATTCAGTACAACGGCGAGAAGCTCTGGCTGGCCGGGGTCGACGACTGCTGGGTGGGGCGCCCGGACCTGGCGGTGGCCCTGCGCGACAAGCCAGCGGGCGTGCCAACCCTGCTCTTGGCGCACGAGCCCGACTGGGCAGATGATGCCCTCCAGGTAGCGGGGGATAACCTACTCTTCCAGCTCTCCGGGCACTCCCACGGGGGGCAGGTCCGGCTACCGGGGATCGGGCCGGTGGCTCTGCCGACGGGCGGGAAGAAGTACCCGATGGGGCTCTATACGGTGGGGGCGCACGGACTGCAGCTCTACACGTCGAGGGGGATCGGCTTTACGACGGCGCCGATCCGTTACGGGTGTCCGCAAGAGGTGACCCTGGTGACCCTGCGGCGGGGAGTCGGATAGAGAGCGGCGCCGGGGCACCCAGTCCCCCACTCGGGGACTGGCGCCCTTTCGCTTAATCGTCGCCGATGCCGACCAGGGCGTCAACCTGCGCAAACCGGGCCGTGAAGTGGCGCAGCACCTTCGGTTCCCAGGCGAACTGGACGCCACGAACCGACTCCCGCCGCTTGTAGACAGCGATCAGGGCATCAGCCACATCCTCCATGTGCGCTCTGGTGTAGGTCCGGCGCGGAATCGCCAGCCGCAGGAACTCGAAGGGGCTCTCCAACTGTAATCCGGTCTCCGGATCGCGGCCCATCATCAGAGATCCGACCTCGACGCCACGGATGCCGCCTTCGATATAGGCCTCAATCGCGAGGGCATGGCCCGGGAACTGGTCGGCCGGGAGATGCGGCAGGAAGCGCTTGGCGTCGACGAAGACCGCATGGCCACCGACCGGCTCTTGAATCGGCACGCCCGCCGCCTTCAGCAGCTCGCCCAGATAGGCCACCTGCCCAATCCGGCTAGCCAAGTAGTCGGGCTCCAGCGCCTCCCGCAGGCCCACCGCCATCGCCTCAATGTCGCGGCCGGCCAGACCACCATAGGTGAGGAAGCCCTCAAAGGGCACCACGAAGCCGACAGCCTTCTGGAAGAGCTCTTCGCTGCGGAAGGCCAGCAGTCCACCAATGTTGACCAGGGCGTCCTTCTTGGCGCTCATCATGAGGCCGTCCCCGTAGGCGAACAACTCCCGGGCGATATCGATCGGGGCTGTGTTGGCGTAGCCGGGCTCGCGCTCGCGGATGAAGAAGCAGTTCTCCGCGTAGCGGGCGGTGTCAAAGAGCAGCGGAATGCCGTAGGCCCGGGCGATGCGGCTCGTCTCCCGCATGTTGGCCATGGAGACGGGCTGACCGCCGGCTGAGTTGTTCGTAATCGTCATGACGATGCAGGCGATGTTCTCGGAGCCATTCGTCTGAATGAACTGCTCCAGCCGCTCCGTGTCCATGTTGCCCTTGAAGGGGTGATAGAACGTGGTATGCTCGGCCTCCGGAATCACCAGATCGATCGGGCGCCCCTGGGCCAGCTGCACGTGGGCGCGAGTCGTATCGAAGAACATGTTCGAGAGGGCGTACATGCCGGGGCGGGTGATTAGCGCCGGGAAGAGGCACTGCTCGGCGCCGCGCCCTTGATGGGTGGGCACGACGTACGGATAGCCGGTGATGTCGGTCACCGTCTCCTTCAACTTGTAGTAGCTGTTCGACCCCGCGTAGGACTCGTCGCCCACCATCAGGGCGCCCCACTGCTCCTGGCTCATGGCGCCCGTACCGGAGTCGGTCAGCAGATCAATGTAGACGTCGCGGGAGCGCAGGCCAAAGATGTTGTAGCCAGCGGCACGGATCGCCTCCGCCCGCTCGGCACGCGAGATCAGGCGAATGGGCTCGACCATCTTGATCTTGAACGGCTCGCCTTTGGGCATGTCGATGATCCTCCTTGGTATGGCAGTAGCACCCTACAGGAGGAGCAAGAGCTGTGCCAAGACCGTACCAAGGGTTTGCGGGCGGACGTGTCTCAGTTTGAAACAGGAGACCGTCTCAGGCTGTATCAACCTGAGACGGTCTTTAGTCCAAGCCGTACTTGGCGAGCTTCCGATAGAGCGTGGCGCGACCGAGGCCCAGATGGCGGGCCAGGTCGGACTTGGAGTCGAAGGTGCGAACGCCCGCCTCCAGCAGGGAACGCTCCAACTCCGCCAGGGTGGGAAAGTGCTCCAGTCCGAAGGTGGTGGTAGGCGGGGGCGCCGCTGGCGTCAGCGCCAGATCCGGCGGCAGGTCCGCCACGTCGATCACCACCTGCTCAGCCAGGACGACGGCCTGCTCCACCACGTTCTCTAGCTCCCGGATGTTGCCTGGGAACGGGTAGGCCAGCAGAACCCGCATCGCCCCGGCGGTAAAGCTGGCCTTGGGGCGCCCCAGGCGGGTGCAGATCTTCGCCATCGCGTGCTCCACGAAGTCGATCAGATCCTCCCGCCGCTCCCGCAGGGGCGGGAGTTCCAGCCGGATCACCCGCAGCCGGTAGTAGAGGTCTTCCCGGAAGCGCTTCTCCTTGACTAGCTGTTGCAGGTTCTGATTGGTGGCTGAGACGATGCGGACGTTCACCTTGCGAGTCCGCTCGCCGCCCACACGCCGGATCTCGCCGCTCTGGAGCGCCCGCAGGAGTTTGGCCTGCAGGCTTAGCTCCATGTCGCCGATCTCATCGAGGAAGAGGGTGCCGCCATCGGCCAGTTCGAAGAGGCCCGCCCGGCCGCCCTTGTGGGCGCCGGTGAAGGCGCCTTCCTCGTAGCCGAACAGCTCGCTCTCCAGCAGGCTGCCGGGGATGGCGGCGCAGTTGACGGCGATCAGGGGTCGGTCCTTGCGGGGGCTGCGGGCGTGGATCAGTCGGGCGACGACCTCCTTGCCGGTGCCGCTCTCCCCCTCGATCAGGATCGGGGAGTCGACCGGCGCCGCCTTGATGGCGGTCGTGAAGACCTTCTGCGCCAGGGGGCTCCGCCCGATCACCATGCCGTCCTGGGCCGCGGGGATGGTACTGAGGCTGGAGCGCAGGAGGTCGATCGTGTTGCGGGCCTCCTGAAGCTGGCTGGTCAGGGCGAGGACCTCGGTGATGTCGCGGAAGACGGAGACCACGCCGACTACGTCTTGCTCCTGGTAGACGGGCACGATGTTGGAGACCACTTCACGCTCGCCCACCCGCGTGCGCACGCCGACGAGCTCTCGTCCGGTCTGAAGCACCTCCAGCAGGTGGGAGTCCGGCACGACCTCGTCGACATGGCGGCCGAGGAGCTGTTCGGGGCGGAGGCCGGTGATGCGGGTGTTGGCCTCATTGACGAAGACGACGGTGCCGTGGTGATCGATCGCGGCGATGCCGTCGTGGAGGAGGGCGAGGAGTTGTTGGGCGGGCCCTAGGATCTCCTGAATCATGTGAATCACCCCGCCTTTCATATTCGCCCCTCCCGGCCTAAGCCCTATGTGATCTTTC
>DATGYC010000378.1:0-1793 GCA_035298385.1 Symbiobacteriaceae bacterium | reverse complement strand
CCACCCTCCCGCTCGGGAAGAGCGGGATTGGCCGCGTGCACGATCAGTCGCCGCCGCAGGTCCCCCGGCTTCAGGTCCGTCTCCGGGTTGACCGAATGGACGACCCAGAGCTGATCCCGCGCCCGGCTGGCCGCGACGTTGAACCGCTTCTGCGTCGAGCGCTCCTTGCCCTCACTGAGCAGCCGGAGCGGGCCAGTGGCGCCCGGCCCGTGCACCAGCGAGAGGAAGACCACATCCCGCTCATCGCCCTGTAGCTGCGCTGCGGTCCCACAGAGGATCCGCCGCCGGAAGAACTCCTGCGGGGTCATCTCCCGCTGCAGGATCTGGCCGATCCGCTCGGCCTGCTCCCCGCCAACCAGCGAGATCACCCCGAAGGTCGCTTCGGCGTAGGCCGGCTCCGCGCAGGCGGCCAGCAAGAGTGAGGCGACCATCTGCGCCTCGGTCTCATTCACCTTGCCGACCGACTGGCCCTCGACCTTGATCGCCACCGTATGCGGGCGCCGGGCCACGCCGCTCGCATCGCGCAGCGGCTTGATCTTGCCGCCATAGGAGAGTTGGTTGGAGAACTGGATGATCGGCTCGACCGAGCGGAAGTGCTCCCGCAAGCTGACGCCCTCAAAGGCCGACTTGGCGAGGTCGTAGACCGAGAAGAGCGCATCGTAGTTCTGGGCGTTCGGAATCCCCTTTAGATGCTCCTGAATCAGGGCTGCCGCACCGAGGGCCGTCTGGCCGACCGCCTCCGGGCTGACCTGCTCATCGTCACCGACGATCACGAGCTGCTCGCCCATATAGAGCGCCGTCAGGGCCAACAGATCGGCCTGCGAGGCCTCATCGATGATCACCACATCGAACCGGTTCTGCTCCGGATCGAACGACTCAGCGACGCGGGCGAGCGGCATGATCCAGACCGGCACCGCCGACTGGCAGAGGCGCATCTTCGCCCGTGCCTCCGCCTGCAGCGCCGGGACCCGCTTGCCGGTCCCCTTGCCGATCTTGCGCATCGTCTGCTTCCAGCCCTGCAGGGCGAGCCGCTGCTCCAGCGAGGTCCGCCGGGCCTGCGCCGCCCAGGCACGCCGCTCGACCAGTTCGGCCGTCGCCGCCTGCAGTTGCGTCGTCAGCATCGCAATCCGCTCCTGGAGCGTCACTAGCGACTGCAGACCCCGACGATCAAGCTCGTCATCGAGGATGCGCCAGCGCCAGGCGGCAACCGGATCGCCCATCGGCCGATCGGCGCCATGCGGCTCCGTCCGCAGCCGGATCGCCGCGGCGAGGGCCGGTGCGACCGGCTCCAACCGCCCGAGCAACGCCGCCCGCAGCGCCATCTCCTGCTGCAGGGTGTAGAGGGCGAGGAGGCGCCCGTGCGCCTCGGCGTAAGCGACCGTCTCCCGCTCGGCAATCGCCGTGCGCAGCTGGGCAGCCAATCCACCACCACCGCCACACGCCTCCTCCCACTGATGGAAGGACCGACGCAGGGCGACGAGCGTCCGCCGATCCTCCTCCGCCGCCAGGACGGTCGGGAGGAGTTCGGTCAGCAGCTCCGCCAGGCGCAGGAGGTCACCGTAGCGATCCTGGATCGGCGGGACCAGCTCCCGCAGCTCCGCCCAGCGAAGGCCTTCCGTCACCAGATCGGCCTCGAACGAGCGCCAGCGTCCCTCCCACCAGCCGAGGAGCCCCTCGATCTGCGGGATGAACTGGCGCAGGAAGCGCTCGGGCTCGGGGTCAGAGCCGCCCACCGGTGGGGCGCCCAGCGCCACCATCTGCCGCTCCCAGCGCTCCCGCAGCGCATTGCGGCC
>DATGYC010000377.1:0-2222 GCA_035298385.1 Symbiobacteriaceae bacterium | reverse complement strand
GGAGGAAGAAGGTCAGGCCAGAGAGGAGAGCGGCGGTTGACTTCCTCATGTGCGAATCTCCTTGAGCACCTGGGCCCGCAGTCCTTGGAAGGCCGGCTCCGTCACGGACTCGACCCGCCGGGGACGGGGGAGGTCGATCGGAATCTCGGTCAGCGTCCTGATCGGAGGGGGACCTCCTGCAGGGCCGAAATGGAGATCTCCGCGGAGGTTCCCCCCCGAAGCGCCCTTCAGGATCAGGACCCGGTCGGCCAGGAAGACCGCCTCCTCCGGGTCGTGGGTGATGAAGAGGATCGTCGCCCCTAATCTGGCCCAGCGTTCCTGGAGCCACTCGTGCATCTGGGAGCGGGTCAGGGCGTCCAGGGCGCTGAACGGCTCGTCCAGGAGTAGGAGTTGCTGACCCCCGAGGGTTGTGCGCAGGAAGGCGACCCGTTGCCGCATGCCACCCGAGAGTTGATGGGGAAACTGATCAGCGACGGCCTGCAGGCCAAAGTCGGCCAGGTGGGCGCCCGCCTCCGCCGCCGCCTGCTTGGCGGGGCGCCCCTGCACCTCCAGGGCGAGGGCGGCGTTCTGCCGGACCGTCCGCCAAGGGAGCAGGCAGTCCTTCTGGGGCATGTAGCCGACCCGGCCTGGGGCGGCGGGGGCGCCCCCGATCAGGACCCGTCCGCTGCTGGGGGCGAGTAGCCCGGCGACCAGCCGGAAGATCGTCGACTTGCCGACCCCGCTCGGGCCGACCAGGGCGATGAACTCCCCGGGTTGCACGGTGAGGGAGAGCCCTTCGATGAAGGGGCGCCCCTCCCAGCCAAAATCGACGGCTGCGAGTTCCAGAGCCGGGGTCTGCATGGGCCTAGCCCTCCTTGCTACGGGCATCCGAATGGACAAGCGGGCACGAAAAAAGCCTCTCCGAGCAGGAGAGGCGGCAAACGGCTATAAAAAAGCCGAGTCCACTTCCCTCCGCTGGCATTACCCAGTTCAGGTCGTAAGGGTCCGGGCGCCTTGCCCGCTCTCAGCCCCGCATGGGGCCCCCCTAGTGGTCATATTCCCTTGTTGATGCCAGCCCTACTCTAGCACCTGCGCGCCAAAAGCGTCAAGCAGTTCCTGCACCTGCTTTAGTTTCGGTACAGTCTGTTCTATACTGTGAAAGCATGTCCTATCCATCAATTCCGAGGGGGAAGAATTTTGGAGAAGCGCCTGAAGATGTATCAGGATCTGACCGACGCCAACGGGATTCCCGGCTATGAGGAGCCCGTCCGGCGGGTGATGCGGCAGTACCTGGAGCCGCTCTCGGACGAGATCATCATCGATAACCTGGGCTCGATTGCGGGCGTGAAGAAGGGCAACGGCAATGGCCCGCGGGTCATGGTCGCTGGTCACTTAGATGAAGTGGGCTGGGTGGTCACCCAGATCACGGAGAAGGGCTTCCTGCGGCTCCAGCCGGTCGGCGGCTGGTGGGCCCAGGTGATGCTCGCCCAGCGGGTCAAGGTCCTGACCCGGAAGGGCGCCCTGATCGGTGTGATCGGCTCCAAGCCGCCGCACATCCTCTCGCCGGAAGAGCGGAACAAGGTTGTGCAGATCAAGGACATGTTCGTCGATATCGGCGCCTCCTCTCGTGATGAGGCGAAGGAGTGGGGCGTCCGACCGGGCGATTCGATCGTCCCGGTCTGCGAGTTCCACGTGATGCCGAATCCGAAGTTCCTCCTCAACAAGGCGTGGGACAACCGGGCGGGCCTCGCCACGGCGATCATGGTCCTGGAGGAGTTGCAGGGCCAGACGCATGATGCGACGGTCTTCGCCGTCGGCAACGTCCAGGAGGAGGTCGGCCTGCGTGGCGCGATCACGATGAGTGCGACGATCCAGCCGGATATCGGCATCGCGGTCGACGTGGGCATCGCTGGCGACGTCCCGGGCGTCTCTGAGCACCAGGCGGCCGGCAAGATGGGCGCTGGTCCGCTGATCCTGGTCTACGACGCCTCGATGGTCCCGAACCAGGCCCTTCGTCATCTGGTGATGGATACCGCCGAGGAGTTGGGCATCCCCTACCAGCTCGATTGGGTCCCGGGCGGCGGCACGGATGCGGGCCGGATGCACCTGTGGGGCCGGGGCGTCCCGTCGATCGCGATCGGCTTCGCGACCCGGTACATCCACTCGCACGCCTCGATTATCAGCCGGGACGACATGGAGAACGCGGCCAAGCTGGTGGCGGCGCTGGTGAAGAAGCTGGATGC
>DATGYC010000376.1:0-2271 GCA_035298385.1 Symbiobacteriaceae bacterium | reverse complement strand
TATGATGACCCGGTGATCATGGCGGCGGGGACGTTTGTGATGGGCTCTTCGATCGAGTTGTCGGCGGATGGGCCGATGCGGGAGCCTTATGTGGTCTACTTCCAGGGTGGGCTGACCAAGGAGCACGTTGTGATTGCGGCTGTGCGGTCGGCGGCGTATCTGGTTTCGAAGGGGCTGCTGGCTGTTACGTAGACCTCTGTTGGTTTGCCGCCGGGGCGGGCGGGTTTGGGCGCCCCTCCGCTCCTAGCCCGATCTAAGCACTCACTTGCGCATGAACGATGATCGGAATGTCGCTCCGGGGCGCCCAAACCCGGGACGGCGGCAGACCTTCGCTCTCCCCTGCACGCATGTGCAGCAGTCGACCACCCTCCTTTCTTGTGGCTGGCGTTTTTCGTCGGGTAGAGCGGCTAGCGTTGGTCTAGGTACGCTGTTGTGGCACAATAGGAGAGCCGCCTTGGTTTGCCAAGGCGGCTCTCTGGCTAATTCCCTCGACAATCTGACATGCCCGGCAGGGAGAACCGCCCTGCTTCCCGTACATTAGGAAGAGAGGTGATCATGGTGTGGATCTTCTGGGTCACCCTGGCTGTGATGCTGGTCGGTCTGGCGGGGACGTTTATGCCGGCCTTGCCGGGACTGCCGATCATCTGGGTGGCTGCGCTGGTCTACGCGATCGCGACCGGCTTCCATGCGCTGGGCTGGCTCTACCTGGTGGTAACTGGGGCGGTCGTCCTGCTGGTGCAGGTGGCCGAACAGTTGGCGCGCGCCTGGGGCGCCAAGCGCTTTGGCGCTTCGAAGTGGGGGACCTGGGGTGCCGTGATCGGCTCGCTGATCGGGCTCTTCTTCATGCCGCTGGGGCTGATCCTCGGGCCGTTCCTGGGCGCCATGCTCGGTGAACTCATCGCCGGACGGTCGATGGAGGACGCCGTGCGGGCGGGGTGGGGCGGGTTGGTCGGGGTACTTGGATCGGTCCTGATCAACGTACTAGTCGGTATTGGGCTCATTATCTCGTTTATCTGGGTGGCCTAGCCGCCACTACATACTTGGAGGGATTCGCTTATGCGCGGGCGCCCGACGAACCGCCAAGAGGTGATGGAGCTCGTCCAGGAGCTGGACGTACGCTTTATCCGCCTGCAGTTCACCGACATCCTCGGTGTCACCAAGAACGTTGACATCCCCGTCGAGCAGTTGGATAAAGCGCTCGACGGGCAGATCCTCTTCGACGGCTCCGCGATCGAAGGCTTCGTCCGGATCGAGGAGTCGGATATGCTCCTCCTGCCGGACCCAACCACCTTCGCCGTCTTCCCCTGGCAGGAGCAAGGGGAGGGCGCCACCGCCCGCCTCATCTGTGACGTCCTCCATCCCGACGGTACCCCGTTCGAGGGCGACCCGCGCGGGATGCTCAAGCGGATGCTGGCCGAGGCGAAGGCGCTCGGCTATGAGTTGATGGTCGGTCCCGAGCCGGAGTTCTTCCTCTTCCAGCGGGAGCCGGATGGCAAGCCCTCCACCCGCACGATCGACCAGGCGAGCTACTTTGACCTCGGCCCGGTCGACCGCGGCGAGGAGTGCCGGCGGGACTGCGTCCTGGCCCTGCAGAAGATGGGCTTTGAGATCGAGTCCTCGCACCATGAGGTCGCCCCGGGCCAGCATGAGATCGACTTTAAGTACGCGGACGCCCTGCGGGCGGCGGATAACATCTCGACCTTCCGCTTTGTCGTCCGGACGATCGCCCTGCAGCACGGCCTGCACGCCTCCTTCATGCCCAAGCCGCTCGCCGGCGTGAACGGATCGGGCATGCACCTGCACCTCTCGCTCTTCAAGAACGGCGAGAACGCCTTCCACAACCAGGGCGCCCCGAATGGGACTGACCCAATCCTCTACCAATTCATCGCGGGCCTGCTGGAGCATTCACCAGCCTTCACGGCGGTCTGCAACCCGCTGATCAACTCCTACAAGCGGCTCGTGCCGGGCTATGAGGCGCCGGTCTACATCGCCTGGTCTGAGCGGAACCGCTCGCCGCTCATCCGGATCCCGGCCCGGCGTGGGCGCTCGACGCGGGTGGAGCTCCGCTCGCCGGACCCGTCCTGCAATCCGTACCTGGCGCTAACCGCCGTCCTGGCGGCGGGGCTTGACGGCATTAAGCGGGGGCTGACCCCGCCAGCGCCGGTCAACCGGAACGTCTACCAGATGTCGCCGGAGGAGCGGGAGGCGGAGGGGGTGGGGCTGCTACCGCACAACCTGCGCGAGGCCCTGCGGGAGTTTGCGAACTCGGAC
>DATGYC010000375.1:0-6222 GCA_035298385.1 Symbiobacteriaceae bacterium | reverse complement strand
ACCTCTTGCAAGGCATCCTCCCAGGCATGCGCCTCGACAAGGAGCTCCCTGACCCGCTCACCCTCAGGCGCCCGCTCCAAGTGGAAGAAGCGCCTGTGGAGACGGTCCACCTCCGCTTCGATATCGGAGAGGGTCTCCAGGTAGGCCTCCTTCTCCCGATCCGGGCGCTCCGGCCCGAGATCAAGGCCGAGGAAGGAGCCGACCATCCGAATCGGCTGAGTTGCGCCCGGACCGGCTACCCGGGGGACCTCCCGCAGGACGTCCTTGAGGAAGCGGCCCAGATCGAGCGGGGCGTTACCGATCCAGATCGCCTGGTAGTTGCTCAGCAGCCGCAGGTGCATCTCCGCCAGTTGCAAGGCTAGCTGCGTATTCCGGAAGTGCTCGAAGTACTGCGCCGGGCGCCCCTTCCACTCCCGATAGACCGCCCGCGCCCGCTCCTTCATCTGCTCCTTGCGCACCCAGAGGGACCGCTTCTCGCCGAAGGGCAGGATCGACTTCAGGCGGGGGTCCATCGTCTGGGCGAGCCGCTCAATGCGGCCCAGGTGAGCGAAGAGCTCGGCGCCCATCTCATAGCGCTCCATCTCGTGTTGGAACTCAGTGGTGCCGAGGAGGCGCTTCGTGGCGAGCGCATGGGCGCCCAGTCCGGGCAGGAGCGCCAGCCCAGCGATGGCGAAGGGCACCCCCAGTCCAAGAATGGGCGCGACCGGGGAGAGGGCGATCGCTGCCGGGATCGCTCCGAGGAGGAGCCAGGGAAGGGTCCGGCGGTCGGTCGCGGCCGCTACCAAGTGCTTCCCATTCATCGCAACCATCCTCCATCGTTACAGGGCGCTGTCCGCCTTACTCGTTCTCCTTGACGGAACGGGCGCCAGCGGCCTCGGTCTCAGCGGCCGGGGTGGCGGGGGCGTCGCCGAAGAGGGCAGCGAGCTTCTCCTCCGCGCGGGACTTGGCGGCGCTAGCCTGTAGGTTACGCATCTTGGTGTCGATCGAGTTGTTGCCAAGCTCGGAGACGGCCTCCTCCTTGGCCAGGTTGCCCTGGACCAACTCCTCGACCTGGCGGAGCCCCTCGTTGATCTTGCCGGCGCCGCCGTCGGTGGCGTACTGAGAGCGCAGGGTGTTCATCTCCTTCTTCAAGGAGGCAAGGTCGGCCTGGGCCTTCAGCTGCTCGATCTGGGACATCTTCTGGAACATCTCGTTCTGGAAGTTCTCGAATTCACGGCGAGCGTTGTCGGCCTCAAGCTTGATGGCGTCGTAGGCCTGACGGGTGGTGTCGAGCTGGGAGCTGAGGGACTCTTCCTTGATCAGGAGCTGCAGGGCGAGCTCGCGGTCACCCTGGCGCTTGGCCTCCTGCACGAGGCGCTGGCAGTCGGCGAGCTCCTTCTCGGCGGCCTTCAGCTTAGAGGCGGCTACCTTCTCGCGGGCGATGATGTTCGCTGTCGTGGTGTTGTAGCGGACCTTGGCAGCGTTGAGCTGGTTCTTGAGATCCTCGAGCATCGCCTTGGGGTTCTTCTCTTCGAGGCCGGAGATGAAGAGGCCGAAGAAGCCGCGGATGATTCGGGCGAGGCGTTCAAACATGGTGAGTTTTGCTCCTTTGGAATGGGGTTGGGGTTGGGTAGAGACGTCTTTTTCACGGGGATTATGGGGATTGGGGGGATGACCTGGTATGGGGGCCTAGCAGGGGATTAGCCCAAGCGGAGGCCCGGTTCCTCGACCCGATTCATCCCCAGAATCCCCATCATCCCTAAAAGAAAGGAACCACTACGCTACACTTCTAGGACTCCTACACCTAAGATACAGGTTCGCACCTAACCAGAGAATCGTACCTAAGTACAACCCGACATACCCAAACGTACTACCGATGTTGGATCTTCCAGCGATCTACCCGCTGCTGGAGGCGCTCTGTATCAGCGGCTAGCTCCCTATATTCGGGCGGGAGAACGTCTAGGTCATCCGTCTCTAAGATCGCCAGGTCCGTCATGAAGGCGACTGCGGCGGTGGAGGGGCGGATCTTGGCGAGGGCCTCGAGGACTGCCTCCGTGGTGAGGCCGGGGGCGCCCCCCTCCTCGGCTACCTCGAACGCCTTCAGCAGGAGCGACTCCAACTCAGCGCCGGTATAGCCCTCCGTGCGACTCGCCGCCTCGGACCAGTCGACCTCGCCGGGGATCTCGTAGCGACCCTGCAGGGCGGAGAGGATCGAGACGCGCTCGGCCCAACCTGGCGGCAGCATCGGGATCTTCCGGTCGAAGCGGCCCGGGCGCTTTAGCGCGGGATCGATCAGGTCCGGTCGGTTCGTCGCCGCCACGAAGACGATCTTTCCCCGATGGTGCGGCTGGGCCATGTAGTCCAGGAGGCGCGCAAAGAGGCGCTGCTGAACCCCGCCGCCACCATCGCCGTTCCCGCGCTGGAAGACCTGATCGATCTCATCGACGAGGACCAGACAGGGCGCCAGGGACTCAATCCCCAAGAGCGCCTTCTCAAAGTTCTGCTCCGAGAGGCCGACGTACGGCCCGAGGATCTTCCCCAGGTTCAGCTTGACCGCGTTGACGCCCGCCTCACGCGCCAGGGCGTAGAAGAAGGCCGACTTACCCGTGCCGGGCGGTCCCGTCAGCAGGACGCCAAGGGGCGCCCGGCGCTCGTTCCCCGTCTTCAGCGGCGAGATGACGGAGCGGGCTGCGTAGAGCTTCGCCTCGGTAAGGCCGCCGAGGGATTCGAAGCCCCACCGGGGCTCGATGATCTCCAGGACGTCACCGAACTCAGCCTTGATCAGGCCCTCCTTCCGCTCCCGCACAAACTCGGCGGTGACGGGCTGCCGAAGAGCCTCAGCGCGCAGGCCGATATCCTCGATCATCATGCGGGAGAGGCCGGCGGTGGCATTCGCTAGCTCGCGCTCGGTCATCGCCAGGCCCAGGTTGCGGCTGCGGGCCATCTCGGTGATGTAGATCTCACGCTCGGCCAGGTCCGGCAGGGGGACGAGGACCTGCTCGATCTTCGTCGAGGCCGTCCGTAGGTGCGGGTGGACCTCGGTGAGGGCGCCCGCCGTCAGGACGATCGCTGCGTTTTGCCGGTGCAGGCGGGGATCGACCGCCCACTTGCGCATAAAGGTAAGCGCTCTGAGCTCGCCCTCATCCATCGCCGAGAGGTCCTCCGCGGGGAGGATCGTCTCCAGGTGCTCGATCAAGAGCCCGGTCGGCGCCGTGTAGAGGAGACGATCCATCAGGGCGAAGGCGGCGCCCATCGATTGGGGCAGGCGAATCGACTCGCTCGGCGAGACCGACTCCCCCGTCAGGAGGCGCAGGGCCTCGGCCTGGTGGGCCGGGTTCGGGAAGGTGAGCCCCTCTGCGCGCGAGTAGACAGCGACGAGCTTGCGGCCTCCGTTGCTGAGGAACTCCTGCAGGAGGAGGTCCCGTACCAGCCGGTGATCCGGGCCAGCCCAGTCTTCAATATTGAAGTGCAGTAAAAAAGTCGTGGCGATCGAAGAGCGGGACTGGAACCGAATCTGCTCTAACCAAGCCGGGAGCGCCATCCCCTTCCCTCCCTTGTCATTCGCTTCGAGGGTATTCGCACCATTCATACGATTATCCTGCTCCCCATTCGTTCTGGTTATTAGAGTCCAGTGAAGCCGGGAAAGGTTCGGGATGAGTTCGATCTGCAAAAAAACGGTGCGGGCGCGTTTCCTTCTGGTAGTGATGGATCTCTGCCATAAGAAAGGGAGCTGATTCCCATGTCCACGCCACTCCTAGGCCAGCATGCGGTCGTGATCGGTGCCAGCGTCGCCGGCATGCTGACGGCCAAGGCCCTAACCGAACAGTTCGCCCACGTCACCGTGATTGAGCGTGACGTCCTAACGGACTCAACCGATCTGCGCAAGGGGCTCCCGCAGGCGCCCCATGCCCACGCGCTCCTCGCACGGGGTCTGCAGACGATGCAGCGCCTCTTCCCAGACCTGGCAGATGACCTCGTGGCGCACGGCGCCGTCTGGGCCGACACCGGCTTAGAAGTCTACTGGCACCAGTTTGGCGCCACTCGCCTGCGCACCGAGACCGGGCTAAAGGGTCTGCTCTTTGGGCGCCCGCTGCTGGACTGGCGGATGCGGGCTCATCTGATGCGTGACTCGCGCGTGACGATCCGTTCGGGGTACCGCGTGAAGGATCTCTACCTCTCGCTGGACCAGCGTACGGTGACCGGGCTTCTGATCGAGCCCGTCGGTTCCGGCGGGCTGGCGGAGCTGGTGACGGCCGACCTGGTCGTCGACTGCGGGGGCCGTGGCAGCCATACCCCGCAATGGCTGGCGGAGCAGGGCTTCGGTGCGGTCCCGGTCTCTGAGGTGAAGGCCAAGGTCGATTATGTCTCGGCCCTCTACAAGCGGCCGGCGAATGAGCCGGACTGGAAGGTCTGCATGATCTGTACGACCCCGCCCGAGACCACCCTGGCCATCGCCATGGCGATCGAGGATGGCCAATGGATCCTGACCCTGCAGTCGATGTTCGGCGAGCCGGTACCAAGTAGCCACGAGGAGATCCTCACCTTCCTGCGCACCCTGCCCCGGCCGGAACTCTATGAAGCGTTCCGGCAAGCGGAACCGGTCGGGCCACTCGTCCGGCACAGCACCCCCTCCAACCTCCGTCGCCACTACGATCGGCTAGAGCGGCTCCCCGAGGGGTTGGTCGTTCTGGGCGATGCCTCCTGCGCCTTCAACCCGCGCTATGGTCAGGGGATGTCGGTGGCCGCCATGAGCGTCGACCTGCTGGCGACCTGCTTGGGCGAGCAGCCTGCGGGGACGGTCACCGGCCTCGCCCGCCGATTCCAGAGGCGGCTCAGTCCCCTGCACGACCAAGCGTGGCAGGTAGCGACCGGAGAGGATATGCGCTTCCCACAGGTGGAGGGGCCGAGGCCACTACCCCTGAAGTTGATCAACGCCTTCCTGGTCAAGGTCTTCCAACTGCTCTCCGTGGATCGGGAGGCGCTCGTGGCCTTCCTGCACGTGCAGCACATGCTGGCACCGGTCTCGGTTCTGCTCAAGCCAGGGATTATCTGGCGAGCGCTCACCTTCCGGGCGCCCAGGTCCGTCCAGGGCGAAGGCAACTCCATCGCAGCAAGGTCATAACGCGGAACCGGCTGTCGACCTGGTGAAAGGTCGGCAGCCGGTTTGGTCTTACTGGTCGTCGCTGCTCCCCTCTCCGCTTACCAGTCCTAGGCCAATCGTCCCATGTTTTCTGAGTTTACGTTTTGTTATGATAATAAAGATCCGCACCACTCGTTGAAAGGGGTCGATCCGTTGCCTAAGCGTTCGTGGGTCCTTCGGCTAATCATGCTTCTCGTCGCCGTCCTAATCCTCCCTACCTTCGCTGCCGCCAAGCCGACCACGCCCGCCCCGGCCTCACCTGGTGCCGCTCTGCAAGTCGCCCGTCACTTCGTCGCCCGCGTCGCCCAGAACAACGAGATCCCGGAATGGACCGACGTCGCCCTTGGCTCCCCCGCACTCTTCGAAACGCCTGACGGGGCGCCCTCCGTCTACGTGATCGACGTAAAGGCCAAGGGCGGTTCCGCCGCCGGCTTCGTCGTCGTGAGCGCCGACGAGACCACCCCGCGCGTCGTTGAGTTCAGCCAGGCCGAAGCGCCGCATCTGCGGGTCGCCCAGGCCCAGGCGAAGAGCGCCCGTAGCGACACCCCTCAACTGGTCCACGCCGGGCCGTCGATCTTCCTCGCCCGCTTCGGCACCAGCGGTCAGAGCGACCGCACCACTGTGAACCTGATGAGCCTCGACACGGTTGAAACGACAGCCATCGTCGAGCCAACCGCCGAGGAGCTCTCTCCGCCACCGGACGAGACCGCCACCGAATCACCAATGGTGGATATCATCACCCCCGAAAACCTGATCACGAGCAAGAAGATTACCTACTTCCCTACGACCTACGATCAGGCCACCCTGAATTACTACAAGAGTGCATGCGGTCCAGCCGCTGGCGCCACAATCCTGTGGTACTGGTCGAAGGTGCGCGGGTACTCCAGCCTCACCTCTGGTTACACCACCTGGACCTCCTTCGGCAACCACATGCGAGCGGATATGCTGACCGAACCGTGGGGGACTACGGTCTCTAACTTCGCTGCCGGTATCAAGAAGCACGGCGTCAACCACGGCGGGCGCCCCTACATGACCACCTCGTACTACAACAGCACCTCCTCCGACTACTATGCCAACTATAAGAGCGAGATCGGTTACAACCG